>CAZRND010000018.1:0-22679 GCA_964601345.1 uncultured Acidobacteriota bacterium | reverse complement strand
TCGCCGCCGAGCAGCGCCGTCAGCCAGCCCCGCGGATTGGCCTGCGCGCGGCTCAACTCGCCTGGCTTGGGCCCCAGGCCGAAGCGCGTGACGGCGATGAATGCCTCAATGGTGGTCATTGGTCCTTCCTTCGGGACGGGGCAGCCGGCGAGCGGCCGGCATCGACGATGTCGCGGCGCACATCCACCGGAAGCGTGGAGATTCCGTCGGCAATCGCTTCGCTGAAGGTCTTCGGTAGCGCCTGTCCCTCCTCGCGGAAGAAGGTGAATTGCGCGGCGGGAGTGATCAAGTTGCCGTAGCTGCCTTGAGGGAACACCGTCTCCGCTCTAAATGACTCGGGCATGCGCGCGACGTCGGTGATGGTGTTGTCCCCCTGCGGCCTCGAGACGTGATGGATCCTCACGTAGCTGCGGACCGCGTTCCAATGCGCTTCGCCGCCCATCGCCGCGATCGCTTTCTTCAGCAGGGCCCGCCCTTGCGCGCGCTCGGCCGCTGTCGGCTTCCACGCGGGCGCGGCGTGCGCGTCCGCGACGTACTTCGCTGGATCGGCCGAGAACGCCTTGTAGCAGTCGTTGCTTCCGAAGATGTAGATCTTGCGATCGTAGACGTAGTAGGAATCCGCGAGCCCGCGGACCGGCGCGCCCATGCGGGCGCACGCGCCGTCCATTTGGATCGCGTACTTCTCGGGGTCCTTCTGGAAACGGCTGCGCGTCTCCTCGCTCGAGAATTGGTAGAGGTATGCGCCGTGCTGCACGGCGAGCGCCTCCTTGCCCGGCGTCTCCTTGCCCTCGGTGAGCAGGACAGGATCGAGGCCTTCGAGCGCCGCGGTCTTGGGCTTCGGTTGGGCCAGCGTGGAGGCAGCGATCATCAGCAGGACAAGCAGTCGTTTCGTTCTCATGCGCCTCACTATATCGTGACACGACATAAGCAGGTCAAGGTCTGGCGGGCGCGTTTTGCAGGAATTTACATTTGCCTGATAGAATAGAAAGATCGGCGGCGTAGCTCAGTGGTAGAGCGAGGGTCTCATAATCCCTAGGTCCACGGTTCGAACCCGTGCGCCGCCACCACCGTTCAAAAGATTCCTCTTGCCAAGTCGCTCAACTGGAGATATATCTGTGGGAGAGATATATGCCAACTCTCACGCCTCTCAGCTTTCAAGTCCTGCTCGCGCTGGCCGATGAGGACCGGCACGGGTATGCCATATGGAAGGAAATAGATCGCCAGACGCAAGGCAAGCTGCGTCCCGGCACCGGCGCCCTCTACACGGCGATCCAGCGACTCGTGGAAGACCGCCTCATCGCCGGCTCGAGCCAGCGCGCCAATCCCGCGGAGGATGACGCGCGGCGGCGCTACTACCGGCTGACGCCGCGGGGCCGCTCCGCGCTGGTCGCGGAGACGGCGCGCCTCACTGAGTTGGTGGCAATGACGCGCCGCAAGAAGGCGGCCTTGAGGTTCGCATGAAGCCCCCGGCATTTTATCGGCGCCTGCTTCTGCTTCTGCCGCGCCACATGCGTCGCAACTACGGCGACGAAATGTCCGCGCTCTTTGCCGAGCGGCTGGAGGAGCATCCCGGTCCCTTCTTGTGGGTGAACGAAGCCGCGAGCCTGGCGGCCGCCGGATTTCGGGCCCGCATCTGGGACAATCTGAAGCTCGATCTTCGCGCCGCTTTCCGTCTCTACGCCAAGCAACCTAGCTTTGCGATCCTCGCTGTTCTGCTGCTCGCGGTGGGCATCGGCGGCGCCACGGCGATGTACAGCATGCTCGAAGCCTGGGTGCTCGACCCGCTGCCTTACCGCGACGGCGCGCGTCTCATGTACCTGCAGTCGCTGAATTTGAAGAAGGGCTGGTACACCAACGTCTCGGCGGGCGACTTTGAGGATTGGCAGCGGGATTCGTCCTTTGAAGGAATGTCGGCCTGGTCGCAGTGGACGTTCCATTTTACGAACGGCGACCGGCCGGAGCGCGCCGCTGCCATGCGCGTCAGCGCCAATTTCCTGCGCCTGCTGGGAGCCGCGCCGCTCTACGGCCGCGATTTTCTCGACGAAGAGGATCGCCCGGGGGCGCACCGCGCCGTCCTGCTCGCGTACGCCTTTGCGCAAAGCAGGTTCCCCGGCGATCTTTCGACGCTGCCGGGCAGGACCGTGGAACTCGACAACGAGAAGGCCGTCGTCGCCGGAGTCTTGCCGGAGAAATTCCAGTTTCCGTTCGGCAAGTTTGAGTTCCTGACACCGCTGGCTTTATCGTCGGCGGCGCGGGCCGATCGCAACAATCATTGGCTGCGAGTGATGGCGCGGCGCAAATCGGACATTTCCGCCGCGCGCGCCCAGGAATCGCTGGCGGATCTGGCTCGCTCGCTCGAAAAGAGCTACCCGGAGGCTGATCGCGGCATGGGCGTGTACACGTCGTCTTTGGCGGAGGAAATCGGCCGCCACCAGGGGAACGAAATCGTGGTTGTGTGTTTTGCCCTCACCCTCTTCGTGCTGCTGGTGGTGTGCGCGAATATCGCCGGCCTGATGCTGGCAAAATCAGTCGAGCGACAGAAAGAGGTCGCGGTTCGCTTCGCCATGGGAGCCTCGCGCGGACGAGTCATCCGCCAGTTGCTCACCGAGCACGTCCTGTTATTCATCGCCGGCGCGGCGGGCAGCATCGCCATAGCGAAGGGCATCACAACTTGGATCGGCAATTCGATTCCCTACGAGAATCGCGTTTACCTTCGCGACATGGCGCAGATTCCGGTCGACTGGCGCGCGTTGGTCTTTGCATTTCTCGTCGCTGTCGGCTTCGCCCTGATCTTCGGATTGGCGCCGGCTCTCGAATGTTCGAGCTTGGACCTGAACGCGGTTCTGAAAGAAGGCTCTGGACGCGGTTCGCCGAGCCGCCGCGGACGCTGGATTCGGGATGGTCTGGTGGGGATGGAAATCGCGCTCGCCACCGCGCTGCTGATCGCCACCGCGCTCCTCGGAAGAAGTCTCGGCGGACTACTCGCCGCCCAGCCCGGCTTCCGCGCCGACGGGCTTCTGTCGGTGAATGTCGCGCTGCCGCCGAAGTTGTATGAGGACTTGCCGCGGGCCGGCCGCACGCTCGAGTCGGTTGGGGATCGCATCGGCGCGCTGCCGGGCGTGCAGAAGTCCGCGGCCGTCGAGCACATTCCATTCGGAGAGACCGGATCGACCCGGCGCTTCTGGATTGAGGGGCGGCCCGATCCGCAACCGGGAGAAGTGCCGACAGCGGGCTACACGTCCGTTAGCCCGGGATACTTCGCGGTGATGGAAATTCCCCTGCTCGCTGGACGCGATTTCGAAACGAGCGACGAAGCCAGCCGGCCGCGCGTCGCGGTGATCAGCGAAGTCATGGCCGAGCGTTACTGGCCTAAGGAGAATCCCCTCGGGCAGCACCTCCGCATTGGATCGAAGGAATCCGAGCCGGTGGAGATTGTCGGTGTCGTGAAGCCGATCCAGAGATTCGCTTTGGACACGCGGCCGGAGAACCAGATGTACGTGGCCATGCGCCAGTTCCCGACGCGCCGCGCGAATTTCGTAGTGCGCGGCGCCGGAGACGGCAGCGATGACGCAGTACGCCTGGGATCGGCGATCCGCGCGCAAATCTCGGCGATCGACGGCAATATCCCCATGCCCGACATGGTCAGCGTGCAACACCTGATCGACGTCACGTTTACGCCGCATCAGATCGTGACCGAGATGGTCTCGGCATTTTCGCTGCTGACGATGGTGCTCGCGGCGACCGGACTCTACGCCATGGTGGCGCGGTCGGTGACGCAAAGGTCGCGGGAGATTGGAATCCGGATGGCTCTAGGGGCGTCCGCGGGAACAATCGTGGGCGGTGTGTTGCGCCGCGGCATAGGTGTGACGGTGATCGGCGCCGCGCTTGGCCTGGCTTTCGCAGCTCTGACCACGCAGTGGCTGAGGCAGGTGCTTTTCAATGTGAGCCCGCGCGATCCTCTCACCTTTGCGGGAGTCGCGGGAATCTTGATGTTCGTCGCAATGTCTGCTTGTTACGTTCCGGCGCGTCGCGCCGCGAGCACCGATCCCGCCGCTGCGCTCCGGCACGAATGACGGTCTACCAGTCAGCGCACTACGGGCCGGAAGCCCGGAAGTGCCTCTCGAAGAATCCCAGTCCCTTCGCATCGGCGGCATAGCCTCTTGAGGGGCGGTCCTGGGGGCCCCTTGTGGGGCGCCGCTGGCGGTAGGAAAATCAAACCATCGCCGCGGCAGTCCGGGCAAATCTGTTTTCGTTGAGTTTCCATCATTCGATCTTCCGCCCAACGCAAACCTTTGCGCAATCGGGAGATCAATGTATTTTAGAGTCCGGGAAGTTTCGGAAAACCCCCGGGAAAACCTGTAGCTTGCTCTCACCAAGCCAGGATGTAGCTGTCGCCACTCGGACTTACGCCGCCCATTAGCACTCCGGTCGTGGGATGCACGACGATCGCCTTCACCGAGCCGACGCCCTTCACGTTCCGGATCGAGAGTTTGTGTCCGCGCGCCGCCAAGCCGTCGAGCACGTCCTTCGGCAGCGAGCTCGGAACGGTCAGCAGTCCCGCGGCTTCGTGAGGATAATAGGAGTTGCGAAAGCTGCTGCTCGAAACGGCTGGTGCTTCGAGCGCTTCCTGCACGTTCTTTCCAAACTCCACGAAGTTCAGAAAGAACTGAAGCTGCGCCTGCGGCTGATTGTCCGATCCGGGCGTCCCGAAGGCGGTGTAAGGTTTTCCGCCCTTGAGCGCCAGGGCCGGATGGATTGTCTGCCGCGTGCGCTTGCCGGGGACGAGCGCGTTCACGTCGTTCGGATCGAGATAGAAATAGGCCATGCGGTTGTTCAGGAAATATCCCGCGCCCTCCACCACCATGCCGCTGCCGAACACGCTGAGCAGGCTCGAGGTGATCGAGACCATGTTGCGGTCCTTGTCGACCACGGCAAGGTAAGTCGTCAGCCCGTAGCTTTCGACCGGCGCCGGACCAATCTCAGTGGGCACGCTCGCACTCCAAGCGTAGGTGATCTTGCCGTGAGCGTCGCCTGCCGGCGCCTCGCCTTGAATTGCTTTGTCCGGATGGATCAGCGCGCGTCGCGCCGCCGCGTATTCCTTCGAGAGAAGCTCCTTCATCGGGATCGGCGGTACGAACTTCGGATCGCCGACGTAACGGTTCCGGTCGGCGAACGCCAGCTTCAGCGCCTCGGTCACCGTGTGCAGATAGGGCGCGCTGTTATGTCCCATGGACCGCAGGTCGAATCCTTCGAGAATGTTCAACGCCTGCAGCATCACGAATCCCTGCGAATTCGGTGGGCACTCGTAGACGTCGACGCCCTTGTAATTTACCTGGACGGGCTGGTCTTCGTAAGCTTGATACTTCGCCAGATCGCCTTCCGTGATGAGGCCGTCATTAGCCTTCATGTACCCGGCGGTGGCCTTCGCAATGGACCCTTTGTAGAACGCCGCGCTGCCTGCAGTGCCGATCTGGCGCAACGTTTGCGCCAGGTCTTTTTGGATGACGCGATCGCCCGCCACGAGCGGTTTGCCGTCGAGGAACCAGATCTTCGTCGACGAGGGGTACTTCGAGAGCAGCTCGCGGCTCGACCGCAGCGAGTTGGCGAGATGATCGGTGACGGGAAATCCGTCGGCGGCAAGCTCAACGGCGGGCGCGAGCACATCGGATAGCGACTTGGTCCCGTACTTTTTCACGGCGAGTTCCGCGCCGCCGACGGCGCCGGGCACACTCACTGAGAGCGGACCGCTTGCTGGAATGCCGCCCTTCGACTTGTACAAGTCAATCGTCGCCGCCATCGGGGCAAATCCGGTGCCGTTGATGAACTTCACCTCGTGTGTTTTGGCGAGGTAGATCATCACCAGCATGTCGCCGCCGAGGCCGGTCATCATCGGTTCGGCCAGTCCCTGGACGGCCCACGTGGCGATGGCCGCATCCACGGCATTGCCGCCCGACTTGAGAACGCGCAGCCCCGCCTCCGACGCCAGCGGATGGCCCGACGCCACCATTCCGTGATCGGCCATCACGACAGGTCGCCAGGTTCCGGTCTGGGCGACTGCACTGGCAGCGGCAAGCAGAGCCAAAAATGAGAAGGTCGGGATTCTGAGCATAAACCCTCCAGCTATCTCCAGTTCCCGATTAGTACGAAGGGAGCCCAGAAGAAAGGATGCGTCCAGCCGACGCCGTTTCCGGCGGCCTGCCGGATCGTTCCGTCGGCGAGCCGCTCCTGGGCCCGGCGCAGGGCTTCGTTCTTGCCCATCGCCGGTTCTTGCTGGCGCAGGCGATACATCGCTTGCATGAGCCGGGCGGTAGCATCGTCATTGACGTTCCAGAGACTAGCGATCACACCTCGCGCGCCAAGGCGCTGCGCGATGGCGCCAAAGCTGTCCACTTCACGGCCATCCTCGTTGCGATTGGTGAAGGCCGTGCTGCACGCGGACAGCGTCAACAAGTCCACGCCGTCGAAGAGTTGCTCGGAGGCCTCGATTTCGGCCAGGCTGAGCTCCGTGCCGTCACCCATCAACAGACGCGAGTTGGCGGCGACTCCCGGACGGGACACAAAATGCGAAGCGATGTGGACGACTCGTTTATTCGGCTGCCGTAGGTCGTTCTGAAATGCTTCCCGGGTGAAGGTCGCATTCAAGCGAACCGTCCCGGGCACCGGCGCGGGAAAGATGCCGCGCAGTTCGCCGGCCACCGCCGGCAGGGAGTCGAAACCGGCCTTCGCCTCAGAGACACCAAATCCAACGCCTTGCCACGCGGATTGCGGGCCATCGGTCAGGCGCGTCAAGCTCGCCGGCGTGATCAAGGAGTTGCGATAGCGTTTCACCAGATAATCCTTCCCATCGTGAAGAGCCGCCATCGGGATGTACCGCAGACTGCCGTCCACGGACCACATGATCGTCTTAGCGCCGGCCGCGTCGAGGTCGCGGCGCAAGCCTTCCGGAAAAACGATGCCGTAGAGTTCCTTCGCCAGCGGAAGCGGTTCGGATCCGGGATTCTGAAGCGCTTGCCGGAATTCGAAGATCTTCGCGTTCAGCTCTTTTTCCGGGATCGACGTCGTGTAGGCCTTGCGCGCTCCGCCGGTGATGAGCATGGCTACATACCGGTCCGGCGCGACCAGCGTGTAAATGGCAACCACGTCCGGGCCAAGTTTGCGCAGCGCGCTTTGAACTCCCGCCGCTTCGCGGAACTCTTCGGTTCGCCGAGCGGCGGCGGAGCTCGCGCCAAAAGACTTTTCGAGCTCCCCGAAGTACCGGAGCAGAACAATGTTGGCGGCTTTCAGGTCGTTATCGACTCGCGCGGACTCTTCCTTCTCGGCGGGCGTGAGCGCCGCCTTCGAGGCCTTGGCCAGGATCGCCGCCTTTTGCCGGCCGAGTGTGGTGATTTGCCCCGAAATCTGTTCGTAGCGGTCCAGAGCCTGCTTCTCGGACGCGAGCAGAGTCGCCGGCTTGAGTTGATCCGTGATGCCGTCCCGCCGGCTGAAGTCGCGCGCCTCCTTTTCCTTGAGGAGGTTTAGGACTTCCTCGGCCTCGCCGAAGCGTTGCCGCGCCACCAGGAGGCGCGCCAGACTTCGATAGTGGGACTCGATCGATGCCTCGAAAGTGCGAAGAACGTCGGTGCCCAGGCCGGGATTCTCGCGACGCAGCGTTTGCAGGATGTTGACCGCTTGTTTGCCGAAGAAAATTGCGATTTCGGGTTGCAAGGGCCCGAAAACATCACGGAGGCCGCCGAAAAAATCCGCCCGGATTCGAGGATTGCCAATGGCATTCGCGACGGGCAGGACCTGCACGAACAAAACCAGCGCCTTCGCGGTGTCGCCCGCCGTGCCGTACACGCCGGCCAAAAAGAGGAGCGCGGAGGGCGAACCCTGAAATTGACCGGCCAGGCCGAGGGCTTGGTTCGCCAGCGCGAGCGCCTTCTGTTTGTCGCCTTGTTTGGCATAGACCTGGGCGCTCATGGCGGCGATCATGGCCTTTAACCGCGCATCATTGGATCGGTCCGCGAGGGTCATTCCCTTTTCGAAGGCCTCCAGAGCCTTCGTCGCATTGCCCTGAGAATAAGTCGCACCGATCAGTGAGTAGAGGTTGGCTTCCATGCCCACGTTGTTCAACGCTCGACTGATGGTCAAGCCTTGGTTGAACGCATCCACGGCCCGTTCACGATCTCCCAGGTTATAGTTTACGAAGCCGAGGGCGGTGAGCGCGGCGAGTTCGGCCAGCCGGTTTCCAGCCGCCCGCGAGACAGCCACACCCTGGCTGGAGAATGTCAGTGCCTTCTCGTAATCGCCCAACCCGGAATAGGCCCCGCTGATCTCGGCAAGCGTCGTGATTTCGGCCGCCAGGTTCCCGAGGGTTCGAAAAATCGGTAAAGCTTGGTTCGCCGACTCCAGCATCCGCGGAAAATCGTCCACCCTGCCGTACGCCACGCCGGCTCGGGCGAGGATCGCGGCTTCGCCGGCGCGATCTTTTGATGCGCGGTAGAGATCCACCGCTTTGTTCAAGGACTCCAGTTCGGCGCGCCATTCGCCCTGCGCCGAATGAATCAGCGCGATCCGGTCGTGGCAGAGCGCCTCATAGCGTTCGTCAATCCCGCGCCACTGAGATGCCGCGGCCACATAGAGCGGGATCGCTGCGGGATTCTGATTTCCCCGCGGCCCCATGTAATGCTTGAGCGTGGCCTCCAGGAATTTGGCTTCCGCTGTGATTCTAGTTTGATCCTTGAGCGTAGGATCGTGAAGGTCGGTGACTTCGATGCGGTAGCGCCCGTTCTTGGAGGTCGCGATTTTTGCGACTTTAATCTTATAGAGACCGCCGGACTTTGCGATCCACGAGAAGCGAGGTGGAACCGAGAAGCCTGCGGCGCCCACTGCCGCGCCTGCGCCCGGGCTTTCGACCTTGAATCCTATCTCCGTATCGCTCGCGGACGCATCGATTTGACGAATCTCGATATGAACAAACTTTCCAGCGGCGACCTGCAGACCAAACATGTCCCCCTGGAGAGGTCCCAATTCGCGCTCCACGGGTTGGTGTGGCCGTAGCGCACCCGCGTCTCGAATGCCGGGGCGCATCGGCGCCTGAGCGCCGGCGAAGACGGAAAACCAGCAAATCAGCAGGCCGATTGCGAGGGTCTTCATGCTAGGGCTCTTTTGTCGACTTCGTTTCCGGGTTGCAACTATTCGAAAGAATAACCTGCACATTCCCACGAGCTCCGATGTCATACCGGACAAAGGATCGGTCACGGCCATAGGTCCAGGCCGTGTTCGACGGCCGCGGTAGAGAGTCGATTTTGGCGATTTCCTCGAGTGCGTTGATCACCAGACGTTTGGGTGCGGGATCGGGAAGACGATCCAGTACGCTCTGCTTAAGCCGCTTCCGATCCTCGAGGGCCTCGCTGTCCCAGAACCCTTCAAACTGCCGAAGAGGTTCTCCCCTCATGCGCCGAACCTCCTCCTTGGAGTCACCGATACCAATGCCGGCTATTTTCCCGGAGAAGGGGCGTTCGAAACGCAGCGTGGTTACGAGCCGGTTGGCGTTGAAAAACACCCATACTCCGTACTCTGGGAAATGATACCGGTACTCGGTGGAAGGAGTTGTGTCCTTGGTCGGCTCGAACGTGATGCCGTAGAATCCCTGGACCTTGGAAACGGGATCGCCGTTTGAAAATGGGCAACCTTGCAAGAGCCGCGCTGTCTGCGCTGTTGCGGTTCCCGTTCCACTGGCCAGCAGAATCAGAGGGCAAGAAAGCAGGACTAGCCGGAACCTCAGTCTCTTCATTCAGCGCTCCGCATGTTCTCTTGGCCGTGTTATGCGGGCCGATTAAATCACACCGCAGCCTCGAATACAACGAAGAGGTAGCACAGGTTTTGTTACTGCTTCCTAAAACTCGACGCGAAGGCTGATTTGCACGGCACGGGGCGTGCCATATTGCGTCGTCAAAACGCCGAAGCTGGCGGCGGATTGCAGGGACAGCGCGGGGTCCACGAACTCGACCCGGTTCAGAACGTTGATGAAATCGGCGGTCAGCACGGCCGAAATGCGCTCGGTGATCGAAGTCTTCTTCCCGAGCGACAAGTCCAGATTCCAGTGGTTCAATCCGCGGAGCGTGTTCCTTCCGCTCCGTCCGTCCGCGCTCAATTGAACCGGACGGAAGGATCGGAACACCGCCGCCGGATCGGCGAACAGGTTGAGCCCGGAACCGCCCGTCGCTGGATTGCCCGTGGTGCCGATGCCGCCCGATCCCGCGACTCCGCCGTACACGCCTCCGTCTCCCACGGCCTGAATGGGAATCGCGCCCGACGGAATTGTGCCCACCTGCGGACCGCCGCCGAAGACGCTCGTGGATTGCTGAAACGTCAGCGGCGCCGCCGAGTGCGCCGTATAGATGCCGGACAAATACCAGCCGCCGACGAACCGTTTGCCCTTTCCGAACGGCAATTCCCAGAAAAAGTTGGAATTGAAGACGTGCTTGCGATCGAAAGCCGCCGGCGCGTTATCGAGCCGGAAATCAAAACCGTTGGCGATCACGCTCTCCGCCTCCTGGTTGTATCCGTGCTGATCCGTCGCGCGCGACAGCGTGTAATTCGCCTGCACCGCGAACCCGCTCGCGAATCGCCGCTGCAGGCTCAGGAATCCGGCGTTGTAGACCGACGTTCCGCCATTGGTGCGCATCCACAGAGAGGAAACTTGATAATTGGTGATGGGCCCGGCGGGACGCTGCGCGTTGATCACATTGAACAGCGTGTTGAGCAAGCCTTGCGTCAGCGCCGCATTCTGCGAGGCGGCGAGCCCGGCCGTGCACGACGTGGTGCAGACGGCCGCGCCCTTCATTTGGTTTTCAAACCACGGTTGCGCGGGAGCCGCGGCAGCCGCGCCTCCTGCCCGAAGATACGCCGCGACGGCGTCATAGGCTTGCGCGAACGTTTGGCCCGAGGCCGCGTCTTTCATGAAGTAAGGCACCGCGTTGAGGTCCACGCCCTGCAGCAGGCTCTGGCCGAAGTGCCCGACCCATCCCGCTTCGATCAGAAATCCTCTACCGATTTCTCGCTGGATGGTGAAGTTCGCCACGCGGGCGTAGCCGGGACGCAGCGTTGGATCAAGCGCAAAACTGGTGGTCTCCGTCAAGCCGTTCGCGGGAGTCAGGTTGGTAGCGGGAAGCTGCGCGGAGAGCGGGATCGTGGTACCGTCCGCGCCCAGACGGAAAGCGGTGGTCGGATCGGCGCCCGATTGGCATGTGCCGGTGCGCCGCGGGCCGATGCAAGTCAACGTCTGCGCGAAGCCGACGCTGAGCGGCGCGAAGAACATGTTGTTCGATCCGTTCAGCCGGTCGAACACCAGGTTGAAACCGGCGCGGACGACGGTCTTGCGATCTCCCGGATTCCAGCTCACGGCGATGCGCGGCCCGGCGTTGTTCCAATCCGTGGAATAGACGCTGTCGGGTCCGCCGCTCCGCCCCACGGGGATCCAGGTCAGCAGCGGATTCCATACTTGTCCTTGCAGCGCCGCCTGGCGGCGATTGTCGAAGACATATTGCGCGGTGAGAGGGATGTTGTTCGTCGTATCCACGGGAACCGCCTGGCGCGCGTCCGGACCGTTGGGAGGCGTCTGGATCGACCAATTCAATCCCAGCGTAACGGTGAGAGAAGAGGTGAGGCGCCACGCGTCGTTGAAATAAAGGTCCATGGATTCCCAGCTCGCCCGCGATCGTATCGGCGTAAATGGGGGCAGGGGATTGAGATTCGAATCGCGCATGGCGATGACCCCGCCCGAATCCACGATGCCGAGCGCGCCAGCGAAAAGATCGTTCCACATGGCGACCGAGCCGGCCGGCAGGCACTGGGCCGTAACCGTGGCGCTGCACGCCGCGGGACGCGCCGACGCCGGAATGCCCACGCCCGTGCGCGCATTCAAGTTGTAGACCAGCGCGGTGAACTGCGTGCCGACGATCTTGTCGTCGCGCTGGTGGAAGGCCTTGACGTGCTGCCATCCGCCGCCGAAAGAGATGTTGTGGCGGCCCGTCACCCACGACACGTTGTCGCGGACCTGGTAGTTGTGGTTGTCCCAGACGCGGCTGCGGGCCGTCCCGGCCGTTACGTCAATGCCCTGATCGAGAAAGTTGCCGGCCACCGCAAGCGCGCCCGTCGTGCCGCTCACTTGCGGAGAGGGAGGCGTGCGCTGGTCGGCCCAGAAGCTGCGCGCATCGCCAACGGTGAGATCGTTCAGTAAATTGGGACGCAAATTCGCGCTGAGCTCAAGAGACAAAGTGCGCGGCTGCGCGTTGGTGCGCCCCGCCGGCGCGCCGACGCCCGAGGTGTGTCCCGGCGCGAACCCCGCAATGTCCACCTGGTTCGTTCCATTCGCGCCCGACGAGCCATAGCGGTAGCTGGCGCTCGCTCTCCACTTGTCCGAGAAGACATGGTCCAGGCGTCCGACGATGAAATTGGAATCCACGGAGGCGTTGATCGGCGCCAGGAATCCCGTGGTGTTGAGTCCGTCGCCCGCGCCGGCGTTGTTACCCACGGGCATCGCGTTCCAGAAGGACCGGATCACCGGCGAAAATCCGAGCGACCGCGGATCGAAATTCTTCACGTCGTAGCTGCGCACCACGCCGCCGCTGTCAGCGAAGCGCAGGAGGCCCTGCTTCAGCGAATCGGTCGGCACCAGGCGGTTCACCGGCGCCGATTGCGGCAACTGGCGCCCTTCGTAATGAAAGAAGAAAAACGTTTTGTCCGCGCGAATCGGTCCGCCCAGCGATCCTCCATAGCGATGGTCGTGCAGCGCGGGACGCCGGATCTTAGTGCGGTTGTATTCCCAGCGGTTGGCGTTCCAGGCGTCGTTCTGCGCGTAGTAGTAGGCCGAGCCGTGCAAGGCGTTCGAGCCGCGCTTGGTGAGTAGATTCAACTGCCCGCCACGGGCATTGTGGTAGCTGGCGTTGGGATTCGTCGTGGAAAGCCGGAACTCCTGGACGCTCTCAGCCGGCACGGGGACCATCGGGTCGGGGCCGTTAACGTCGCTCGCGGCGCGCGCGTAGAAGTTGGTGCCGGCGGTGAGATCGCTGATGTCGAGGCCGTCCACGGTAAAGGTACTCTGGTCCGCTCGCGCACCGGCTACCTGGCCGGCCAAGTGCTGTCCCGCACTGAGCGTCGCGATTCCTCGAGTTGGAACGACCATGGGCTGAAGCTGAAAGAACGTCAGCGCCGAGCGGTTGATGGCGGGCATGCGCAGCAGCGACTCCCCGGTCATCACGACGCCCACGGCCGCGTCCTGTGTTTGCAGCTCCGCCGCCGCGGTGGCGGTGACATCCACGCTCTCCGACACGGCGCCGACTTGCAGCGCGAAGTTCAAGTGGTAGGACTTGGCGACCTCCACGTCGAATCGCGCCACGACGGATTGCCGGAATCCGGGGGCGGCCGCCGACACTTTGTAAGTTCCGGGCAGCAAGCCCGTGACGGTGTACTGTCCCGATTCGTTCGTGCGCGCCTGGCGCGCTTGGCTGTGCGACGTGTCGACGGCTTCGATCAGCGCGCCGTTCACCGCCGCGCCCGAGGGATCGGTGACTTCGCCAATGAGAGTTCCCGTCGCCGCGGTCTGGCTCCAGCCGGCGGCGACAAACGAGAACAATGTTAAGAAGCAGGCGACAACGGTTCGACCCATGAGAGTTCCCTTGATTTACGACGTTTTTTCGAAAGCGAGCGATTCCACCACATGAGCAGCGACGTCACAAACAATCCGCCCGGCATCAATCCAGCGAAGATCCACAGAATCCTCGTTGGATAACCTCCAAGTGTCCCGTAGTGAATCGGGGTCATGATGCGCATCATCTTTACGCCCAGCGGCTGCTCGCTCAGGCGGTCCACGCGCAAGACTTTCGCCGTAGCCGGATCTAGATAAACCCAATTCAGCCCGATGCGGTGCGGATCACTCGGAAGAAGCAGCCGCGCCGACAGCGCCTCGCCGGGCTTTTGCGGAAAGTTGACCATGCTCAGGGATGAGCCGGGGATCGCGGCCACGGCGTTCGCGGCGATTTCGTCCAGCGACTTCCACGGCGCGGGCGTCCTGGAAATCTTCGGAGGGGCGATCACCGCCGGGCCGCCCGTGATCGCCGCAAAGAACGAAGCGAAGGCGGACTGGTAGGCGTAGTACCCGCCGGTAATCGAAAGCAGCAGCAGTGGAAGAAAGAAAAGGAAACCGCCAAGGTTGTGAAAATCCCAAGTCTGGCGCTTCCAGGTGGCTTGGATGCGGTATTCGAGTCCGAGTTTCCACTTCTGGATGCCCCGCCACCAGAGCAAAATGCCGATCGTTGACGCGATCGCCATCAGGAATGCGAACCAGGCGTTCACCTCGCGTCCCTTCTCGCCGCCGAGAAGGTCGGCGTGGAGGTCATAGAACCACTGCAGTTTGCTTTCGTGATAGTTCACGCTGCCGACGAGCGTGCCGCGGTACTGATCCACGAAGTTGTGAATCCGGTCTCCGTTGGGCGCGACGGTGCGCAGATTCCATGCCCAATCAGGCTTGAAGTCCCAATAGATGCTGTGCATCTTGTCGCCGGTGCGTTCCGCAAGCACTTTATCCACACAGGCCTGGATGGAAAGCGTATGCGAGGCTGGAACCACCTTGGTCCAGCCGGGGACCTCCACGCGGCGCAGCTCAGGAACAAACACAATGAGGCTGCCCGTGAGACCGATCACGACCCATAGAAATCCCGCGATGAGTCCGGTCCAGAAATGGATTTGCCAGAGCCACCAGCGGGCCCGCGTCTTACGAGGTTCTTTCCAGTAGCTTGCCACGGCCTAGCCGACCGCCATCCTTCTACGCTAGCACACTCATCTGGCGCGCTCTGTGGTTTATGATGACACTGACAGGAACATCGGAATGACGACTCGCCTTCTCTTCGCCCTGCTGCTGGCCGGCTTGCCGCTCGCGGCGCAATCCGGCGGCACCATGGGGACGATCGCCGGCACGGTGACGGATGCGTCCGGGCTCCCCGTGGCGGGCGCGCATGTGGCGTTGCAGCACGAAGAATCGGGCGCGAAGCGCACCACGGCCACCGACGAGACGGGGCAATTCCGTTTTGCTCCGCTCCCGATCGGATCCTACAAGCTGCGCGTAGAACTCGAGGGATTCGCTACGGTGGAGACCGAGTCCTTCACGCTGTCACTCGGCCAGACCGTGACGCATCGGATTCAGATGAAGCCCGCGGCGGTCGCTGAGAAGGTCGAAGTGCAGGAGCGGCCCGACGCGCTCGAAGCGACGGCGGCGACGGCCGGCGTGGCCCTCGGTTCCGAGCGCGTGGAAGAAACGCCGTCGCAAGGGCGCAGTTATCTGAATGTCGTGCTTACCGCGCCCGGCGCCGCCTCCTCCAGCGGATCGAACACACAGCGCTCCGCGGCAGGATCGCGCGGCGCGCTGAACGACAGCGGCTTCAGTTTCGCCGGCATGCGCGGACGCAACAACAGCCTGAACATCGACGGTGTCGATAATCGCGACGAGACCACCGGCGGCAATCGCGTGGCCATCGGGATGGAGATGGTCCAGGAATTTCGCGTGTCGAACACGCTGGTCGGGGCGGAGAACGGCGGCGCGGCGGGCGGCATCGTCAACGTAACCACGTGGTCGGGAACCAACCTGTGGCACGGCGACGCGACCTTCTTCACGCAGAACGAATTCGCGAATGCCCGCGAGCCGGAGGCGGAAACGTCCTTCACGCCGAAATTCCGCCGCTATCAGCCGGGCCATTCGCTCAACGGCCCGATCCGCAAAGACCGCACGTTCTTTGCCTACGCTGTCGAGCAGGAGTGGGAGTCGGGCGAGGAGTGGTCGGAGACGCCGAAGTCCCTGCTCGGAACCGTGCCGGGTTTAACGCGCGGCCTGTTCTCTACAGGCTCGGAGCAGAGCGAAGGGTCCTTCAAGCTGACCCATCTCGAAGGATCGCGCCACAGCTCCTCCGCGCGCTATGCCTTCTCGCGCGGGCGGGATTCGAACGAGGTGCTTGACTCGAACAATTTTACCGATCGCTCGGCGCGCGGATCGGGCGTGACGCGCGATCACTCCTTCGTCGGCGCCTGGATCTTCGCTGTGAATCCGAGGGCGGTGAGCGATCTGCGGGTGCAGGTGGCGCGCCGCGACGTGTCACTTGTGCCGAACTCGGGCATCCCGATGATGGAAATCCCCGGTGTCATTACCATCGGCCAGGGTTACCGAATGCGAGGTTCGCGCCAGGAGGACCATTTCGAGGTCGTCGAGGGCGTGACCATCTCTCGCGGGAAACATCAGATCAACTTCGGCGGCAGCGTGCACCGTGTGCACCTCGATTCGAGCGTGATCAATTTCGCGGGCGGCCTGTACCTGTTTCCGACGGTAGCAGCCTTCCTCGCCAACCGGCCGGACGTTTACATCCGAAGCAGCGGCGCGGATGCGAATTATTCCACGCTGCCGGTAGGCGTCTGGATCAACGATCACTGGGAGGCGCGGCCGGGAGTCAGCTTCGAGCTGGGATTACGCTACGACCGTCAGGCGATGCCGCCGCGATTGCCGCCGAGCAGCAACAATTTCGCGCCGCGGCTGGGCTTGGCGTGGCGGCCGGGGAACGCGCCGTTCGTGCTGCGCCTCGGAGCGGGCCTGTTCTATGACCGCTATCCGCTCGCGTATCTCAACAACGTGGCGCAATCGCAGGCCGCGACTTACGGGGGCGGCCCGCTCACTTACGTTGCGTCTTCGCATTTTCCTTCGACCTACAGCCGCAAGGCGACGGCGGGCATCGAGTACAGCCTGGACCGCGACACCACCGCCACCCTCGAGTACAGCTATGTGCGCGGATTCCATCTGCCGCGCATCCGCAACATCGCCGGCGGACTTCCGCCGACCTGGCAGATCGAGCAGACCGCGAAGTCGGCGCACCAAGGCGCGTCACTCTCGCTGCACCGCCGCCTGCACAAGGAAGTCGCTTACCTGATTGCGTACTCGGTCGGCAGCACGCACGACGACGCCTCCGATTTCGACGAGCAGCCGCAGGATCCGCGCAACCTGGCCGCGGAATGGGCGCGGTCGCGGCAGCATCAGCTCCAGCGTCTCGCGGCGAGCGCGACCTTCGAGTTTTTCGACCTGGTTATCTCGCCGATCTTTACTACGGGGAGCGGGAGGCCGATCAATGCGCTCGAATCAAGCGATTTCTACCGCGCGGGCGCCTATCCGCTCTCAGCGCGGCCGCCGGGCTTCGCGCGCAATCCGTTCTTCTCGCCGCCGGTGCGCTCCCTCGATCTGCGCGTGATGAAGACTTTTCCGGTGAAGGAAAACAAGCGCGCCATCCTGCAAGTGGGAGTGGAAGGTTTCAATCTCACGAATCACAACAATCCGCTGAAGGTTAGCCAGACGTACGCGGCGCAGGGCGCGCGTCTGTCGTCTTATGGTCAGACGGCCGAGTCGCTGAACGCGAGGCAGATCCAGTTCTTTACGCAGTTTGAGTTTTGAAAGACATCGCGGCAGCTTCTTGCCGGGCCGGGAGCAGCGAATCGCAGAAATCGTAGGTCTCGTCCGCCACGTCGTCCCAAGTGCGCCGATTTCGGGCGGCGATGGCGGCCTGATCCCAATTCTGGCTGAGAGCCTTCGCGAGCCCATCGGCCAGGAACGCCGGCCGGGCGGGAGGAACCAGGATGGAGCACAGCGGATCTACGACCTCAGGGATTCCGCCGACGTTCGAAGCCACTACCGGCAATCCGCAAGAGAGAGCTTCCAGAACGACGTTGGGACATCCCTCCGAGTAGCTGGGCAGGGCCAGGCAATTCGCCGCGGCCATCCAGCGGGCGATCTGCTGGGGGTTGCGGCGGCCGAGGAAATGGATTCGTCCGGTGAGGTCCGCTCGTTCGGCGCGTTCCCGAAGTTGGCTCTCGAGCACGCCTTCTCCAATGCAATAGAGCCCCAGATTCGGGTTCGAAGGCGCGAGCCGGGCGATGGCATCGAACAGATCGGGGAGGCCCTTGACGGGCGCCAGCCGTCCCACGAACAAAACCACTTGTGCGGCTTCCACAAGCCCCAGTTCATATCGCGCAAAACTGCGCTTGGCCGGCTGAAAAACCGTGTCATCGCAGCCGTTCAGAATCGCTTGAACGCGCGGGGCGGGCACGCCATAGTCCAGCGCGCGCTGGCGCAATTCCTCGCTCACGGTAATGATCCCGCTGGCGCGGCGGAGCGTCTTGCCCACCATCCGGCGCGTGAAATAGTCGGAGATCCAGCGGAGGTCGGAGCCGAGCGCGCCGATCACCACGGGAATCCCCAACTCTTCGCCGGTCCGCACGGCGCCGTAACCTTCCGGGTAGACCCAGTAGGCCAGGATCAGATCCGGCCGCGCCTTCTCGATCAGCGGCTTGAGACGTTTCGCGGACAGCGATCCGTTGAACGGCCGCGAAAGCAGCGGGAACGACGGATACTCAAAGAAATTGACCTTTACCTCCGGAACCGTGTATTGCAGATCCACGGGCTGGTACGGGAAAAACCTGGGATGAAAAGCTCGCCATCGTGGGAATTTCGCGAGAGGACAAAACACTTCCACGTCCGCCCGTTTCTGCAGGGCCCGGACCGTCTGGTAAACGAATATTCCCTTGAAAGGTTCGGCGCTGTTGGGAAAAATGGGAGTAACGACAGCGATTCTCGGCCTATCGTTACTCCCCATGACTGTATATTAGGCGAGCGCCTGAATTCCCTCACCTTCTCTTTCGGACAAATCGGCGCTCCGCTAGTACCTATCTTTCGGTCATTCGCCGGTGGATCGAGTTCTAGTACCTAAGTGCTGCCCCCAGTGGATGCCGTATAATAACGAGACTCGCGGCGGACTCTAGAAAAATGGAACTGAACCAATTCCTGGCGTCGATTCATGCCGAAGACAACCGCAAGAAGTTCCTGGCCACGGCTGCAGGACTGATTGCGATGATTGCTGTCCTCGACGCGAGCTTCAACACGATTTCCCTGGGCTCTCTCTACTTCTTCCCGGTTCTGCTGGCCTCCGGATTCCTCGGCCGCGGACAGATTTTCCTCCTAGCCGCCGGCTGCGCCCTGCTGCGCGAGTTGTTCTATCCCCTGCCGATGGACATCGAGGCGATTCCCCGAAGCCTGGTCATCTTCACCGCCTACTTGGGCGCCGGCTGGTTCATTCGGGAATCGGCCTTGAACCGGCGGCTCATCGGCAGCCACTTGAAGAGCTACGAGGAGCAGGTCCGTCTCCGGCGCGATGCGGAACAACAACTGCGCGTGCTGATCGAGAGCAGTCCCGCGGCGATCCTCACGCTCGATGAAATGGGCAGGGTGTGCGAGGCAAATGAAGCGGCGCACCAGATGCTGGCCTTCGAAGGGCAGCGCCTCGAGGGAGAAGCCATCGATGCCTATCTGCCCGTCATGGCGCACCTGCGCGACGACCGCGGCAAAGAGTTTCTGCGGACCGCTATCGAGGCGCGCGGCCGGCGCAAGAACGGCGAGGCCTTTCTGGCGCACATCTGGCTCTCGACGTTCAACACCAGCTCGGGTCCGCGCCTCGCGGCCATCGTCCTCGACGGCTCCGAGGAGATGCGCGACCGCGAAGAGACCGGCTTGCACCACTTGCTCGCCAGCTCGCGGATTCTGGTGGGCGCCGTCTCGCACGAAATCCGCAATCTGTGCGGGGCCATCACTATGGTTCACGCCAACCTGATCCGCTTCCCTGATCTGGCCGTGAACGAGGACTTCAAGGCTCTCGGGATCCTGGCGGAGGCGCTGCGGAAGATCGCTTCGGCCGAATTGCGTCCGTCTGCAGAGGCGATTCTCAACGGAATCGACATGTTCTCCATCTTCGAAGACTTGCGCATCGTGGTTTCGCCGTCGTTGCAGGAGTCCGGCACGGAAATCGTTTGGGACGTTCCCGAGGAGTTGCCGCTGGTTTTGGCGGACCATCACGGGATGTTGCAAGTCTTCCTGAACCTGGTGCAGAACAGCCAGCGGGCCATGCGCACCAGCGCCAAGAAACAAGTGATGATCCGGGCGTCCGTGACCGGCGACCGCGTCCTGATCCGCGTGCTCGACACCGGCCCGGGCATTGCCAATCCCGAGCGCCTGTTCCAGCCCTTCCAGCAGGGAGCGGACGTCACCGGGCTGGGCCTTTGCGTTTCGCGCGCGATTGTGCGCGCTTTTTCGGGTGACCTACACTATGAGCCGGCGTCCGGCGGATCCTGCTTTGTGCTGGGACTGGTGCGCGCCGAACCTGCTTCGGGAGTTGCCGCATAAGCAAGCCGTCCAACAATAAGACGCGCATCCTTCTGCTCGACGACCACGCCTTGTTTCGAGAAGGGGTGGCGCGGTTCCTCTCGGCGGAACCGGATCTCGAAGTCGTGGCGCAGAGCTCCAACGTGAAGGACGCCCTCAAGATTCTGTCGTCGCGTCCCGTGGACCTGGTGCTTTTGGATTTCGACTTGGGCGCGGAGCGAGGCTCGGATTTCATCCGTTTGGCGCGCGCCGCCGGTTTTGCAGGACGCATCCTGCTGCTGACCGCCGGAATGACTCCCGCCGAGACCAAAGATCTGTTTGCGCTCGGCGCATCGGGCATCTACCACAAGCACGAGTCGCCCGATCAGCTTGCTAAGAGCATCCAGCAAGTGATGAAAGGCCGGGTGTGGATCGCGGAGAAGGACCTTGAAAAAATGCTGCATCCGGAGAGCGCTTCCGAGGAAGCCGGACCCAGGCGGAAGCTCACCGAACGCGAGCGCCAGGTCTTGCGCGGCATTCTCGAAGGGCTCTCGAACAAGGAGATTGCCTCCGGCATCCTGATCTCGGAGAGCGCCGTCAAAGCGGTGTTGCAGCAGCTTTTTTCGAAGACCGGCGTGCGCACGCGCAGCCAGCTCGTGCGCATCGCGCTCGAGCAGTACCGCGATCAGGTATAGGTGTTATCATTTCTGTATGATGCCTTTTTTCGAATCCTCGATGCTGGAGTTGATCGTACAGACCTCCACGAACCTGCCGCCCGACGTCCGCGCGGCAATGGCGAAGGCTTTGCGTCAGGAAAAGCGGGAATCGCGCGCGGGTCAGGCTCTTTCGATCATAGCTGAGAACATCGACCAGGCCGCCGAAGGCCAAGGCGCCATCTGCCAGGACACGGGCATGCCGACGTTCCTGATCCGGACGCCGGTGGGCGTGAACCAGATCCCCATGGCCGCGCAGATTCGCGCCGCCGTGAAGGAAGCCACCAAGCAAGGCAAGCTGCGTCCCAATTCCGTCGACTCGCTTACAGGAAAAAATAGCGGAGACAATCTCGGCGAAGGTACGCCCATCGTGCATTTCGAGCAGTGGGAACAGGACGACATCGAGGTGCGCCTGATCCTCAAGGGCGGCGGCTGCGAGAACGTCAACGCGCACTTTTCGGTCCCTTGCGAGCTTCCGCATCTCGGCCGCGCGGACCGCAACCTCGAAGGCGTGCGCAAGTGCATCCTCGCCGCGGTGTGGAAAGCGCAAGGCCAGGGCTGCGGACCGGGCGCGGTGGGCGTGTGTATCGGCGGCGACCGCACCTCGGGATACGCCTTCGCCAAGGAACAACTGTTCCGTCCGCTCGACGACGTCAATCCCGTTCCTGAACTGGCCGAGCTCGAGCACTGGATGATGAACAACGCCGACTCCATGGGCGTGGGCGCGATGGGTTTCGGCGGCAAAGTCACGCTCATCGGCTGCAAGATCGGCTTGCAGAACCGGCTGCCGGCCTGTTACTTTGTCTCGGTCGCTTACGATTGCTGGGCCTTCCGGCGTCTTGGCATGCGTCTCGACGCCCAAACCGGCGCCATCAAGAAATGGCTCTATCGCGATCCCGAACGTCCCGTCGACAAGCTTGCCGCGGCATCGCCCTTCGCGCTTACGGGCAACGAAGTGAGGCTCGACACGCCGCTGACGGAAGCGAAGGTCCGCGCTCTCAAAGCCGGCGACATGGTGCTGATCTCCGGCAAGTGCTACACGGGGCGCGACGAAGTGCACAAATATCTGATGAGCCACGAGCCTCCCGTCGATCTGCGCGGAACGCTGCTCTACCATTGCGGACCGGTGATGCTGAAACAGGGAGAGAAATGGCTGGCGAAGGCGGCCGGCCCCACCACGTCGATTCGCGAGGAGCCCTACCAGGCGGACGTGATCCGCAAATTCGGGATTCGCGCGGTGATGGGCAAGGGCGGCATGGGCGCGAAGACCCTCGCGGCGCTAAAGGAATGCGGCGCGGTGTACCTGAACGCCATCGGCGGCGCGGCGCAATACTACGCCCGCTGCATCAAGAGCACCGACAATGTTTACCTCATGGAATTTGGGATTCCGGAAGCGATGTGGGAGATGCGGATCGAAGGTCTGCCCGCTATCGTGACCATGGATTCGCGCGGCAACAGCCTGCACGCCGAGGTGGAAGAAGCGAGCGGAAAAGAGCTCGAGAAGCTCGGCGTCCGGTAACACACAAACCTAAGGAGAGTTCCATTGGCCAAGAATGCAACCTGGAGTGCGAAGAACATCGGCAGCGGCACCTTTCATATCTCGAAGCCCAAGCGGAAGAAGGCCAAGCTGCGGGCGACTCGTCTGAAGAACATCCGGCGCGCGCGATAAGAGTGTGAAGTCGCGTCCCGCTTTTTTTTTTTTACGGGGCCTGCGGGTGTAGGCCGCGGCGCATATTCTCCTGCC
This sequence comes from uncultured Acidobacteriota bacterium, assembly GCA_964601345.1. Taxonomy (GTDB): domain Bacteria; phylum Acidobacteriota; class Terriglobia; order JAJPHL01; family JAJPHL01; genus CAZRND01. Next base: position 22 of record CAZRND010000018.1, on the reverse strand, counting down.
GTTCTGTACCGCCCTTCTTGTT
>CAZRND010000017.1:0-27633 GCA_964601345.1 uncultured Acidobacteriota bacterium | reverse complement strand
ACCCGTCGGGCAACATCAGCACGTTTGCCGGAACCGGTTTTGCCGGCTTCTCCGGCAACGGGGGCGCGGCCGCCGGCGCGCAAATCTCCTTCCCGCAGCGCATCGCCCTCGATGCGGCGGGAAATCTCTACATCGCCGACAACGGCAATGGAATGATCCGCAAGGTAAACACCGCGGGGGTCATCACCACGGTGGCGGGCGGAGGCGCCGTCAGCCCCGGTGACGGCGGACTGGCCACCAATGCCTCTTTTGTCCCCGTGGGCGTAGCCGTGGACGCCTCGGGCAATATCTATTTCTCAGCGAACCAGCGCATCCGCAAGGTGACGCCCGGCGGCATCATCACCACGATCGCCGGAACCGGCGCCGCGGGATTCGCCGGCGACGGCGGCCCTGCCGCCCTCGCTTCCGTGAGCGGGCCACAAGGCATCACCCTCGACTCCGCCGGCAACCTCTACATTGCGGATACCGGCAACCAACGAATCCGCAAGGTGAATACCAGCGGGATCATTACCACGGTCGCCGGCGTCGGCACGCTCGGTTATAGCGGCGACGGTGGCGCCGCCACCAGCGCGCAACTCGCCAATCCGAGAAACATCTCCTTCGATTCAGCCGGAAATATGTACATCGCGGATACCACGAACCTCCGGATTCGCATGGTCAATACATCCGGCGTGATCAGCACGGTTGCTGGAACCGGGAGGTTGCTGACCTTGGCGGCGGGCGACGGAGGGCCTGCGGTTCAAGGCAATCTGTTCTCGCCGATGGCCACAGCCATCGACGCATCGGGGAATCTTTACATTGCGGATACGTCGAACGACCGCATCCGCAAAGTCGCTTCGCCCAGCCCGGGCACGATCGCGGCGAGCGCGGCCTCGGGCGGTCCGGGCAGTCCGGTCCACATTCCGATCACACTCACCCTGCCCGCGGGCACGACCGTCGATTCGATTAGCTTCGGCCTGCGCCTGACGCCGGCCGGATCCGCGCCCGCAATCACCGCCTTTGGGTCCTTCACGCAGGATGCCGCGCTGCCCACTCCCTCGCTGGTCGATACTTCCGGGCCGGCGAACGAAATCGCCGTCGGGTTCCTGGGTCCCATCGGCCCGTTGAGCGGAACGGTTCACTTAGGCGACGTCATCATGACCATTCCGGCGACCGCGCTCGCCGGTCAGACGTACACCGCGTGGATCACTGGGGCCGGGGACGGCGGCTCCGTCGCTCCGGTGACGATCACGGCAGGGACAGATCCGGGGCGGACGGTCGGATCGATGTATCTCGTCGGAGACGGGTACCCGTAGACGGGCGATTCGTCCGGCCAGTTCGGCGACGATTCGCTGAATAACCTGGACCTAATCTCCGCCTTGCGCGCGGTGACCTTCATCCCTGGGGCGCGCCCGCTGGCGTGTTCGGACCGCTTCGATTCCATGGACTCCTCACCGACCGACACCGTGACGACGCGCGGCGGAGACGGCAGCCTCGATAACTTCGATCTGATCGCCACGCTGCGACGCGTCGTGAGCCTCGACCTCACGAAGCCGCGACGGCCCTCGCGAGGTCTGACCTGTCCGGACGCGGAGCCTCTGCGTGCGCGTCCGGTACCGGAATTCAGCCTGGGGACGGCGCAGGCCGCTCCGGGAGGCGCTTTCCGCGTACCCGTCTATTGGCGCTCCACGAGCGAACAGGATCTGGCCGGCTTCAGCTTTGGGTTGGGCGTCGCGGGAGAGGCGACGCCGCTGCGCTTCGTCCCAGGCGAGATTGCCGCGCCAACGGTAACGGACGGCAACCTCACTGGATCGCTCTCCGCGGCCTGGCTGGAGGGCCTGAAGCTCCCGGCCGGACGGCGTATCCTGCTCGGCTACGTGGAGATTCCGACGGGCGGTCGCCGCGCCGCCGAGTCGTTGACGGTGCATGGCGTGGTCACCAACGCGAAATAGGGGTGTACCACCTTAGGCGCTCAAATTACACAAGTATTACAAAGGATTAGGCGGCACTTTGCTAGCATCCAAACTGTGACTTCCAGCACTGCCATCGGGATACCCGCGCGGCCGGCCGCACGTTATGAGCCTGCCCAAGTAGTGCCCTTTGTGCTGGTCCACCTGGCATGCCTCGGCGTCTTCTGGACGGGAGTGCGCTGGACGGACGTGGCCCTGTGCCTGGCGTTCTACTACGGCCGGATGTTCTTCGTCACCGCCGGATATCACCGCTATTTTTCGCATCGTTCCTTCAAAACCAGCCGCGCGTTTCAGTTCGTGCTGGCCTTCTGCGCGATGACCTCGGCGCAAAAAGGCGTGCTCTGGTGGGCGGCGCACCATCGCGCGCATCACCAGTACTCGGATACCGACGAAGATCTGCATTCCCCGAGCCGCGACGGCTTCTGGTGGTCGCACGCGGGCTGGATTCTCAGCAACGTGAACGACCTGACCGACGTGGCCCGCATCCGCGATTTCGCCAAATTCGCGGAACTGCGCTGGCTCGATCGCTGGCACCTGGTCCCGGCCATCACGCTGGCCGTCTCCATCTTCCTCATGGGCGGATGGCGGGCGCTGTTCTGGGGGTTCTTCGTCAGCACGGTGATCCTGTGGCATGGGACCTTCTGCATCAACTCGCTCGCCCACGTCTTCGGCAAAGTCCGCTACAAGACCACCGACACCAGCAAGAACAGCATGATGCTCGCCCTGCTGACCATGGGCGAAGGCTGGCATAACAATCATCACCGTTACATGTCTTCCACAAGGCAAGGCTTCTTCTGGTGGGAGATCGACGGAAGCTATTACATCCTAAAAGTGCTCTCCTGGCTGCGGCTAGTCTGGGACCTGCGCGAACCACCCCGGGAACTCTTAGAGAATCCATGCTGACTTCTGAATCCGTTTTTCCCCTGGAAAAGCCGCGGACGATCGTGTGGGTCGTCGCTGTCTTTCTTTCTCTCTTTCACGTCGGCGCGATCGCCGCCCTGTTCATGTTCAACTGGCGCGACATCGCCGTGGCCGCGGTGCTCTACTGGATCGCCGGCTCCTTCGGCGTCTGCATGGGTTACCACCGGCTGTTGACGCATCGCGCCTTCAAAGCGCCCAAGCTGGTGGAATACGGCCTGGCGGCCTGCGGCGCGCTGGCGCTCGAGGGCGGGCCGGTCTCCTGGGTGGCGACGCACCGCATCCATCATCAGAATTCCGATCAGGAAGGCGATCCGCATACGCCCCGCGACGGCGGATGGTGGGCGCACATGGGCTGGATCATCTTCGGCCAGGCGCATCACAACGACTCGCGTCAACTGGCGCGCTTTGCCCCCGATCTCGATCGCGTCGCTTTCTACCGCTGGCTGAACACCTACCATTGGGTGCCGGTCGCCGTGGTGGGGATCGCGCTGCTGTACTTGGGCGGCTGGTCCATGGTGATGTGGGGCGTTTGCTTCCGCACCGTCCTGGGATTGCACGCCACGTGGCTGGTGAATTCGGCCACGCACATGTGGGGCAATCGGCGCTTCGAAACGCGCGACGACTCCAAGAACAACTGGTGGGTGGCCTTGCTCACTTTCGGCGAGGGCTGGCACAACAATCATCACGCGCATCCCACGTCCGCGCGCCACGGTCTGGCCTGGTATGAGCTCGACATGACCTGGCTGGAGATTCGCCTCCTGGAATTTGTCGGCCTCTTCAAGCAAGTGAAGGTCGCCAAGATCGCCGCTCCGCGCCCCGAGAGCGAAGCCGCTTAACTCTGCTATCCTAAAAGCTATGCCTGCCAGCGGGCATCGCAAGTCGATTGCCGTCTTCATCACGCTGGGCGCCTGCCTCGTCGCGCTCGCCGTGGCGCTCCAGGTGGGCTGGATCGTCCTCAACTGGCGCACCGGCCTGCTGCTGGTGCTCGGCGTTCTCTTTTTCGCACTCATCATCAGCGGCGTGGTCGTGAACACGATCTTCCTGGTGCGCGAGATTCGCCGCAATGAGCAGCACAACACCTTCATCAACGCCGTCACGCACGAGCTGAAGACGCCCGTGGCGTCCATCCGGCTCTATCTCGAGACGCTGCAGTCGCGCCAGATCGACGACGCCAAGCGTCGCGAGTTCTACAACATCATGCTCGAAGACAGCAACCGCCTTATGGGGACCATCGAGCAGGTCCTCAGCGCCGGCCGGACCGGGCAGGCGCAGCGCGCGCTCAACCTGACGCGCGTCGATCTGGCCGACGTGGTGCAGGAGTGCGTGGGACTGGCGCGCTACCGGCATCACCTGTCGCCCGATGCCTTCGATTGGTCGCCGCCCGCCGAGCCCGCCGAAGTGGTCGGCGATCTCGAGGAACTGAAGGCGGCGGTCTCGAACCTGCTCGATAACGCTGTGAAGTACTCGGATTCGAAGGTCCACGTACAGGTCGCGATCGTGCGGCCCGACGAGAAGCGTGTGTCTCTGCAGGTGAAAGATCAAGGCGTGGGCATTCCGGGCTCGGAACTGAAACGCATCTTCAAGCGCTTTTACCGCATCCCGGGGGACGTGGCTCGTCGCGTCAAGGGGACGGGCCTGGGACTCTACATCGTCCACTCGGTGGCCTCGCGCCACGGCGGCAAGGTATTTGCCGAGAGCGAAGGCGACGGCCGCGGCAGCACGTTCACGCTGCAACTGCCGAGCGCGCCGCCGCTGGTGGGCGAGGCCCCGCAAGAAGCGCGGATATGAGCCGCGTCTTGATCGTCGAGGACGAGCAACATCTGGCCGACGGCCTGCGCTTCAACCTCGAAGCCGAAGGCTACGAAGTGGAAGTCGTGGACAATGGAGAGAGCGCTCTCACCCTGCTGGCCGAGCCCTCCGCCCCCTTCGACCTGATGGTGCTCGACGTCATGCTCCCCGGCAAGGACGGCTTCTCCGTCGTCTCGGAGCTACGGCACTCCGGCCAGTTCATCCCCACGTTGATGCTCACCGCGCGCGGGCGTCCCGAGGATGTGCTGCGCGGATTTGAGGCCGGCGCGGACGACTATCTGCCGAAACCGTTCGACCTCTCTATCCTGATGGCCCGGCTGCGCGGGCTGTTGCGCCGCCATGACTGGCTGCGGCGCGGGACAAATGGAGGGGCTGCCGCATCTTCTCCGGCGCGCGTACCGGACGTCTACGAATTCGAGGGCAAGACCATCGACTTCGACGCGCTCGAGCTGCACGTCGGCAAGCGCACGCTCTCGCTGACCTTGATGGAAGCGAACCTGCTGCGCTACCTGATCCGCCACGAAGGGAAAGCTGTGTCGCGCAAGTCGATGCTGGAGGAAGTTTGGGGCGTGCGCGAGGACACCGATACGCGCGCCATCGACAACTTCATCGTCCGGCTGCGGCGCTACATCGAGACTGAGCCGTCGCGCCCGCGCCACCTGCTGACGGTGCGCGGAGTGGGCTACCGCTTCCTTGCCGCGCCCGGCAAGGGATAATTCACTTGCCGATGCGGTAAAGCTTCGAGGCCGTGCGCAGGATCAAGCTGCCGCGCACGATGGCCGGCGTGGCCATGCTCATTTCGTCGAGGCTGTTCTTGCCGACCAGCTTGTACTCCGGTCCCGCCTGAATAACGAACGTATCGCCGTCCTCGCTCAGCGCGAAAATCTTTCCGTTGTACGACCACTGCGACGAGGTGAAAGCCTCGGCGGCGGGATCGAGTCTCTGCTTGCCGTAAATCTGCTTGCCGTTCTTCGCTTCGTGGCAGGTGAGGAATCCGCCGTCGAGCAGCTTGTAGTAGTAATCGCCGTAGAGGAGCGGCGAAGGATTGTACGGGCCGGCCGTCGGCTGATACCACGCTACAAAGTCGCTGCTGGTCTGGTCCTTCGCCAGTGTGATGTCGCCCGACGCGCCGGGACGGATCGCATAGGTGGGACGCACCGGATCGAGCACGTAGCCCGACGCAATGTAGAGCAGTCCGAAGCCCGCAAAGGGCGTCGGGATCGAGATGCTCGACATCCCGCCGAATTCCCACAGCAGTTTTCCGTTCAAATCGTAGGAGCGGACGCGTTTGGTTCCGGGCGTCACGATTTCGGTGCGCTTGTCGTTTTTCCAGATGAACGGTGTCGCCCAGTTGGTTCCCTCCTGCCGTTCCACTTTCCAGAGAGTCTCGCCGGTCTTGGCGTCGAGCGCCGCGAGCGACGATTGCTCGTCGTTGTCATTGACGACGTAGAGGCGGTTTTCGTGCAGCACGGGCGAAGCGGCCGTGCCCCATCCGTAGCGGGTCTTGAACGGCGACCATTTGCGCGACCAGAGCAGCTTGCCCTTCATGTCGTAAGCAAAGACGCCGACGTTGCCGAAGTAGGCGTAAACGCGCTCGCCGTCCGTCACGGGAGTTTCCGAGGCGTAGGTATTCTTCAAATGCCGCGGTCCGGGCGGCGTATCCTTGTGCGCTTCGCGTTCCCAAAGAACTTTGCCTGTCTTCCAGTCGATGCAATAGACCATCCAGCGGTGCTCGGCCTTCGAGGCCGGCCGCTCGCCGCCGAAGTAGAGTCCCTTCTTCGGCTTTTCCGTTTCGTCCGCGCTGACCACCGAGGTGACGAAGATGCGATCGCCCCAAACGACGGGCGAGGACCACCCGGAACCCGGAATATCCGCCTTCCAGGCGATGTTCTCGGTGGCGCTCCAGCGCTCGGGCAGCGGCGCATTTTCTGCCACGCCCTGCGAATGCGGCCCGCGGAACTGCGGCCAGTTTTCGTTTTTCACCGCATCGGCGGGAGACAACAGCAGGAACAGCAGAATGAGGTTGAGCATGGCTAAGTTTTTAGAAACTCCTTCGCGGCTTCGATGAACCGGTCGAGATCGGCGGTCGAATGGTAAATGTGCGTCGAGAGGCGCAAGCGCGTGGCCGAGGTGCCTCGGATGCGAATGCGCTTCTTGTGGTACATCCAGTCCTGCATCTTCATGCGGTCCAGCTTGGGGAAATTCACGGCGCAGATGCCCGCCGTGAATTCCTCGCCCGGCGCGGATTGAATTTCCGCGCCCGGCAGCTCGGCGACGCGTTTCTTCATGTAGGCGTGCATTTCGCGGATGCGGCCGTAGATGCGGTCCGGACCGAGCGTCTTCCACAGATCGAGGGACGCCTTCATCCCGGCCAGAATGCTGACATTGGTGCTGCCGAAGAGCTGAAAGCGCGCCGCGCGGATCGATTTGTCGCTCCACGCGCCGGTGGCGATGGTGTTCCAGAGCCGGTCGCACACTTCGTCGCGCACATAGATCAGCCCGCATCCCTTCGGAGTGAGCAGCCACTTGTGCGGGCTCGAAACGTAGAAGTCGCAGCCCATGTCGGTAACGTTCACCGGGATCATCCCCACGGCATGCGCGCCATCCACCAGCGAAAGGATGCCGTGCTGGCGCGCCCAGGCGCAAATCTCTTTCACCGGCATCACGCATCCCGTCGACGTATTGACGTGGCTGATCATCACCACGCGGGTCTTGTCGGTCCGGCCGGCGTCGAGGATATCGAGAATCTGCTGCTTGTTCTTCGGAGGCTTGGGTAGCCGGACCTGCTTCAGGTCCGTGCCGTAGCGCTTGGCCTTCAGGTTCCAGGCGCTCATCGCGCTGGTGTGCTCTTCGTCGGTGGTCAGCACCTGCTCGCCCGGTTTCATGTCCAGGCCGTTGGCGACGTAGTTCAATCCTTCGGTGGCGTTGCGAACCAGGGCCAGGCTCGACATCGGCGCGCCAATGAACTCGGCCATCGGGCCGCGGTATTCGTCCCACGAGCCGTAGCCCCACAGCGGATACTGCTCGGTGTTCTCGTTCTCCATCTCCTCTTCGTGAAGGATGCTGTCGATAAACGCGCGGATCACGTAGAGCGGGCTCGAACCCACCGTTCCATTGTTCAGATAAATGAATCCGGGACGGAAGATCCACTGCTTGCGCAGTTCCGTCCAGTAGTCGTTGGGGCGGGTGCGGAAGAGCGAATCGGAGGGCAGCGTCGGAACCTGGATGGGCGACATCGGAGCCGCGGCCGCCGCCGACTCCGGCAGGAAGCCGAAAGCCGCGGCCGCCCCCATGGATTGGAGAAATGCGCGTCGTTTGAACATGCGGGCATTTTATCAGGGTTGACCCCCGTCCAGGGTCATGCTAACTTCGTTGGCATCAAAACCAAGGGGGAACGAAAGGGGTTTCGCTCCCAACCGCAGTCCTAATTTTGGAAGTGCGCCAATTCAAGGCGTTGGATCTTTTGGGAGGATCAAAGACGTGCGTGCCTGTCCGAAGTGTCACGGGTCGGACTTTCGTTTTTCCGAACGCAAGGGCTTTTTCGAAGTACTGCTCCTTCCTCTCGTCCTGATGCGTCCATTCCGCTGTGCGGATTGCGGGCGGCGAATCTACTGGTTCAGATTTATCGCCTGGGAGCTCTGGGACCAAGATGAGTAAGATGAGTAGGTCCGCGTTGACGAACGTTGGAAAACCCTGCTAACTTGGAAAGACCGTGACTTTTGAGACCATCCTGAACTTGGTGTGGGCCGGATTTGGCCTGCTCGCTTGGAGCGCACTCGGGCTCCGCGAGCGGCCGTTCGCCCGCGCGCGGTGGCGTCATAGCGTCACGCTGTTGCTCGCCCTGGTCTCGCTCTTTCCGTGCGTCTCGGCCAGCGACGATTTGTCCAGCCCGCTTCCCACGGTTCCCGTCACATCGGGCTGGGCGGTCTCCGCGAATGTATCTTCCGTGGCTCCCCTGGTGCGGATGCTCGAAGCTCTGCAGCATGCTCAGGTCGCCGTATCGTTCTTCCTGTTCCTCACTCTCGCATTCTTCGCCATGGCTTGGAGAGATCAGGACCGCCGGCAAATCGTCGCCTGGTCCGTCTTCTCCGGCCGCTCTCCTCCGGTTCTTTCCTAGTCAACGAATCCATTGAATGACGGCAGGCGATGGTTGGCCTGCTTCCTTTGACATTTGGAAAGGAGCCACACATGTGGCGGCGTATCTCGTTCTTCATTTGCCTCGCCGGCTCCCTGGCGCGCGCCCAGAGCATCACCATTGAGCAGGCGGTGCGCGAAGCGCTCGAAAAAAACCTGGGACTGCTGGCCGAAAAATACAACGTCTCGATCGCGGAAGCGCGGACGATCACCGCGCGCCTGCGGCCGAATCCTGTGTTCAGCTTCGACGCCGATTACCAGGATTGGTTCGGCAGCGGCTTTACCAGCAAGGGAGCCATTCCTCCGCTCAGCAATGGCGGCCCGCCCGAAGTCGGATTCCGCGTGGACTTTCCGCTCGAAGGCGGCGGCAAGCGGCAACGGCGCATCGAGCTGGCCGAGGAGACTCGCTCGGTAACGCAACTGCAATTCCTGAACTCCGCGCGGCAGGTAATTCTCGACGCGCAGAGCGCCGTGGTGGACCTGCTCGCCGCCCGGGACAACCTGGAGCTGGCGCGCGAAAACCTAAAGGCGTTTCGTGGAATCACGGAAGCGAATGTCGCGCGCGTGCGCGCCGGAGACCTGGCGAAGGTCGAATTGCTCCGCACGCAGGTCGCCGAGCTGCAGTTCCAAAACGCCGTGCGGCAGGCCGAGCTTCGCTTGCAGGCGGCGCGCAGCCGCCTGCAGCTCACGCTCGGCCGGACAACTCTGTCGCCGGATTTCGACGTAGTCGGGTCCTTGCGCCGTGACGACCGGATTCCGAGCCTCGACGAGCTGCGGGGGATGGCGCTGAAAGCCAGGCCCGACCTGCAGGCGGTGATCCGCGACCAGGCGCGCTCGCTCGCCGACGAGCGCCTTCAGATTGCCCAAGGCAAAGTGGACTATTCGGTCGGCGCGCAATGGCATCACCAGTACGGCAACGCCAGGGGAGAGTCGTTCGGTCTCTTTTTCAGTGTGCCGATTCCGGCTTTCAATCGCAATCAAGGCGAAATCGAGCGGGCGCGGCGCGAGCATCAGCAACTGGACGCGCGCGTCAAGGCCCTTGAGGCTCTCATCGCGAATGAAGTGGAAAATGCCTGGCGTCAGGGCATGACCGCCAGGGCCACACTCGAGGCGGTGGAGAAAGACATGCTCCAGCAGGCTCGCGAAGTGCGCGGGATCATGGAGTACTCCTATCGCCGCGGCGAAGCGTCGTTGCTGGAATTCCTCGACGCCCAGCGGGCCTTCAACGACACCATGCAGACCAGCAACGACGCCCGCGCCGAATACGCGCGCAGCCTGTACCTGCTCGATTCGATCACCGGAAAGGCGGTGACGCCATGAAGACTCTGCATTGTCTTCTCCTACTGTTTGGAGTCGCCCTCGCCGGTTGCGCTCGCGAGGAGAGGACTCACGCCGATGCGGCTCCGGCACGCTCGGGCCTTGCCTCGGGCGACATCGTTCTTCCCGCCGATTCTCCGAAGCTCCAGCAGATTCGCGTCGAGGCGGTCGGTACGGCGGAAGTTCCCACGGGCGAGGTCGTCGCCTCGGGCAAGATCGAAACGAATGCCAACCGGGTTTCGCGCGTGGTGCTTCCTGTTGCCGGACGCGTCCAGGCCGTTCTCGTTCGCCTCGGCGATTCGGTCCGCGAGGGACAGCCGCTTCTCGAAGTGTCCAGCCCCGATGCGGATGCGGCCGTGGGGAACTACCTGCAAGCGGCGGCGTTGCTGGCGCAAGCCAAAGCCGGCATGCTCAAGGCGCAGGCCGATCTCGATCGTGTTCGCGACCTCTACTCGCACGATGCCGTCGCCAAAAAAGAGGTGCTGAACGGCGAGAACGCGGCGGTGCAAGCTGCGACCGTCGCGGAACAGGCCGAGGCCTCGCTACGCCAGGCCGCGAGCCGTCTCGAGCTCCTGGGACTCAAGCCCGGCGACTTCGCGCAGAAAGTGACCGTGCGGGCTCCGATCGGCGGCAAGATTCTCGACATCGCCGTGGCGCCCGGTGAGTATCGCAACGACTTGAGCGCCGCGCTCCTGACCATCGCCGACCTGCGCGCGGTCTGGGTCGCGGCGGACGTTCCCGAGAGCTACATCCGCTTGATCCGCACAGGCGAGCCCGTGGAGATCGAGCTCTCCGCGTTTCCCGGCGAGACTCTGTCGGGACGCGTGGCGCGGATCGGCGACACCGTGGACTCCACGACGCGCACGGTGAAGGTGCGCGCCGATCTCGAGAATCCCGCGGGGCGCTTCAAGCCCGAGATGTACGCGCGGATCAAGCACGTCTCCTCCAGACGCGAGCTTCCGGTCGTGCCGGCTGGAGCGGTCCTCGAAGGCGCGCGCGGCAGCACCGTTTTTCGGGAAATGGCTCGTGGTGTCTTCCGCGAGGCGTCCGTGAAGACGGCGCCTCGCGATGGCGGCGTGATCCCGATTCTCGAAGGCCTCAAGCCCGGAGATCGCATCGTCGTCGACGGCGCGATGCTGCTCAAATGACGGCCGGAGTCCTTCGTTTTGCCCTGCGACAGCGCTTCATCACGCTGCTGGTGGGAGTGGCTTCGGTGGGTCTGGGAGTCTGGGCCTTCCAGCAGCTCAAGGTCGAAGCGTATCCGGACATCTCCGACACGCAGGTCGTGGTCATCACCCTGTACGCCGGCCGAGCCGCCGAAGAAGTAGAGCAGCAAGTCACGGTCCCGATCGAGCGCGCGCTGAACAGCGTGCCGAACGTGATCGCGCGGCGGTCGCGCACCATCTTCGGACTGTCGGTCGTGGAGCTAACCTTCGACTACGGGACGAACGATTACTTCGCGCGCCAAGTGGTGCTCGAGAAGTTGCGTGACGCCGTGCTGCCCGATAGCGTCAATCCGACGCTCGGCCCGCTCTCGACTCCGATCGGCGAGCTCTACCGCTATTCGCTCGAGGGCGCCGGATACGATGCCATGGCCCTGCGCGAGCTGCAGGACTGGGTCGTCACGCCGCGCTTCCTGCAGGTTCCCGGCGTCACCGACGTCACTCCCTTCGGCGGGCTCATCAGGCAATATCAAATCGACGTCGATCCCGCGGCGCTCGACAAGTACGGCCTCTCGATCAGCCAGATCGCGCAATCGGCGGCGGCGAACAACCAGAACGGAGGCGGCGCGCTGCTCGACAACGGCCAGCAGTCCATGGCCGTGCGCGGCGTGGGCCTGGTCGAATCCGCCGCCGACATCGAGAACATCGTAGTCAACGCCGCCAAGGGCGCGCCGGTCTACATGCGCGACGTCGGTAAGGTCCGCATCGGCGCCGCGCCGCAGACCGGAATCTTCGGGCTCAACGCCGCGGCATCGGAAATCCGGAGCGGCGTGGAGGGGATCGTCCTGATGCGCCGCGGCGAAAATCCCAGTGAGGTTCTCAAGGGCATTTCGGAAGCCGTGGAGGATCTGAACAACACGCGGCTGCCCAAGGGCGTGAAGCTCTCGCCGATCTACGACCGGCGCGACCTGGTGAAGAACACCCTGACCACGGTTTCGCGTACGCTGCTCGAAGGACTGGTGATCGTCGTCGGCGTGCTCTTTCTGTTTCTCGGGAGCGTGCCGGCCGCGCTCCTCACGGCGCTGACGATCCCGCTCTCGCTGCTCTTTGCCTTCATCTGCATGCACTTTTCCGGCATCCCCGCCAATCTGCTGAGCCTCGGCGCGCTCGACTTCGGCATCATCGTCGACGGCACGCTGGTGATGGTGGAGCAGATTGTGCGCCGGCTCGGCGAACAGGAGAAGTTGGGACTTCACGGCGACGCGCTGCGCGTGGTCCGCGAGGCGGCGCTCGAAGTTGAGCGGCCCATCTTCTTTTCGCTGATGATCATCATCTCCGCCTACATCCCGCTCTTCACCCTGGAGCGCGTGGAGCGCCGCCTCTTCACACCGATGGCCTTCACCGTCTGCTACGCGCTGCTGGGATCGATGCTCCTGGCTCTGACGTTGATTCCGGTGCTGGCGACGTATCTGTTTCGCAAGGGCGTCGGGAGCTGGCACAATCCTCTGCTCACGCCGCTCCAGGGCGTCTATTCGGCGGCGCTCCGTTCCGTGATGCGGGCGCCGCGCGCGACGCTGCTCGTTGCGCTGAGTGTCGTGGCCGGAGCGTTCCTGCTGGCCGGGGCCCTCGGAACCGAGTTCCTGCCGCAGCTCGACGAAGGCGTCATCTGGGTTCGCGCCAATTTCCCGGCGGGCATCTCGCTCGCCAAGTCCTCAGAGATGGCCGGACGCATCCGAGTGCTGCTGCTCGAGTCTCCGGAGGTAAAGCTGGTGAGCTCGCAGACGGGACGCAACGACTCCGGCACCGATCCCTACGGACCGAACAAGAACGAGTTTTTCGTGGCCCTGAATTCTTATTCCACCTGGAAGGCGGGCCGGACGAAAGCCGGCCTGGTGGAAGAATTCTCGCGGCGGCTTCACGACGCCATTCCCGGCGCGGCCTTCAGCTTCACGCAGCCGATCATCGACAACGTAACCGAAGCCGTCACCGGATCGCCCGCCGATCTTGCGGTGATCATCAGCGGCGAGAACCTCGGCGAGCTGCGCCGCTTGGCCTCGCAAACGCTCGAGCTGGTGCGGACCGTGCCGGGCGCTGCCGATACAGCCATCGAGCAGGAGGCCGACCAGGCGCAGCTCCGCGTGCGCATCCTGCGTCCGGAGGTCGCGCGATACGGCATCAACGTGCGCGACGTGCAGGATGTGATCGAGCTGGCCGTCGGCGGACGCGTCGTGAGCACCGTGTTCGAAGGGGAGCGGCGCTTCGATCTCGCCGTACGTTACCGTCCCGAGGCGCGCTCGGGTCCCGGCGCGATCGGCGCGATCCTCGTGCCCACGCGCGACGGCGGACGAGTCCCGCTCTCGCAACTGGCTGAAATCCAGCCGGTGAACGGATCGAGCATCATCGCGCGCAAGGAGAACCGCCGCCAGATCACCGTGCGTACGAACATCCGCGGCCGCGATCAAGGCAGCTTTGTCCGCGAGGCGCAGGAGCGCTTCCAAAGCAACGTAACGTTGCCCGCCGGATACCAGGTGGATTGGGGTGGGCAGTTCGAGAATCTCGACCGCGCGCGTCGGCGTCTCGCCGTGATCCTACCGATTACCGTGGCGATTATCTTTTCCCTGTTGTTCTTTGCCTTCGGCACGCCGGTGGATGCCGGACTCGTGCTGCTCAATGTGCCGTTCTCGCTCGTCGGCGGAATCGTGGCTCTTTACCTTCGCGGCATTCACCTGAGCGTCTCGGCGGCGGTCGGATTCATTTCGCTCTTCGGTGTAGCGGTGATGAGCGGCGTGCTGGTAGTGGCGGAGATCAACCGCCGCCGCGCCGAGCCGGGAGTGGCCGTCGAGGACGCCGTCGTCGACGGCGCGCTCACGCAGATGCGTCCGGTCCTGATGATGATTATCGTCGCGCTGCTCGGCATGGTGCCGGCCGCGGTCGCGACCGGCGTCGGATCGGACGTACAGCGTCCGCTGGCCACCGTGGTCGTGGGCGGCCTGCTCTCCACTCTGTTTTTGACGCTGTTAGCATTGCCCAGCCTTTACTACCTGCTGGCCGGGCGCAACGAGGAGATTATTCCTTAGACTTCTTGTCGGGCTTCTTCTCTTTTTCGATGTCCAGCCTCGGCACACCCAACTCATGCAGCGCGCTGAGATCGTCAAGGCTGACCGATCCCAGTATGTTCACAACGGTCAAGCTCTTCAGTTCAGACGTAACGATGGCCAAGCCCAACACTTTGCCGGCGTCCTGGCACAGGCAGACATCCGTGTCCTCGTTCTTGCCTCGGACAGATACCGGACAATTCCATCCTTTACCGGAAAGCTGCTTGCGCAAGGCCTTCACATCCGCGGAGGAGTAGGCGCCTTCTTTGTCGAAATCGAAACTGCGGACATAGATCCCTTGCAGTCCTTTGACCACCCTCCGAAAGTTGGGCTCCTGGCTGCCGAGTAACTTGATCGCAAACTGCAACAGGTCGCCCTCCAAGTTTAGGTTGACGGACTCGCTGGCCTTGCCTGCCAGATGGTCCAAGTTCAGCGTGAGCTTGGCGGACTGCCCATGGAGAGGCAGCGACAAGCAGAAAAAAAGCAAAAGGGCTTTCGTTCTCATAGTGAACCTCATCGGCGATCCATCGCTTGGCGCACATGCTGAAGCTGGCGGTCGGTAATCTGCAGAGCCAGGCGCAACTGGTCGCGGGCCGCTTCCCCTCGCAGGCGTTCCTGCCGCTGACGTTGCTGGTAGAAGACCACGCTCCCGACGACCATCAGGAAGCAAAGCGCGCCGGCCAGGGCGAATCGCCACGTCCACATCCCCCACCAGGGCTCGCTCGCGGGCGGCGCTTCAATCCGCTTAAGTACGCGGCGGGCAAAATCGCCCGGCGGGTCCTGCGGCTTCATCGATCGCTTCAGCAAATGCTCCAGGGGATCCATAGCTTTCATTTCTCCATTCGTTCGCGCAAAGTCTTCAAGGCTCGAAACAGGCGGCTCTTCACCGTGTTCACCGGCCATCCCAGCGTTTCGGCGATTTCCGCCGGGGTCATGTCCTCCTGATACCGGAGGATCACCACCGCCCGAAACTTGCGAGGCAGCGCCTCCACCAGGTTTCGCATCCGCCCCAATGCCAGAGAATCGGATGCTTCCACGGCCTCGCCGGTCTCCTGCCAGTCGTCCAGACTGACGTGCCGCCGTTTCGCGCGCCAGCGGTGCATGTCGATGCACTTTCGCACCGCTACTTGGCGCAGCCAGAACAGTAGGTGCGACTCCGACTCGATCGCCGCCAGGTTCTGAAAGAGCTGGACGAAGACGTCCTGCGCCAGATCTTCCGCGACTGGGCGGTCGGAGAAGAAGTTCCAGGCGACGCTATACACCATCCGCTGGTGTTTGCGGACCAGCGACGCGAAGGCCTCCTGGTCGCCGGAGACGGCCCGAGTCAGGATGTCGTTCTGTAGTTCCGCCACCGCCTCCATCACCTATAAATACGCGCTTTCGACCCCCGGGAATGCAAAAAAAACGGGGGTTTGGTATAGACTTCACCCCGTATGAAAACGGACCCGAAACCTGTTACCAAAGCGCCGCCGCTGGCCTATGAGCGGACTGACTTTCTGGCGAGCCCTCCGGCGCGCGTACTGCGCATCCTGGCCGAATACATGGAACCGCAGCAGCGCTTCCGGCAGCAGCGCATCCACGATACGGTGGTCTTTTTCGGCTCGGCGCGCATCCGGCCGCAGGACGAGTCCCAGAAAATCCTGACGGAGGCCCAGCAGCAAGTCAAGCGCACTCAGACGCGCGAAGCCCGCGCGGCGCTGGAGGCGGCGCGCCAGGCACTGAAAATGTCGCGCTACTACGAGGAAGCGCGCGAGCTGGCGCGGCTGCTGACCGCCTGGTCGATCTCGCTGCCGGAACAGAAAGCCCGTTTCGTGGTCTGCTCGGGCGGCGGTCCGGGCATCATGGAGGCGGCCAACCGCGGCGCACTGGAAGCACAAGGGCGCTCGGTGGGCCTCGGCATCACGCTGCCGATGGAGCAATTGCCGAATCCCTACATCACGCCCGAGCTCAACCTCCAGTATCACTATTTCTTCATGCGCAAGTATTGGTTCGCCTACCTGGCCAAGGCCTTGATCGCGTTTCCCGGCGGCTTCGGCACGTTCGACGAACTCTTCGAAGTCCTCACGCTGGTGCAGACCCGAAAAATCATCAAAAAGATGGTGGTGCTCATCTACGGACGCAAATTCTGGGACCGCGTGCTGAACTTCCAGGAAATCGTTTCGAACGGAATGATCAGCGCCTCCGATATGAGCCTCTTCCAGTTCGCCGATTCGCCCGAGGAAGCTTTCCGCATCGTGCGCGAGGGCCTGGAAAAGAATTATCTCAGCGGAAAAAGCTAGCGGCTATTTGAATTGATCGAGGATTTCGCGCGGAACGCCTTCCCGCAAGTGCGGATAGGCTTCCACGATTCTCTCGATGTCGAGCAGATCCTTGCGCCTTTTGCTCGGGCGGCGAGCAGTGTCGCTCGCTGCCCACACTTTGCCCTTCAGGACATCCTCCACTGCCGCCACCGGCAAGGTAATTCCAAGGACTTCACGCTGTGAAGCGCGCGCCACAAAGCCCGCGTAGCGCGGATCGGTTTGCAGTTGAACGCGCAGCTTCGAGCCTTCGAGCGAAAGGTTCAAGCTGTGAGGAAAAGACTCCACCTGGAAACTCCGTTTGAGCGCGGGCGTGATCCTCTCTATCTCGCCCGCTGCAAGCGCCAAGTCCAAGTCGAGGCTGACAAGAGGCTCCACATAAGCATTCACCGCTTGTCCGCCGACGACGCAGTACTTCGCCGAATGCTCAGCCAGCAGTCCCACAAGCGTGCCGAGAAAGTCCGCGTGGTCCACGGTCACCGCCTTCCAGAATGCCAGAGCCTGCATATGGACATTGTACGCCGCATCGCCCGCTCCACCTAGCGGACGGCGATAGAGACGGCGTTCGAGAGCAGATTTTCCGGTGTGCGGATTTGCATGCGGACGTTGCTCGAGACGGGCAAACTCGCCGGGATGCGCACGTTGATCTGGTCCAGGCCGGCAAAGGCGCCGGCCGGACCGGCGTAGTCCACTTCGGCCTCGACATTGCCCGTGATCCCCGCGCCATAGAAGAGCACCGTAGGCTTGCGGCTCGACGCGCCGCCGAGCCCGGTGCAATAGATCTCGACGAAATCGCCGCGCCGCGCCGGATGGCCGGCGTCGGCGGCCTGCGCCGTGCCCGTCAGCAGGACGGCGCCGTAGCCGGCGCCGCTTCCATCGAGCGTGAAGATGGCCGGCGCGCGCGTTGTCGCGCGCGCCGTCACCGCTGCGCCCGTGATGTGGTCGCGCTCGACGACGATGAACCACCGCCCGCTCGCCGGCAGGGTATCCGGAAGACGGAAGTTGATCTGCCCATAGGCCACGTAGAAGAGTCCGGCCGGCGCGCCGTTTACGAGCACCCGCGTGCCATCGAGTTTCTCGGGCAGCGGCAAGGATGCGGCTGAAAACGCCGGCCCCGCCAGTTGCGATCCAAAGATCGTGGCGATGGAGCCCGGCGCCAAATAGCAATTCGGCCGCGAGCAGTAATTCCCTGCATCCACTACGCCGCCTATTTTCGGCACGGGCGCATCCCAGTTGCTGATCGTAAGCGTTATCGGAATCGAAAGCGTCCCCACCGTGACCGAGGCGCGATAAGTTCCGGCGGCGAATTGCGTCGTGGCAAAAGAAAGCGTCAGCAGACCATTCGCGATCTTCGGAACTACCCACAGCGCATCGCTGGTCACAGCCAGGTTCGTACCGCCGCTGACCTGCAAATACTGCTCCGGCACCTCGAGGCCCGGCGACGTTTCGAGTGCCATAGAGGTCCTGTCCACCGAGACGATCGGTTGCGATGTGACTGTCAGCGTCACGGGAAGCTGTCCGACTGCCTGGCCACGGAAATCGAAGGCCACGCTCCCCGTGTACGTTCCCGCCGCAAGCGCGCTCGACGCCGTCACGCGAAACCAGAATCCGGCGTCGACTCGTGGTTCGAGCGTGAGCCAGTTGCCGCCCGATTGCGTTGACACTTTCGTTCCCGGCAGATTGCCGGACGCCACCGACTGCACGGGCAGCAGAAAATACTTCGTCGCACTCTGGTTTGGCGCCAGCACAAAGTCCAATCGCACCGGATCGGGCACCACTGTGCGCGTCACATAGAGCTTCACGCGAATCTGCTGCGGCGAATCGGCCGCCGCCGGATCGGAGATGGAGAAGGTGCCGTCGTAAATCCCTTCGGCCAGTCCAGCGCTCGTGATTTCCACGCTCCCCTGGCTGCCCGCAAGGTTCACGCGCAGCCAGGTCAGCTCTTTCGGAATCTGGATCGTCGGATGCAAGTCGCCGCTGCCGCGATTGACGACCTGAAAATTCTTCGGCAGCGCGCTTCCGCCGGGCGTGACGCCAAACGTGAAGCTCTTCGTCGAGACGTCGAGCGCCGCCTGTCCCCAGAGGGGCAGCGCCGCGAGAAGGAAGACCAGCCTACGGGCGCACATATTTCGTCACATTCTCGGGATCGAACGGCGTTGCTCCGAAACCGAAGAACCACGGCATCAGGATCGTCTTTTGATATCCGCCGCCGAGCCACGTCGAAAGCCGCGAGCGCGTGTAGCCCTGGGTCACGGTCGTAAGCGTGCTCCAATCGACCACCGCGTCGGAGTTCACCTCGCCGAAGATCAGATACGGCGGGCTCGAGAAAGGCGACGGCGACGCGATCCGCGGGCACTTCGTCGCCGACGCCGACGTATCGCCCGAGTGAAAGGCGTAGAGATCGTCGAAGATCTGCCGGACCGAGTCGGTGGTCTCCGCCGGATTGCTGTTGATATCGAGACCCTGGTAGCGATGGAAGTTGATGAGCCAGGGAAAGATCAGTTTTCGCGAGGCCACGAAAGAGTAATACGCGCGGATATCCGTGGTGGACCACGGACCGTCGCCCCATCCATTGAGCGTTCCGGAATTGCACAGCCCCGCGGTATCGGCGCGCGCTTCGAGCCCCGGAAAGATCCGTCCGGCGATCGACGGGAACTTCGCCTGCAACGCGCCGAGCGTCGCATCGAGCACCTCGGTGGCGTACTGGCCGCGCGCCTTGTCGCCCCAGGTTCCTTCGTCGAGCACGCGCGATGTGATCGTGCCGGGCAAGCCTTCCTTCGCGGTCCAATGATTCTCGACGGCGGTTTGGAAAATCTGCTGCTCCTGCGACGGCTCGATTTGCAAGATCGCCGCGCCGGAATCGACCAAGGCTTGCGCGGTCGCAAGCCACGCTTGCTGCAGGGCGTCGTAGCCGACAAAGCCCGGCGTCCAGTATCCGTAGTTCTCGTCCCAGTAGAGCACCAGGTCCACTTCCAGGCCCGCGGCGGCTACGTCCTGGAAGAACATCTTCAAGTTGGAATAAACCCACGGCTGCATCTGCGGACTCGCCTTGGTCGCGAAGCTGCCGCCGTTGACGTAAGGCGATCCGCGGGTCAACAGAATGGGACGCGCGCCGATCGGCACGCCGGTGTATCCGCATCCGGCGCAAGCGACATCCGTGCCCGGCGAAAAGAAGATTCGCAGGAAGCGCATTCCCTTGTTGCGCAGGTCGGCCAGCGCGGTTCCGGAAACCCAATTTGCGAACGCCGTGCGCTGCCCTTGCGCATCGGTGTAGGCGAAGGCCGGAACAACGGTGTATTCGACGCCCGGCGCGCATGAGGAGTCGCTTGCCGGACAGGTGTAGATGAATCCCCAGCCAATGTTAACGCCGAAGCGCGGTAGATCGGCGGACTGGCAGAGGCACAGCGTGGGGAAAAGGGCCCACAGAATGCCTAGGCGCCGCATCCTTCCAGTATAGGCCCGCCCGCTCGGAATTGTGGTATACCCGAGACATGCTGAAAACCGTGTTGCGCTTGGTCTTTGTCGTGTGCGTAGGTCTGCTTACCGTCGCGCCGGCGGCCGACGCTTCCTGGGCGCAATGGACCTTTCTTATGGGCCAGTGGGTCGGCGAAGGAACGGGCCAGCCTGGAGAAGGCGCCGGCGGTTTCTCTTTTGAAGCAGGGTTGCAGAACAAGGTGCTGATCCGGAAGAATTACGCAAACTATCCCGCAACGAAGGATCGCGCTGCATTCTCGCATGAAGACCTGCTGGTGGTTTACCGCGATTCCGGCGGGCGGGTCCTAGCGACCTATTGGGACAACGAAGGTCACGTTATCAAGTACGTCGTCGAAAACGACGGGAAGACCGCAATCTTCCTCAGCGATCCGGCGCCCTCCGAGCCGCGCTATCGCATGACGTATCTGAAGAAGGACGACGGAACGCTCGGCATTCGTTTCGAGATCGCACCGCCCGGCAAGCCTGACGCGTTCCAGACATACATCGAAGCCAAGGCGCGGCGGAAATAGATGAACATCGGCTGGGTGCGGCGATGTTGCTTGGCCTTTCCTCACACTACGGAACAGGTGCAGTGGGGCTGCCACCTCGTCTTCAAGATCGCAAAAAAAAGGATGTATGCCATCGTGGCCACCGAACCGGGTCCAACCTGGCTGACGGTCAAGTCCACGGAGGAGGAATTCGCTGAACTGACCGAGCGGCCCGGAATCATTCCCGCGCCGTATATGGCCCGCGCGAAATGGATCTCGCTCGAAACGGAGGACGCACTCTCGCGAGCCGAAACGGCGCAATTGCTCCGCCGGTCCTACGATCTGGTCTTCGCCAAGCTTCCGAAGAAGACTCAGGCCGCGCTCGCGGCCCGCGCAAAGAGGGCCGCGGGCAAGCCGACGCCCACTATGTGAATTAATACGCCGTTCAAGACGACGGGCCAGATTCGCGGAGCGGGCGACGCCCGCGAGAGCGGCACCACCACGAGATTCATAACGAGATACGCCGCCACGCCGTATAACGGTCCGTAGAGAAACGGCCGCGCCACGAGGTCCGGCAACCAGCGAGCGGCGAGGAAGTAGACAATCACAATTGCGAACGCGATGAAGTAGTGCAGGAACGCCCCGAGCGCCCCCACCGCCATCCCGCCCTTGAAGGCGTCTCGTCCGAGCAGTCCGGAGGCGATGCTCTGCAGAATCCGGATGGGCGTCGCGCCGCGCAGCCCGAAGAAGATGAAGGCATCGAGCAGATCGAGCGTCCCTACGACCAGGCCTCCGTAGACGATTGCCTGAATAGGAGTCACGCGGATATCATAGCGGTTTATGCCGGGTGCGAACATCCAACGATACGGACAGGTGATCGGCCTGAGGCCGGGAGCTTTCGAGAAGTACGCGGCCTATCACGCCAAGGTGTGGCCCGAAATCCTGGCGATGATCCGCGCGTGCAACATTCGCAATTACTCGATCTTTTTCAAGGACGACACGCTCTTCGCCTACTTTGAGTACACCGGCGACGATTTTCAGGCCGACATGGCCCGCATGGCCGCCGATCCCAAGACGCAGGAATGGTGGGCGATCATGAAGCCGCTGCAGCATCCCCTCCCCACGCGTCAGGCGGGCGAGTGGTGGGCCGACATGCCGGAGGTGTTCCATACTCCGTGATGACCCGACGACAGCTCTTCTTGCTGGCTCTCGCGGCGCGTCTGCGTGCTCAGGACCTCGAAGGCTCGCCGGCGCGCGTCGTCGCTTCTGACGCATCGCAACTGAAAGTCGAACGGCTCTGGTCGGGCGAGTTTTGCCGCTCGAAGCTCGTCAATCGTGGGCGGCAAGCGGCGCGCGTGAACGAAGTGGTCTTGTTCTCGCTCAACCTCGAGCTCTCTCCCGACACGAAGCTTTACGGCGAAAGTTTTCAGATGCTCTCTCAAACCGCCGGGACGTTGCGCGCGCCCGTGGACCTCGGCTACTCCGAGAAACAGCATTACAAGATCCCGCAACCGGATGGCGCGACTGTGCTCACCGGCATGATGACGCTCACGCCGCCGGAGAGCGATCCGATCCTGATGGCCTTCACGTCGTGCAAGCGTTTCATCGGGCGCTTCTACCTGCGCGCGGGCCAGATCGACGTGGCGCTCGACACCGAAGGCCTCGAAATCGGTCCCGGCGAATCGTGGGACCTGGAAGAATTCACCTACACGCGCGCTCCCAGCCGCAACGACCTGCTGGCGAACCTCGCCTCGCGGATCGAGCGGCACCATCCGCCATTGCGCGTTCCCACGGCGCCTACCGGCTGGTGCTCGTGGTATTGCTTTGGCCCGCGCGTCACCGCGCAACAGGTGCTCGACAATCTCGAGACAATCCGCAAGGACATTCCCGCGCTCAAGTACGTCCAGATCGACGACGGCTACCAGCCCGCGATGGGCGACTGGCTCGAGACCGGACAAGCGTTCGGCGGCAACGTTCAGGGCGTGCTGCAGGAAATTCGCAAAAAGGGGTTCGAGCCCGCCATCTGGGTCGCGCCCTTTGTGGCCGAGGAAGGCTCGCACGTTTTTCAGCAGCATCCGGACTGGTTCATCAAGAACGCGCAGGGCAAGCCGCTTCCCTCGAACGAAGTCACCTTTGGCGGATGGCGCCGCGGACCGTGGTACGCGCTCGACGGCACGAATCCCGAAGCGCAGAAGCACCTCACCGCAGTCTTCCGCACCATGCGCCGCGACTGGGGCTGCACGTACTTCAAGCTCGACGCAAATTTCTGGGGCGCGATGCACGGCGGGCGGCTTCACGATCCGAAGGCCACGCGCATCGAGGCGTACCGGCGCGGCATGGAGGCGATCCACGAGGGCGCGGGAAGCCAGGCGGGCGAAAGCTTTATCCTGGGATGCAACCATCCCATCTGGCCGTCGTTCGGCGAGATTCACGGCTCGCGCAGCTCCGCCGACATCAAGCGCACCTGGGAGACGATCTCGAAAATCGCGCGTCAGAATCTGAACCGCAACTGGCAGAACCGGCGCCTCTGGTGGAACGATCCCGACGCCGTAGTGCTCGACGGAACTCTTCCCGAGAACGAATTCGTCTTTCACGCCACTTCGATTTACGCCAGCGGCGGGATGGTCCTCTCCGGCGACGATTTGACCAAGATGCCGCCGCGCCGCATGGCCATGCTGCGCAAGCTGCTGCCTCCCACCGGCGTTGCCGCGGAGTTCGCGGACGAGTCGCTGCGCCTCGGCATCGTCTCCCTCGACGACAAGCAGATGTACTGCGTCTTTAATTGGGGGGAGGCGTCGCTGACGTTCTCTTTCCCGCTCGCCGCACCGTCGACGGTCTCCGACTACTGGAGCGGCGAGAATTTGGGACGCTTCGAAGGACGATTTACGGTGCGCGATTTGCCGCCACACTCCGCACGATTGCTGGCCGTTAAGGGGGCGTGAGGCTAGGACCGCGCTCCGTCGCGCGGCGCTGCAAACGAAATTCCAGCTCGTCGAAAAGAACCGACGGCGCTGTAACGGTGAACGGCGGACCTTCTGCCGCTCCACCGAGCGCCGTCACTCCAAACGAAAACTGCGACTGCGGACTGAAGAATCCCGAATAAGCGGCCCGATCGGACCCCGCGGCGAGGAGCGTTTTCAGCGATCCGAGCCGCAGATCGACGAGACGCAGGCCGCGGACCTGTTCTTCGCGCCCGCCGGACGTGTACACCTTCCACACGCTCAACGGCTGCAGGGGCGACGCCCCGCGCATCGGCCCGGCCAGCACTCCCTCGACGGCGGGATCGGAGAGATCGTCGGGCGACAGCTCGTCGGCGGAGACCGCTTGGAAGCGCCGGATGACGAGTCCGTACTCGAGCCCGCGCTCGCGACAGAGCGCCAGAAGGCGCTCTTTCAATTCCGCCCACGACAAGGCGCCCTCGGTGCGCACCGCGAGGTTGGTCGGCGCGGCCATCGCCGCGCCTCCCGGCGTTGCTCGGCCGTGGCCATTCGATTCGGGCGCGCCTCTCACCGGAGTCCGGGAAGCGAGTTGCCGCTTGAGGATGCCGCGCTCGATCACGCGCACGGGAACTGCGGGGACGCCTTCATCGTCGATCTGACCCGGTTCGGGTGTGTCGACGACCTCGAAGGGGCGCGGCAGAATCCGCGCGTTCAAGCTCGGGGAATTCTGGTCGCCGGAGTCGCCGAGCAGAGCGTTGTCGGTGAGTGGCGTGCGATTTCCCGCCACACTCGAGGGCAGCAAGGCGGCGAAGATCGCCGCAGCGGCGGGCGCCTCCACCAGCACAGGACCCAAATATTCCTGCCCTCGCGGAGCGCTCGAAGCTTGCTGCAAATCCTGAATCGCACTATCTATTTTTTGCGCGACCGCCCGCTCGTCCGCAGCGCCGCAGGGCAGCTCGCCCGTCACGCGCTCGATGGTGTTGAATCCGCCGCGAAGGCGTATGCCGTCCGCGGCGAGCGCCGTGGCGGACGCACGCAGTGTCCAAAGAATCTCGGGACGGCGCAGGCGCGTGCCTTCGCTGTTGGCGAAGTAGCGGTTCGACGTGGTCACCGAAATCCGCAGCGACGAATCTAGCAGCGCGTTCTTCCCGGCAAATCGCGCGGAAAGCCGCTTAGCCATCTCGCGGCAAGCCGACGCGTCGCGGTCGACGGCCGCCGGCTGGATCAGCGTGCGCGGCGCGGCCTTGCCGAAGTCGGGCAGCGTGTCGTCGCGGTCGGTGGTGTTCAAATACGCTTCCTTCGCGGCGAACGACGACAAAGCTCGTTTGTAGGCGAGGTCGGTGCCGATCCACAGGTCCTGCCGCAGCGCCTGGTAATTCGGATCGAGCGAAACGGAATACTGCTCCGCGCCGCCGGTGCCTGCTCCAGGCTCCGCCGCCGACGAGAAGTTCGTATTGTCGAGCGCGTAGCTGCCGACGCGCACGCCCGCCGTGAGCGGCCGGTAGCTTTGATCGCTCGACTCGGTCAACGCTCCGAGCGAGGCCGCGATCTCGATGCGATGCAAATCCGCGAGACGGTATTCGAGGTAGTAAGGCCGGTCGAGATCGCCCAGGCGCAGCTCCGCATTGCGCTCCAGCTCATCGGACATCGCCGCGAGGACTGCATCTTTTTTAGGATCGGGCGAAGGCGCCGCGGGCGGCGAGAGCACTGGCGGCAGATCGCTGGCCTTGGCTTTCTTCTGCACTTCCATTTCAGAAATGAGAAGCGACGGCGCCACGGCAGAGACCGGAACGTAGCCTGACTCCGCGCCGCAATATCCGTTGAACACCTGCGGATCGTCGCCCGCGGCGGCGATCTTTTCGAGGGTCACGAGCGGGGTGCCGACGAGTTCCGCGCCGCGCACCAGCTCATCCGGGCGTCCGTCCGGATAGATGCGCCAGACCATGAGCGGAAACACCTGAAACACCTGCGCCGAAAAACGGTGCGTCAGTGTGTATCCACCCTCGACTTCGCCGAAGAGCAGGCCGTAGGGCTTGCCGCGCCGTTTCACTTCATCGATCAACATCTGGCGCAGGCGCGCGGGCGGCACGCTCTCGGAGCTCGTGACGAAGAGATTCCCTTGCCGGCCGACTGGCGTCTGGCCCGGCTCGCCCCGTCCATGCCCGTTCGACGCGGCGAATCCCTGCACCGGCGTGCGCGAAAGCAGAAAATTCTTGAGGACGCCGTTCTCGGCGACATTCACGCGGTGCACGGCGACGCCTTCGTCGTCGTAGTTGTATGCGCCCATCAACGGCGTCTTGCCGGTTTGCGCCGTTGTGGGATCGTCGTAGACGCTGAGAAATGCCGGCAGAATTCGCTCGCCGACCTTACGTGTGAACGTCTGCCCCTGGTCCTGATCGCGCTGCCGATGTCCCTCGACGCGATGTCCCAGAGCCTCGTGGAAGAAGACCGCTGCCGCGCGTCCCGAAAGAATCGCGGGACCTGAATACGGCTCGAGGACGGC
This sequence comes from uncultured Acidobacteriota bacterium, assembly GCA_964601345.1. GTDB lineage: Bacteria > Acidobacteriota > Terriglobia > JAJPHL01 > JAJPHL01 > CAZRND01. The sequence goes on along the minus strand of CAZRND010000017.1, from coordinate 1,544 downwards.
GGCCTTCTGCAGCGCCTTCACCTCGGCGGAGACCTTTTCGATCTTCGCGATCACCTGATCGGCCGCCGGAAGTTCCGCGGCGGAGCGGGCCTCGAAGCTCTCGAAGCGATTCAAGTCCATGCCGTCATCGGCCTTGCCTTCCGCGAGCAGGCCCAGGCGGTAGAGCACCTGCGGCTGCACGCTGCGAACGCCGTCGCTGGTGACCACGTAGCGCGTCGACGCGCGAATCGCCAACGTCACGTGCGAATTCAGGATGTGCCGCTCGCGGCGAAAACGCTCGGAGTAGGCGCGCAGGTCGGCCTTCCACTTCTCGATGCGGCTCGCGACGTTCTCGCCGAGAGAAGCGGGCGCCGCGTTGCGGGCGTCCGCGGCCTGCGGCTCGGGGCGCGAGAAGTCCGGAGAGTTGTCCTCGGCGGCGACGCGGACATTTCGGGCTGTCTTCACGCGCAGATATTGGCGGGCGGCGTCCTTGTAGGCGCGGTCAGTGGCGCGCCAGAGAGCGCGCCGCAGCACCGCATCGTCGTTCGAAGGGCCGTTCGAAGGACCGTCGAAGGGTCCGCGCCGCGGCAGTTGCAGCGTCGCCGATCCTGTTTCGCCCGGCACGCGATGCGTGTTATCGAGGTCGTAGCTGCCGACGCGTACCGTCACGTCGAGCCAGCGCGCGCGATTCCGCGCCACGCTTTCGAGTGCGCCGTTCGATGCGGAGATCGATATCGTCTCGACGTCCGAGATGGAGTAGCCCACGAAGTACGGCGGCGGGTCGAGCTTGGCCAACTCCTTTTTCGCGCGCTCGAGCTCCGCCTGGATCGCCGCCGTAGGGCCTTGCGCCGCGAGCGGCACGCACAGGAGCGCGAGGATCAGCCAACGTCTCATGCTCCGGCCCTCGCGGATTCGTGAAGTAGTTCCATCACGTGCACAACGCGCTCCGGTTTGCTCGTCGCGTGCAGGCGGACGCCGGCGCTCAATTGCAAGAGGCATCCCGGGTTCGCCGTGACGATGATCTCCACGCCGGTGCCGCGCACGTCCTTCATCTTTTTCTCCAGGAGCTGCATCGAAAGATCGTTGTGCAGCATATTGTACACCCCGGCGCTGCCGCAGCAGATTTCCGCGCGCGGCAGCTCGCGGAACTCCAGCTTCGGGATTTGCGCCAGCAGCTTGCGCGGCGCGGAGCGAACTCGCTGCGCGTGGCCAAGGTGGCAAGGATCCTGATAGGTCGCCGCACCGGCGACCGGACCGAGCGGCTGGGTCAACCCCACCCGGGCCAGAAATTCGGTAGCGTCTTCCATCTTCGCGGATAATTCTTTCGCGCGCGCTTCGCCTTCGAGCAGGTGGCCGTATTCCTTCAGCGTCGATCCGCAGCCGGCCGCGTTCGTCACCAGCGCATCGAACGACCCGCCGAGGAAGACATCGATGTTGCGCCGCGCCAGGTCCCGCGCCACGTCGCGCACTCCGGCGTGGACGTGCAGCGCCCCGCAACAGGTCTGTCCCGCAGGGATCGTCACTTCGCAGCCATTTGCCGCGAGCACCGCGACGGTAGCTTCGTT
>CAZRND010000016.1:7373-27636 GCA_964601345.1 uncultured Acidobacteriota bacterium | reverse complement strand
GGGGGGCGAGCAGCTGGGGGGCAGGGTGCGGTGAATACGTGGCGGGCCGGCTCACGGCCAATGCAGCCACCTGTTTCTTGAGGGGTTCCAACTGGCTATGAAACAGCGGATGAGCGAGAAGCCGCCAGCCGCCCGCCTCGCTCAAATCATAGCCTCATCTCCGAGATCTTCGTTCGGATCCGTCTTGATGTGTCCCACCAGCCGCTTCATTTCCCGGACCAGCTTCCGATCGAGAGGGACCAGACGGTTCGGATGGCGCGTCATGTCCGCGGCGAGAAAACTCAGAAACGAGGCCACGACGGGATCTTCCGCCGTAGCGGCCTTCGCCGCTCTCTTCGCAACCACAATCATCCGGCCCGGCCCGATCACGCGGGCTTTGACCGACCCATTGAACTCGGGATGGCTGCGAAAAAGAGCCTTGTCAAATCGCAGGCCCAGGGAATTGCCGGTCTTCGTTTGTTTCCCTCGATACCATCCGCTTTCCGCTGGAGTAGACATGATCCACCTCGGGCCTCATGTTAGCACAAATGTGCTTACGTTGCCTACCGAGGGGTCGCCAGCCGGCATTGAAGTTCGAAGTCGCGGTGCATTGGCCGCGAATCTGGTCGTTGATGGCGCGCTATTCGCGGATGGATCTCGCCGACGCCTCCCTGGTGGTGATGAGCGAGATGCATGCGCGCTGCCAGGTGTTGACGGCGGATCGAAAGGACTTCAGCGTCTATCGCAGGAATGACCGGCAAGTGATTGACTTCATCGCTCCGCCGAAGGGGTGAACAACCGCCCACGCGAGGTTCCCGGCGCCACCAGACCAAAACCTCGGCCCGGCCGCATGGTGGTCGGCTCGGATTTTCCGAACCGGCATCTGTGGTACACTGCGGCGCTACAGGATCAGACTTCTTGTCTGCGTGCCGCGCCCGATTTGAGTCTAAGTTCCTTTGGCCGAGAGGGGCAGGGATCGAGCATCAGTAGAGAATCCATTCATAGGGTGTTCGGGATGAACAACGTATTGTGGAACGATGAGTGGAACACAAAATATACCAGCTTGCGGCGAGACACTCCATCTGGCTCGATTCTTCGAAGGTTTTGGCATCCAATCTTGCTCTCATCCGATCTCCCCACAAGAAGCATTCGCAGCGCACAAGTGCTGGGTGAAGATATAGTTCTTTTCCGCCTGGCGGATGGCCGCATAGGTGTGCTTCCGGCTCACTGTCCACATCGCGGCGCATCCCTTCAATACGGCCACATAGAACAGGAGGGTATTCGTTGCGCCTATCACGGCTGGAAGTTTTCTTGTTCCGGAGAATTTCTAGAAGCCCCTTTTGGTAAACACCATGTTGAGACGGGCGCTGAGGCAAGTGTGGCTTGGGCCGGCAGGACATTCGAATGCGGAGGCATCATCTTCGTCTGCTTCAAGCCCACCGAGGATGAATCATCGTTGCCGCGCTGGGACATCTTGCTCACCGGAAGCGACGAGGTTGTTGTTCAGAGGCACGAGGTGCCCTGCAATTGGTTCCAGTACCAGGAGAATGCTGCGGATCTAACGCACACCCTCTTCCTTCACGGAGCATGGATGAAAGCGCTGGGTATCCCAGATGCGTCGGGGTTCTATGCACCGCTTAATTGGTATGCGTTCGCTCGCCAGCCTTTCGGAATCGTAAAGGCGTGGCGCTACGAGGACCACGAAGTGGGCTGGGGGAACGTCGCCGTTTTCCCCAACATGCTTCGCATCGTCCAGGAGATGCACTGGCGTGTTCCGCTAAGTGAGGAAAGGACGCTGATTTTTCAGGTGAGCGGTCGTCGCCTCAATGCGGGTCCGCGGTTCCGACAGTCGCTGGTGCCCAATTTGACCCTTCCTGCCGTGAATGCCGAGGCACCACCAGTGTATGGGGCCCAGGAATCTGACAAAGATCGGCAGTTCAGGTTATGGTCTTTCCAAGGTCAAGACGCCGCCGTGTGCGTAACTCAAGGACCAACCGTCGACCGCACTAGAGAACGCTTAGTTACGAGCGATTACGGAGTTTGCATATACAGGCGAGCGTGGCAGGAGTTCTGTGATGGTCAGGCAGAGCCCTCGGAGGCCTACGCTCAAATAAGGGGCACGGATGGCACCCTGGACCTTAGGCCATGGTTAGGTGGGGGTCACGTTACTGTGTCGCGGCCAGTCGAGGATGGGCACCCGATGCCGGGACGTGCTTGGTTCGATATTTTTAGGGGAAACGAGTACCTAGTGACGGTACCACGAGGGACCGCAGGCAGGGGTCCCCTCGGATGAGCTAAGATAAGAAATGGAGGTCCGTCGAGTTGCAGTTTATAGGAGAGTTGTATGCTCGCCGCATGATCCGAACGTGGCTCCGAGACCGCCCAGAGGGTTGGGAACTCACCTCGGGCGCCTGGAGTCCGTTCTACTTCATGTTTAGGGAGGTTCCTTTCTTCCCTTCTCTTTTTGACTACAGTATCAATGCCCTGGTGTCCCTCGTGCGAGATATGCAACAAACCGGGCGAATCGACGTGTTGGTCGGCGTCGCGTCCACCGGAATACCTCTGGGTGCTGGGGTTGCTCTACGCACTTCACTAGCACTAGGATTCACTCGGAAAGTTTCGGGTGTCAGAACCCTTTCGGATCTCGATTCCTCAAGCCGCGCTTGGGGTGATCACGCGTTGGTCGAGGGCCGCTTTGAAGACGGCATGAGGTACATTTTGGTTGATGATGTTATGACTGGTGGCGCCTCCAAGCAGCTCGCTAGGCGTCAGGTTGACACCGAGGCTCGGCGCCGAGGTGTGGAGCTTCTGTACTGTGGTACCATCGTCGTTGTCGACAGAGGATACCCGGGTCATCGCGCTGAGGAGTTAGGCGTACGTGCGAAGCATCGACTCTATGACGAGCTCGACCAAATCCTAGCCTTCGGTGGAACCCAACGGGAAGTCGAAGTGATGAAGCGATACCTAGAGGAGCCGGGTAACTTCCAGGACGAGCACCAGAGAGCGGCGCTGCTGGAAGAATGAGGCCAGGGCCGTTAAGAACATTCCCGGGAGAGGCATCTTAGGATGGATACTTCAGACAACAGTGATAATGCACTCCTTGAGCGATTTATTCGCGTGGGCTTCAGTAGTCTGATCGGAGATCAGTTCGAGGAACTCAGCGAGTATCTTGAAACCCGCGCGGTAGAGAGCGGCCTAGCAGCACCTCTATTCGTTTCCCATGCAATTCGTTCAGTTCACCGATTATTCAAGGAGCACGACGAGTACGGTGGCGTCCAAGTCGGCTTCATCTCCCAGCTCGATTTCCTGGCTCGGGAAGAGGTACTAGCAATCCAGCACGGAGACCCACTCAGAGCTGCTGCGCGGGCCCGCCAATTCAGAGACGAGACCATTTCTCGAGTGCGCTCATATGATCCGCGAAATACATACGAGTCGTGACGAGCGGTACGAGTAAGCGACGATCTTGCGCATGACGACCATCCAACGGGGCACGAATAGCGCCGATTCCCGATCGGCCCAAGCTCGGGGTCATTGCTTTGATTGCCAACAGTTGCAGGCCCTGCGATCGGAAAGGAGGTCGCGCCAGAAGGGCTGCGTCCCCCAAGCCTCGATAAATTACTCTGTTCCGCTCCTCGGAGGACTTCTACAGCCGGACGTGACGCATGGTTCCTGAGATTGTCTTAGACATCGGAGTACTATCGTCTGACCCAAAGTTTCAGGGTCGGCTCACGGGCTCATTGTCTCGGATCTACGGAGTTAACTCGATCCGTGTGTTCCGGGAGGCGGCCTCACTCTTAAAGCACGTCCAGAGGAAGGCGGTGAATGCGGCAATCATAGATCTTTTCACGACGAACACACGCATGGGAGTCAAGTTGATCGAAATGCTGCGCGAGGACTACAGGGACGTGCCCATCTGCCTCCTGGGGACCCAAGAAGAACTGGCGAGTTTTCGCGGCGTGCCCCCGGTGTGGAAGAGGCGTTTTTCACACTATTTCGCTCTACGGAAGGATGAATCGCCTCAGTTCCTAAACGCGAGAATAGAAGAACAAGTGGTGCGGTTAGCCAATTGGGTTCGCGGACGCTACTTCATTATGCTGAGTACCGATCCGCGGGAGGAGGTTTTCCGCCGAACGGCATTTGTGATGATGTGGATAGATCCTAACCGCCCGGGGCTGAAAGAAGTTTATGCTACTTACAAGGCGGCGTTCGCAAAACACAGGATCAAAGCGATTCGGGCAGACGACATCCGGCACGGTGAGTCGGTAACCTCTGTCGTGCTTGAGTACATACGAAAGAGTGACTACCTAGTAGCAGATTTGTCGGGAGAGAGACCGAATGTCTATTACGAGATCGGTTATGCACACGCCCTAGGCAGAAGACCGCTGCTTTTTAAGCAAGAAGGCACAAGAATTCACTTTGATATTGCTGGTTACAAGGTCCTCCAGTATCGCACGCCTGGCGGCCTGCACAGGTCTCTTGACACGGAGTTGGCAGAACTCGCTCGATCGCGCCGACAAGAACACTAGCGAAGGGATGTTTCGTAGATTCCTGCCTTCTGGGACTAGCGTGTGCCCTGGTTCGCAACAAGTGAACGATGGCCATGCGCGCAGCGGGTCGGGCTTTGTAGGGGCTTGGTCGATTCTTCCCAGCACTAGCGTGACCTTCTACGCTTCTTTAGTCCAGTTCGGCTCCTTTTACCTGCCCAACTAACGAAGATTTGCATAAGGGCACATTTTTCAACTGGCTCAAGGCTCGAAAAACGCTTGCTGCGAGAGGATCGACGGCGGAGTGCATCTGCGGCCATGCATCCGCACATATCTTTTAGGTTCCTCGACGTCGCGCAAGTTCGGCGGGTAACTCATACAGATACCGAAGCAGTTCCCTAACAAATGCAACCAACTGTTCTGCATCCTCTTTTGATACGGTCTGCATCAGATCAAAGTGTGTCGCGGCGTTGCCAACTAGCCGAACCTCCTTAGACCAGTCTGCCAACGTTGGCAAGAGAACACCGCTCGCAGATAATTCTGTTAAGCGTTTGGCAAGAGTGGAGTCCCGCGCACCTTTGTCCCAGGTAATAACCTCCAAGGTCCGCCTGGCCATTGCTGCCGATGCTCTTGGACACTGGGCATGCAACGCTCGGATCGACTCCTGGAAGGCTTCGGCAATCGCGGGCGGCACATCTGGCTTGATGATCGTGCCACTCGCGGGCCACCAGTGGATGCCGCGCCAAGTAATTGAGCCGGACCTTTGAGGCCCTGATACGCGCCAGGAGCACCCCTCTGAGTGTTGCTCCTCCACTACAACAATCCCCTGACGGCAGCTTCGACAGTAGAGGACACTGACCTGATCGAGATGCACTTTCGTTGTGGTTCCATCACTACTCACGACGTGGCTGTCCGGATCGAAAGTAATCGGCTGCCAACCTGCCACATCGAAGCTTGACTGCTTCTCGCAACGGGGACAGAGTCCGTGGGGTAAGGTTGAGTCGGGTAGCCCATCGTGGCCTTCAGGCAGCTTCTCTCCCGTCTTCCCGATCCTCCGCTGTCCTCGCTTCCAAGCCCAATCGAACATTTATTGCCCTCTAAGCCGCCTGATATTTCGAGGTCGGATCCCGCGGCCACAAACCGCCGCACGGAATCAGGCAACATCTTAGCACGCAGCGTCCAAAGTGACGTTGCTGATGAGCTCCCAATGATGTGATTCGCGCAACGTTTATTCTGATATCGGAGGAGGTCATGGCCTGGGCCTAATCGACAAAGTGCTGTTCCCGTGAATGCACTTGACTGACGATCCCATTCTGACGCTAGAGTAGAAACTGCGCGACCGCGGGTCTTGAGTTTAGTCGAAAGAAAGTATTCATGTTCAGAACGAAACGCGACGACACGTTGGTTGGAACCATTGAGGCGAAGTACCGCGTAATGCTGAACGCAAGATCAGACATGAAACTCGGCAACCTTCTAAGGGAGCGCGGCTTCGACTCGCTCACGCACCTGTTGGACGCATATTATGGACGCCTGACTGAACCTAGCAGAATTCGGAAGCTGTTCCTGAGCTTCCATGCCGAGGACCTTACGCAAGTGGGAGGCTTCAGACTAATGGCTTACAATCCCAACCTAAGGCTTGATTTTCATGATGCCAGCGTCCGCCAGCCGATTGATAGCGAGCACGGTGGCTATGTCCGAAAGGTCATACAAAAGAAGATCAGCCGATGCTCCGTAGTCGTCTGCTTGATCGGCAACGGCACTGCGTGGAGGGAATGGGTGGATTGGGAGCTCGGAACGGCGCGCAACCTTGGGAAAGGCCTTTGCGGCGTGAGGCTCAAAGGCTCGTACGGGCGAACACCGCTTCTCCTTCGAGGAATGCCCGTTGCCCGCTGGGATGTAGGAGAAATCATTTCGGCGATCGAGTCCGCAGCGGCAAGGCGTAGCTAGTTCGCTAAGCGATCGCTACTTAGGCTTCCTCTTTGAGGAATATTCCTGTCGCGAGATCCATTTAGCGTGTTCAGTAGAAATCAGGGCCTCTACCCGACCGGTCAAGGTTCTACTGGCATCTTCGGCTGTCTTCCCTTCGTATACGCCCGATCCGCCAAGGTAGGAGTACTTCTCATGGCGAAGGGCCTCGCACGTTGAGCGGTAAGTGATCCAGTTCTCGGACCAGTGATTCAGCTGCTGCAAGCCCTCAAGCACGATGACGATTACACCGAACGTGCCGGTGAGCGTCGCACAGACGTGCGCACAAAGCGGCACGATCGCCGCGCACACGATTTCAACTATCTTTGTAGCTTTGTACCAACGTTGGGCAGAGATCGATCTGCAGTCGTACCATCTAATCTGTTGCTCTAGACGTGGATACCCCGAGTCTGGTTCGTTGTCGTGATTTATTTCGTCTGCCATGTTTGTAGCTAGGGGCCTCGTTACGGGCGCACCTTGACCTTCTTTGCTATTGGATGGTCTCGCTTTCGGAAGGATTGCTCAATCCAATTCGCGGGGTCCTTGGCGAAGTCGTCCCATGTTGCCAGGACGCAGTACCGATCATCCTCAGGGTAATGGCACTTTCCGTTTGGAATGTAGTAGTTGTAATGGAACTCGGCGATCGTCGTCCTCGCACTTACATCCACCAAAGCATGGGTCGAACCGCACGTCGTGCAAGTAATGGAGCCTTTGTATATCTCTGCGCTCATGTTCGGTAAGACGATTCCGAGGACGCCGCTCCTTCTGTTGTCTTCACCATCGTAGAGCGAGGCCTGAAGCTCGCGCTTGATGAAGCGCTGCTCCCAAGCACCCATCAGTTCGGCGCTTTTCGCGCCGATAAGGTGGATCGTCACCGAGGAATCAGCCAAGTAATCCGAGCGAATCTTCTTCATGATGTAGTCTTCATCACTAGAATCTATTGGTTTGTCTAGTGACTTGTCGATCATGTCGCTTTTCAAATAATTCTGAATCGCATTCTTGTAAGCAATGTCCTCAGCCTTGAAAGAAACGAAACATTTCCGAGCCATAACGTGCCTGAATCATACGTCACTATTAGAGTCGCGTCAACGACCGGACGCATCGACGCAGCCCTCGCTTTTTCATCTTGACAAATACGAATAAAAAGCGAAATAATAGAGAATGCCCTCCCTCCACGAAGTCAAACAGGAGTTCGGCGTCCTCTCCGGCTCCGATCTCGCTCCGGCGCTGCGGACGCTGCCCGATCGCAGCATCGTCCAAGGACTGATCCCGGCCGCCTCCATCTCCATCCTCGTCGGCGACTCCGGCATCGGCAAGACGCCGCTCGCCTGCCAGCTCGCTCTCTCGGTCGCCTCCGGCACGCCCTTTCTCGGCCTGCCCGTGCGGCAGTCGAAGGTCCTGCTCGTGGACTACGAGGACGCCCTCTGGGATTGCCACTCCATCCTCGAAAAGCAGCGCCGGCTCCTCGGGCTCGCCGAGTATCCCGACAATTTCCTCTACTGGCCCGCGCACACCGGCCCCACGCCGCGCCTCTTCAACCTGGTCCAGGTGCGCGTGAACCAGCGCGGATCGAGTCCCACGGTGCAGCGCCTCATCGAGCGGCTCGCTCCCGAGCTGGTCATCCTCGATCCGCTGCGCGCCTTCAACCCGGAGATGGAGACGAACAACACCGCCGCCGTACGCCAGATCCGGACGCTGCGCGACATCTCGGCGCGCCTCGGCACCGCCTTCCTGCTGATTCACCACGTGCGCAAGCGCCGGATGCGCAACCTCGAGGAAGGCCCGACGCTCGAGTGGCTCTTGCAAGCGGCCGGCGCGCGAGCGCTCATCAATCAGACCGACGTGCGGATCGCCGTCGCGCTGCCTGACGTGGGACCTGCTCGCAAGTCGTCTCAAGATATCGCGCTCGTGATGCGCGCGCACGCTCGCACGCGCGGCGAGATCGGTCCCTACCTCTTGCGCCGCAAATTTATTGATGGCGAGCCCGCCGGCTACGACCGGCTGACGCCCAGCGCCGCGCTGCTCGCGAATCCCGAGCAGGAGAAAGTTTTCCGCCGCCTGCCGGAATCCTTCTGGTTCAAGGACGCGATGCGCATCTACGACAAACACGACGACACCACCAACCGCCTGCTTCACGACCTCGTCCGCCTGGGCCTCATCAAGAAGGTGGCTCGCGGCCAATATCAAAAATGTGTAGTTGCGAAGAGCGCAGGAGAAAGCAACGCAATGCCCCTGCTTTCAGCATGATGATCCTCCTATCACCCCATAGGAGAAGGCCAGGAGGAAGGCAGGAGGTGAGGTGTGCTAGGATGTGCCGAAGGTAGACGACTTTGCTCGGCCGGACCATCTCCCATTACCGCATAACGAAAGAACTTGGACGCGGCGGGATGGGCATCGTCTACGAGGCCGAAGACCTGGAACTCGGCCGGCCGGTGGCCCTGAAGTTTCTGCCCGAGAGTCCTTCGGAAGACGCGGCCGCCATCGAACGCTTCAAAAGAGAGGCGCGTGCCGCCGCTTCCCTGAATCATCCCAACATCTGCACCATTTACGATATCGGCCATCACGAGGGCCGGACCTTCATCGTCATGGAATGCCTGGTGGGCGAGAGCCTGGAGCGACGGCTCCGCAACGGGCCGGTGGATGTGCGCCACGCGATCGAATTCACGATTCAAATTACCAGCGCGCTCGATTTGGCGCATGCCAAGGCTCTGATCCATCGCGATATCAAGCCGGCCAATTTCTTCCTCACCACCAGCGGCGACGCCAAGATCCTCGACTTCGGATTGGCCAAGCAGGTCATCTCCGATCCCGCCGAATTCAACAAGGCGTTGACGGCGGATCAGAACCTGACGCGTCCCGGCTCGGCCATTGGCACGGTCGCGTACATGGCGCCGGAGCAGGCTCGCGGCGAAGAGATCGATCCGCGCGCCGACCTGTTCTGCCTGGGCGCGGTGCTCTATGAAATGATTACCGGCCGGCAGGCCTTCATGGGCGCGACAACGGCGCTGATTCACGATGCCATCTTGAATCGCCACCCAGCGCCCTGCTCCCAGCTCAATCCCGCGATTCCGCCCGAGCTGGAACGGATTACGGGCAAGTGCATGGAGAAGGATCCCGCGATGCGCTACCAGAGCGCGCGGGATTTGCAAATCGATTTGAAGCGCCTGCTCGCGGCGATGCAATCCGGCGGCTCGACTGCTGCCTATTCGGTGGGAACGGCCGCGGGGCCGGGATGGCGTCGGTGGCTTCCGTGGATCGTCGCAATTGCCTTGGGAGCGGCGCTCGCCGTTTTGTACTTCAACCGGCCGGCGGCGCCGGCGGCGCGGACCTTCCCTTTCCAGATCGTTCCGCCCGAGGGGACAATGGCGTTTGCGGGCATCGCCTCGCCCGACAAAAAAACCGTCGCATTCACGCGAATCTCCAAGGAAAACAAGTATTCCATCTGGCTGCGCCCAATGGACACGCTGGCGATGCGCGAGCTGCCCGGCACCGACGCCGCGCACAATCCTTTCTGGTCTCCCGACAACCGGACTCTGGCATTCTTCGCCGACCACAAGCTGAAGCGCATCAGTATCGACGGGGGCTCGCCGCAAATCCTTTGTGACGGCGAGGGCGGCGGAGGCGGCATCTGGACTCGCCAGGGCGAAATCATCTTCGAGTCTTCCGGCTCCATCTGGCGAATCGCGGCATCCGCCTCCGGCGGTGTTGCGAACCAGTGGCTCAAACCGGACACAGGCGCGGGTGAGGCGAGCCTGCATGTCGCCGGACTCCTTCCCGATGGCCGCGTGTTGGTCCAGGCCGGCAGCCGCGACAAACGTAGACTCAATGCCATCTCGCTTGACTTCAAAGGAGGCGGCGGGCTCGGTGCCAATGGATTAGCCGAGGCCGGCTCCGATCCTTGGTTTGCGGACGGCTACCTGCTCAGTGTGGAGGACTCGAACCTTGTCGCGAGGCCGCTCGACCCGGCAAAGATGCAGTTCACTGGCGAGCCTCAGCGCCTCGCCGAGCAGGTGGAGATTTTTTCTCTCTCGGGCACCGGCGCCCTGGTGTGGAGGAGCCTGCCTCAAGTGATCGGCCGACTCTCCTGGCTGGCCGAACGCGGCCAAGTATTGGGCGCGGTCGGAACGCCGGCGGCGTTCGACCGGCCTGCCATGTCTTACGACAACAAGCGTGTCGCCGTCGGCGTGCTGCAATCGGGCAAGCGCGATCTCTGGACCGTGGACCTGGGCCGCGAAGCGCTCTCGCAATTGACCTGGACGGGAAACATCCGTTTTGAGCCAGTCTGGTCTCACAGCGGCTCGAAGATTTTCTTCACGATGGGCATCGATCTCTACTCGGTCGATTCGCAGGGCGGGAGCCCGGCGGCGGTCCTGAAGAATCCCAGAACGAAGAAGCCCATGGACACAACTCCCGATGATCGGTATCTGATTTATCAGGAGCACGACGGCAAGGTGAAGTGGCACATCTGGGCTGTGGACTTGCAGCATCCTGACGACAAGCCGTTCCCCGTCACGTGGAGCGAATTCAACGAAGGCGAGGCCAAAGTTTCGCCCGACGGACATTGGGTCGCTTATGCAAGCGAAGAGTCCGGAATCATGCAGACCTACATCAAGCCGTTTCCGCCGGTCGAGAAGCGGTGGCAAGTCTCGGTGAACGGAGGGATGGCGCCGCGCTGGCGCGCGGACGGGCGCCAGCTCTATTTCCTCTATCGCGACCGGCACGTGATGGCTGTGGACCTGAAGCTGGGCAGCGCGGTGGAAGTCTCGAAGCCTCGCGAGCTGTTCATGGCGCGAGGCCTGACGAATCACAGCTATGATCCTTCGACTGATGGGAAGCGCTTCGTGATGGTCTTGCAGGATAGCGAAGCGGCGATGCCGCTAAACGTGATTTCGAACTGGCGCGACCTGCTCCCGCAGCGCTGACTACCGGGACCACTGCTTCAGAACGTAAGGGTAGAACTGGTCGAGGTCGACCTTGTCGAGCGCGCGGACCTTGCGCCCGCCGGCCTGGACTTTGGTTCGGCCCTGGCTCGCGCCATCGGTGACGATCGCCGTCTCCCACTCGCGCAATTTGAAGATCTCGGGACGCCCCAGGTATGCCGTTGTCAGCAGGTCCCAGAAAAAATAGTCGCCGAGCGTCGTGAAGGCGTAGCTCTGCGCCGCCAGCTCCGAGAGCGGGTATCGGCGCTGGCTGCCGAGCTGCCTCAGAAATGCCGGCGTCACCGGCACGGTGTTGGTGATGTCGAGCGGGCACATGACAATCGGAATCTTCGATTGCCATACGCGCGCCACGGCTGGCGGATCCCAGTAAGCGTTCCACTCTGCCGAGCCGTCGTGTCCCGGCTCCATGTCGGGGGCGACGTTGCCTTTTACGTTGAGCGCGCCGCCCATCCAGACGATCTCCGCGATCTTCCGCTCGATCTCGGGCGAAATGTCGAGCGCGTCCGCGACGGTCGTGAGTGGTCCGGTGACGAGCAGCGTCACCGGCTCCCGCGCCTCGCGCAACATCCGCACGATGAACTTCTGTCCGGTCTCGGCGGCGAGCGGCGCCCGAATGGTAGGACGCTCGTTGAGCACCGGCGCCTGGTCCATGTTGTAGGAGATCTTCCGCCACTCGTGCGGAAAAGGATTGAGCCCGCGCGCCGCGCTGGCCGCGACGGGAATCTCGGAGTGCCCCATGAGATCGAGCAGCTTCCGCGTCGCGCTCACCGACGGCGCCAGATAGCCGTCGCCAGGCGTCACCACGATGCCGATCGTTTGGATGTGGTCCATCGTCAGCAGCAACGCGGCCGCCAAAAAGTCGTCCGGCGTTCCGCCGTCGTGATCCATTAGGACCAGCTTCCGCCTCGACTGTGCCAGGAGCGCCGCGGGCAGGAGCGCGAGGAAGCCTCGGCGTGTTTGTCGGAAGATCATTCGCGAAATGATACTCCAATCCCATTTTGAAACAGATTGGAAACTCCTAAGATACTGGGAAATCAGAGTCTCAGGTTGGAACCTCGATTGCATTTTCCACCCACATGCGAGTCCTGGTTGTCGAAGACGATCTGCCTGTGGCCAGCTTCTTGAAGAAGGGCTTGGAAGCCGAGCACTACGCCGTCGACATTGCCGCGGACGGCGCGGAGGCTCAGCTCATGGCTCGCGAATACAACTACGACGTCGCGATTCTCGACCTGAACTTGCCGCGCGCCGACGGTCTCGAAGTGCTGAAGACGATCCGCGCCACCAAGTCCGGAACGCTGGTGATCCTGCTGACGGCGCGAAAAGAGATAGCGGATCGCGTCAAAGGCTTGGACCTCGGCGCCGACGACTACCTGGCCAAGCCGTTTTCCTTCTCGGAGCTCTCGGCGCGCGTGCGAGCGCTGCTGCGCCGCAATCCGCATCGTTCGGACGTCAGCATGAAGGTGGCGGACCTCGAGATCGATCGCGTCGAGCACACGGTGAAGCGGGCAGGCCGGCGCATCGAACTCACGCCCAAGGAATTTGGACTGCTCGACTATCTCATGCGCAACGCCGGACGCCGCGTCACGCGCGCCATGATCGTGGAGCACGTGTGGAACATGTCGTTCGACACCATGACCAACGTCGTCGATGTCTACATCAACTACGTCCGCCGCAAGATCGATGGCGGATTCGATCGCAAGCTCATCCACACGGTTCGCGGCGTGGGGTATCAACTTGGCGAGTGATTTTTCGCATCAGCTCAACCAGCCCTTGACGGCCCTGCGCGGGTCGCTCGAACTGGCTCTGATGACGGCCCGGACGCCGGACGACTTCCGGAAAAGCATCGAGACCGCCCTGGAACAGACCGACCGCATCATTCACCTGACGCAGGAGATGGAAAGGAAGGGAAAGCGGGCCCGGCCCTCAAAGGAGGCGTGAGGGGCTATGAGGAGAGAACCGGGCCTTGCTGACCTGAACACAGGCTGTTCTTGAAAGTTGCGTCCCAAACTGAAATATTTGGGGCATGTCAAAAGTCAAGGTTGGCCTGATCGGATCACAGTTTGGCGCCACGCTGCATGTGGAGGCCTTTGCAAAAGTTCCCGACGCCGAAGTCGTCGCCACCGCCTCGCCCACGAAGGCGCACGTAGAGGAGTTCGCGCGGAAGCACCACATCCCCCGAACATACACGGACCATCGCCAGTTGCTCGACCAGAAGGACATCCAACTGGTCTGCATCTCCGTGCCGAACGATCTGCATTGCAAGATGGTGGAAGAGGCCGCTGCGGCAGGGAAGCATATCGTCATCGAACAGCCGCTGGCTATGCATCTCGCTGAGGCCGACCGGATGATTGCGGCGTGCAAAAAGGCCGGAGTCCTGCTGCTGTACGCCGAATGCCTCTGTTTCGCGCCAAAGTATGTGCGCGCCAAGCAGCTCGTGGACGAAGGCGGCATCGGCCGCGCCTACTGGGTCCGGCAGTATGAGAAGCATTGGGGGCCGCACTCCGGATGGTTCTGGGACGTCGACCGGTCGGGCGGCGGCGCGCTCTTCGATATGGGTTGCCACGGCTTCGAGTTTTGCCGCTGGCTTTTCGGCAAGCCCAAGGTGAAGAGCGTCCGGGCGCAATGCGGAACGTATGTGCACGGGGCCAAGACGCGCGCCGACGACTACGCCTTATTCACGGTGGAATTCGAAAATGGATGCGTCGGCCAGGTGGAGGACAGTTGGTCGAAGCCGGGCGGCATCGAGGACGCCGCGGAGATTTTTGGAACTGAAGGCGTCATTTATTGCGACATTGTGCAGGGCATCGCCAGCCAGGTCTACAGCCGCACCGGATTCGGATACGCCGTCGAGAAGGCCGAGATCACCAAGGGCTGGACTCACACGATCTTCGAGGAGAATTGGATGTACGGCTACCCGCAGGAGATGCAGCACTTCATCGACTGCGTGAACGGCAAAGCGCAGCCGATCGAGTCCGCCGAAGATGGGCGCGTGGTGCTCGAAGTGATGTTCGCCGCCTACGAGTCCGCGGCGACCGGCAAGCGCATCGACTTTCCGTACCAGCCGGCGCATCCGAGCCGTCCGATCGAGAGCTGGCTGCTAAGTCAGGGAAAAGCCGGCAGCCGGTGAATCGCCGAGCATCTCGGCAACAATCTGGAGTCCTTGTTGCAAGCGCTCGCGGCTCTCAACCGGTCCGAGGCAGAGGCGGATGGCGTGGGGCGCGGGATCGCGGCCCACGGCAAAGGCATCGGCGGCGCTGACCACGACGCCGCGAGAGCGGCATTGCGCCACGAACTCGTCATTCCGCCAAGGGGCAGGGACGGGAATCCACAGATGGCAGCAGGGGTGCGCGGGCTGCAGCGAAAAGCGGCCGAGCACCTGCATCGCCTGCGCATATCGCGCTTCGATCTCAGCGCGCTTCCAGGCGATCACGCGATCGACGGTGCCGTTCGAAATCCACTGGGTGATGACTTCGGCCATCAGCGGCGGCGTCTCCCACGTTGTCGTGCGGACCGCGGCCGCCATCTTTTTTTCCGCGCCCTTGGGGCAGACCATGTAACCGATCCGCAGGCCGGGCGCGACGCTCTTCGAGACGCTGGCGAGGAAATAGCACTGTCCTGGGGCGTGGACCGTGATGGGCGTCATGATCTTGCTCGACAGGAATCCGTAGACGTCGTCCTCGAGTACGGTGACGTTGTGACGCTTCGCGATCGCCGCGATCTCCTTGCGGCGTCCCTCTGACATCACTGCGCCAGTCGGATTCTGCATCGTCGGGATTGTGTAGAGGACGCGCGCGCCGGCGGCGGCCGCGGCATCGAGCGCCGAAGGGAGAATCCCTTCGGCGTCCATCGCCAGGCCGCGCACCTGTATGCGCAGCATCGAGGCGATAGCCTTGATGCCCGCATACGTCACTTGCTCGGCCATCATCGTGTCGCCGGGGCTGGTCAGCACGGCGAGTGAAATATACAGAGCGTGCTGGATGCCGGTGGTGATCACCACTTGGTCGGGCGAGACCTCGAAGCCCGGCCGGCTGATCCATTGCGCCGCCACGGTGCGATGCCGCACCGTGCCCGCGGCGCTTTGGTCGCGATCCATCATCGGCGCGAGCTCTGTTGGATCGCCAAGGGCCGCCAGCATTCTCCGGATTGACTGATCCTTCAAATCTCGGCTCACGAAGTTCTGGCTCAGGTTGATGGTTTCGTCCGTCGCCGGTGCTTTTCCAACGACAAACATTCCACGGCCGGTCGTTCCCGTCACAAGCCCATCGGCTTTTGCACGTGCGTAGGCTCGGCTGACTGTACCAATCGCCACACCAAGATGCTCCGCAAGCTTACGATGCGTCGGCAGTTGTGCGCCGGGCGCCAAGCGGCCACGGTCAATGTCCCGGGCCAGGGCGGAGGCAATTTCTTCAGTTAGATGGTCACGGCCAGTGATCTCAGGAGCCCACATTGTCATAAGTACAATCTATCATTTACAAAAAATTATAGCAAGAACTATTTGCTTGATGTATAGTGATCGACATCATGACAAACGGGACACTTCAGGCAGCCTACGACCTCTCTTTGGCGCACCTCGCAAAGCTCGATCAACTCTCGGCGTCAGCGACGGCGAGTCTTGAAACTCTGCGAACGCGCCTCAGGAAGCCGGTGCCTGAAGACGGCATCGCGCCGGAACAAGTGGTTCGAGAACTTGCGCGCGATGTCGATGGAGGAATCCTCGGCTCCGCGGGCGGAAGATTCTTCGGATGGGTGATCGGCGGCTCGGTTCCCGCGGCGCTGGCGACAGACTGGCTCACGTCGGCGTGGGATCAGAATGGCGCGCTGTATGCCACGTCTCCCGCGTCCGCCGTCGTTGAGGAAGTCGTCGGCGCGTGGCTCATCGACATCCTGGGATTACCGGCGAAGTCCAGCTTCGCCTTGGTGAGCGGATGTCAGATGGCGCACGTCACTTGCCTGGCGGCTGCCCGCCATGCATTGCTCGCGCGGCGTGGATGGGACGTGGAGTGCCAGGGGCTCTATGAGGCTCCGTCGATTCGCATCCTCTCCACCGCCGAGCGGCACGGATCTTGTGATCGCGCGATTCGCTTCCTCGGACTCGGGCTCGACCAGATCTTTCACCTGCCGGCGGACGATCAGGGCCGCTTGCAGCCGGCGGCTCTCGAAAAAGCGCTCGCCGTGAATCCGTCGGCTCCAGCCATCGTCCTGCTGCAGGCGGGTGAGTTGAATATCGGCGCATACGATCTGTTCGAAGAAGTGATTCCGATCGCCCATCGTTACGGAGCCTGGGTGCATGTGGACGGAGCCATCGGATTGTTCGCCGCCGCGAGCGAGCGATACCGGCATCTGCTCAAGGGCATTTCCGCGGCGGACTCCTGGGCCACCGACGGGCACAAGTGGCTCAACGTCCCTTACGACTGCGGGTATGCTTTCGTTGCCGATCCTGAAGCGCATCGCTCGGCGATGTCCTATCGAGCGTCCTATCTGCCGCAAAGCTCCGATGCACGCGACCAGATGGATTGGAATCCGGAATGGTCGCGGCGCGCGCGGGGATTCCCGACGTACGCGGCGATTCGCCAGTTGGGACGCGCCGGCATTGCCGAGCTCGTCGACCGCTGTTGCCGGCACGCACATTCGCTGGTGATGCGCATTGGAGCGCTGCCCGGAGCGGAAGTCGTTTGGGAGCCATTGATCAATCAAGGACTCGTGGGATTCACGAACGGCCGGAATACCGACGAAGTGATCGCCGCGATCACGTCCACGGGCGAAGCCTTCTTTGGTGGGACCACGTGGCGTGGACGGCGCGCGATGCGCGTCAGCGTTTCGAATTGGAAGACAACCGATGCGGACGTAGATCGCGCGGTCAACGCTGCGGCGCGCGCACTGGGGGGCTCATGAAAACGATGACCACATTGGCCTTGGCTACTCTCCTTCTGGTGGGAACGAGCCTTCTCGCGTGGGGCCTCGTGAGCTGGGTAGGATATTGCCGCGCCCTCGGCATCCCGTTGCTGGTCTAAAGATCTTTGTACATCCGGTAGGCGTCGATCTTCCCCAGATAGTAGCCTTTGATTCGGCGCGCTGTCGAATATCCCAGCTTCTTGTAGAAGGCGATCGCGGCGTCGTTTTCGACCGAAGTTTCGAGCTGGACCCGGCGCGTTCCAGCTTGACTGAGGCGCCGATGCGCCTCTTCCATCAGGGCTGTTCCCACGCCGGATTTTCGAAACTCCTGAAGCACGTCGATTGTGACGATGTGTCCTTGCTTCGCCGCTCTAGCCAGCAGGAATCCGGCAATGCGATCGCTGTCCTCAGCGACGATGACGATGCTCCCGCGCTCGAGCAGCATCATGGCGATGTCGTCCGCGCTGTAGGCGATGCCGGGAGGGAAGCAGAGCCGGTCTATCTCGCAAAGAGTGTCGAAATCCTGGGGACGGAAGTCGCGCAGCGAAACCATCAGGGAACAATCGCCATCTGTTCCGTACCTCCGGCCTCGGTCCGCACCACGACGGCCGGGTTGCCGCGGCGAATCTCGTAGACGCTCGGGCCGATCTCCGTCTCCATCAAGATGCGCAGGATCTTGCCGTCGTCCTTCGCGAGGTGAGCCTTCACGTGCAGCACGCGGCTCTGCGCAGGACTGAAGCGCAGCCACTTGAACTCACGCCCCTTGGTCCACGGAACGCGACCCATGTACGGAACCATGGCGGATTCTTCGATCACGGGACCATCGGCATCCACAATCCTCGTCTCGAGCGGGCTGCCGCGCAGCTTTTGCCGGACTTCGATCTTGTTGCCGGCGCGCTCGGCGTGCAGGTAGCTCGATTCCGCGCCGTTGAGCGTGGTTGTGAGGCGGCTCTCGACCAGGTCGAACGTCGCGGGATCGACGCGCGTCTGGCAAATCGTCTCCAGTTTCCCTTCCTGTCCGCCGAGCAGGAGCTTTCTGTGGGTCACCACTTCAATCTCCAGCACCGGCTTGTGATCGCGCAGGATGCTGCGGACCGTGTAGGTCGATGTGCCCGGCAGGCCGGCCTCGGCCAGCTTGTAAGTGCTCGTCTCGGTCCGTCCAGGCATCCAGTCGCCGGCGGCCAGCAAAAGAAAAACCAGGAAGCTCGCCATGTTCTGATTCTAGTCGAACATTCGACTAGAATGTAGGTGATGCCCATCTATCGAATTCATTACCTGAAGGACCAAGCGGCGATCGACCGGTTCCGCACGCAAGGCCCGCCCGATGGTCCGAGCAGCTTGAAGCCGAAGGATTACATTCTTGTGGGTGAGATTGAAGCTCCGCACGAATACGCCGTCTGGAAGCAACTCCAGGGCGAGGGTGCTGCGGCGATGAATCTTCGTCCGATGGGCGTAGGCGACGTGATCGAGATCGAGCCGGGCCGTCCGCGCCTTTTGCGCTTCTCCGGCTTCGACGAAGCCGGCTGGTTCACTTTCGAGCCGAAGCCGAAGGGCGAAGGGTCTGCCACGCCGTCTCCAGAGTCTTCCGAAACGCCTTCGGCCGCGCCAGCTCCCGATATCCAGTCAAACCCATCACAATAACTCTGTCCGGCGACTCGCCCCGAAGTCGGAAGGGACTGAAGACCGCCGGTCCGGCGCGAAGCTCTCGCTGGGGCGTTGTCTTCACGGTGTGGCGTTCCGCAAACTTGAGCAAGGCCCGGGCGCGAATCGCGCCGCGGTCCACGAGCCACAGGATGTCGCCGGCGTTCACCTTGGGGATCGCTTCATCCAGCACGACTTTGATCGAGCGCGTCTGCGCCGGCGCCACGCGGTCCATTCGCGCGGCGTGAATCGCCGGTCGCTTGCGGCGGTCAAGGCGCCATAGATCGGGCGCGGGTGAGCGATAACGCGCTTCGAGCAGCGCGGTCAGGCCGGCGCGCTTGCCGCGATAGTAATTCCATTCGCTCGTTTCTTGGAGGATCTGTTCGGTAGAGGCCGTTCCGCCGTGGCGGAGGATCGTCGCCCGAACCTGCTTCGCCAAGGCGCGGTAGGCGCTGACGCGTTTTGCCGTCGGCAGACCTCCCGATGCTTTGGCGTAGAGCTTCGCCGTCTCTCCCGCCAGGTGCCCGCCGAAGACTTCTCGGATCGTGAATCCAGGAGCCGCCTCCACCGCCGTTTTGGCGACCGTGACGCCTCGTCCCACGAGCAGCAAGCCAACAGGGCGGCGCTTGAACAAATCGATCACGCGCCGGTTTGTCTCGGGAAGCGCCACGAATGATTGCCAGACGAAATGCTTGTTCCTTGCCGCTTGCTTCAGGACGCGCCGGGAGAAACGCAGTTTCATCTCTACGGCTATGCTGCGCTCGCCCTTGATCGCCAGTAGATCCACGAATCCGCCGTGGAGCGCGGGAACCTCGGCGTAGACTTTGTAGCCCTGTTCGAGGAAATGTTTCTTCAGTTGCGGATAAAGCTCTACCTCGCGCCTCATTTC
Source organism: uncultured Acidobacteriota bacterium (assembly GCA_964601345.1). Lineage (GTDB taxonomy): Bacteria > Acidobacteriota > Terriglobia > JAJPHL01 > JAJPHL01 > CAZRND01. The sequence goes on along the minus strand of CAZRND010000016.1, from coordinate 7,846 downwards.
TGAGGCGGCCCCCATTGCGTCTCTTTGCGTAACTGCGGCTTCAGGATCTTGCCGCCGGGATTCCGGGGCAGGGGAGTGTCGCGCACCACGACATACTGCGGCACCTTGAAGTCGGCCAGCTTGGTGCGCGCGAACGCCAGAATGTCGGGGATCACGGCCTTCTCGCCCGGGCGCGGCACGATGACCGCGCCGACCTTCTCGCCCATCATCTCGTCCGGGACGCCGATCACGGCCACGTCAAACACCGCGGGATGCGCGGCCAGCGCGTTTTCGACCTCGACGCAATAGACGTTCTCGCCGCCGCGGTTCACCATGTCTTTCTTGCGGTCGACAATCTGTACGAATCCGTCTTTGTCGATGCGCGCCAGGTCGCCCGTATGCAGCCAGCCGGTCCCGAATGTCTCAGCGGTCGCTTGCGGTTTGTTCCAATACCCGGGAACGCAATTTTGCCCGCTGTCGCGCCAACGCCCAAC
>CAZRND010000016.1:0-7363 GCA_964601345.1 uncultured Acidobacteriota bacterium | reverse complement strand
TCTTCCAGAATGGCCGGTTGAAATATACCCCAGGCAGCCGTGATCCCGCCGCACGTAAAAGAAGTTCGCGGCCGGTCCCTGCCGTTTTCTCCAAAATCCGGAACCAACATTTTGCCCGCGGATCCGCAACTCGCCGACGCCGCTCGACGGGTCCGGCTCGAACAAATCGAGATCGATAACCGGCGCGGCGAAACCGACTGTCTCGGGCCGCGAGTGCGCGTACTCATGCGGGAGAAAGGTCGCCACCGAGGACGTTTCCGTCAGGCCGAATCCGTTTCCCAGTCGCGCGTTGGGGAATGCCTGCATCAGTCGTCCCACCAGTTCCGGCGCGATCGGCGCGCCGCCGTACATCACCCACCGGATGTTCGACGTATCGAGGTCTTTGAAATTCGGCTGGTGGATGGCCAGCCAATGCACGGCCGGAACCGACGTCAGAATGTTGATTCGCTCCTGACGGATCGCCGCGAGAAACGCCTGCACTTCGAACGCCGGCATGATCGCCGTGGCGTCACCTGATTCGCACGCCAGCAGCAACTGACTGTTGCATCCCGTGACGTGAAAGAGCGGTACCGAGACCAGATGTCGAATGCTTCCGTCGGAGGGAAGATGCACGACGCGCCGGCAGTTCTCGGTGTTCGCGAGGAAGCACTCGTGCGTAGTCATCGCCCCTTTGGGGAAGCCTGTCGTGCCGCTGGTATAGAAAATCGCGGCGAGGTCCTTCGGCTTGAGGTCGTCGACGGCGAAGGGATTGCCGTCCGGCAGCGACTGGCCGGGCTGAAACGTAAAGCTCGCCCCGGAGTCGGAAATCACGTAAGCCACTTCCGATTCGCTGAAGCGCGTATTCACCGGCACGGTCACGCCGCCCGCCATCTGGATGCCGAAGAAAGCCAGGCACCAATCGAGACTGTTCCCGAGTCGGATCGCGACGCGATCGCCGCGCTTCACGCCGAGGTTTCGCAGTCCACCCGCGATACGGGATGCCCGGTCCCAGAGCCGGCGATAAGTGATGCGCTCACCGCCGAGCTCGACAATCGCCTCGTTCTCCGGCGTCCGATCCACGGTTGCGCGAAGCATATGAACGAGTGAGTCGGGACGCGCAGTGTATCGCGCAATTCCGTCCGGTCCGCGGTTCACACCACTCGAGTCAAAGGGGAGGATCATAAGTTGCTTCGTGCCCAGAACATCGCATACACTGGAATCGCCTCAACTTATCATGAAGAGACTGTGGATCGTCTTCCTTTCGATCTTCTTGGCCGGATGTGCCGGGAGTCAGGCGAAAGGACCCGGCAACAACGCGAAGCAAGCCGTCGGCGTGCATGTTGCCTCCGTGCGGATGCAGGAAATCGACCGCCGCGTGAACACCGTGGGGACGCTCGTGGCCGATCAGGAAGTTACCATAAGCTCCGAGACGGAAGGCCGCGTCGCCGAGATTTTTGCCGACCTTGGCGACCACGTGCAAAAGGGCAAGCCGCTGGTGACGATCCTGCCGGATGAGATGCGCTACAGTTTGGCGCAGCAGGAAGCGCAGTTGCGGCAGTCGCTCGACCGCCTGGGTCTCAAGGGCGAGAACGACCGCGTCGCGGACATCAACCAGGTGCCCGACGTGATGAAGGCCGCGGCCGACCTGCGCGAAGCGGAGCAGCGCTACAACCGCGTGAAAGAGCTGGTCGCCGAGAAAGTCGCCTCGGCGCAGGACCTTGATCAGGCGCAAGCGCGCTACAACGCGCTCCGCGCCACGCTCGATCTCACCAAGCTGCAAGTGCAGAACCTGATTTCGAGCGTGGAACAATACCGTGCCGCCGTGAATCTCGCCCGAAAGAAGCTGCGCGACACCTCCGTCCTGGCGCCGTTCGACGGATCGATTCGCGACCGCCAGGTGCAGGTGGGCCAATACGTCAAGCCGCAGACGGCGCTCTATGAGCTGGTCAATACCGATCAGTTGCGGCTGCGCGCGGAAGTCCCGGAGAAGATGTCCTCCTGGGTGCGCATGGGAAATGCTGTGGAGATCCAGGTGGAAGCGCATCCGGGGAAGATCTTCAAGGGCCGCGTCTCGCGGATGAGCCCGTCCGTCGATCAGCAGAAACGCACCTTCGTGATCGAAGCGCTCATTCCCAACAGCGACGGCGCTCTGCGACCGGGTTTCTACAGCCGCGCGGCCATCATTACCGACAAGAAAGACAGCGTGCTGCTCATACCGGCGCGGGCCATCCTATATGCGTATGGAACGAACAAGGCGTTCGTGATCGAGAACGGGAAGGCCGCCGCGCGCGAGTTGAAATTAGGCGAGCGTGTGGGTGATGATGTAGAAGTTGTCGAGGGCTTGCGCGCCGAGGATCGCGTGGCCATTGGCGATCTGGACCGCCTGGATAACGGCTCCCCGGTGCAAATTCTCGATCGCTAAGACAAGGAAGTACTCATGCTTGGCAAGACTCTCCTGGGACTCCTAACGCTCCTGATGCCGGCCGCGCAGCCGCGCCTGGTCGTGACCGTCGTGGACCAGTTCGGAGCCCCGATCACCGATCTCAAAGCTGAAGACTTTGCGGTTTTCCAGGACAAGAATCCCCGACAGGTGCAGAGCGCCAAATATGTGAAAGACATGGTGGACATTGTTCTGATGGCCGACACCAGCGCCTATGCCGCCTCGGGACGCAATGACATCGTGCGCTTCTCCGATTTCTTCATCAGCCAGCTCGCCGACAAGGAGCAGATGGCCATCATCGGCTACGCTACTTCCGCCGATCTGATGCAGGATTTCACTTCCAGCAAACAGTTACTTCGCCGCGCCATCTCGGGATTCAAATTTGGCAACGACGCCGCCATTCTGGACTCTGCCTACGCCGCCCTCGACGGGGGCTTTCAGCAGACCGTAGGACGACGCATTCTTCTGATCATCTCGAGCGGCATGGAAGGCGTCAGCAAGGTGCGCAGGCCCGAAGTGGTGGATCTGGCCCAGCGAAACCGGGTCTCGATCTTTGCGCTCTCGCTCTCGGGACGAAGCAGCCCTCTCGACAAACTGGGAGAGGAGTCGGGTGGAGCGTTTTTCGGGGGCAGGGAACTGCGCCAGATCGAGCAGATCTCGAAGAATTTGCTTGATGCCTTTCGGGGACACTACGAGCTCGAAATCGGCCCCGGCGATGGCAAGTTAGACGGCAAGTTCAAGGTGGAGATCCGCAATCCGCGGGAAAAACTCCAGATCAATTACCGGAAGATCGAATAGTCCTTACTTCGGCGTCGCCAGGTATCCAACGATGCGGTCCTTGTCCACCTGGTTCACCACGATCTCGTAGGGAATCCGGGCGCGAGCCACGTAGAACTGCACCGGCTCGTTGATGGTCTTGTCCTTCTTCTCGACCTTCTTGTCCTCGGCGACCACTTCCAGAGTGTAGCGGCCTTTCTTCTGATCGGTGTGAGTCAGCCGTACCGAAATGTCGCCGATACGCTTGGGCGTCTTCTCCTTGGCCAGGTTGAACTCGAAATAGTTCCGCTCGCCGCGGCGCTTCAACTCGGTAAGTTCGTCGTGATTGCGCGCGATCAAACCGCTCTGTACGCCAAGGTCGCCGATGGCCGACTTCAGCGAAGCCTTCGTCGCCTCAAGGTCCTTGCGGGTGGCGTCGACGTCCTTCTTCACGCCGCCCACGTCGGTATTGATGGCGTTAAGCTTTCCGGACGCTTCGTCGCGAACGTTCGAAATCTGCGACGCCAGTTGGGCGGCCGCTTGCTTCTGCTCGGCCTCCAGCTCCTTCGCCGTCTTCTTGGTTTCGCTGACCTGGCGTTCGGTCGATCCGAGGCGCTTCCCAAGGGTCTGCGCGGTCTGCTTGGTGTCGGAGAGTTCCTTGCCGAGGCTGGCTGCCTTCTCGTCGGCCGATTCGAGGCGATGCCGCACCGTCTCCTGCTGGCTCTTCAGCTCCACGAGCTGCAGTTGCAGTGTCTGGCGCGTGTCGCTCAGATCGCGGTACAGAAGGAACAAGCCGCCGATCATCAGCACCTGAACGACGATGACCACGGGAGGAAACCAGTTTCCGGCGAGCGGGCCGGCGGACGGAGCCGGTTGCGGTGGAGCCGTGTAGCCGGATTCAAAACGCGGGCTTTCCTCACGGGGGAGCGAACCGCCAGGATCGGGTGAAATGCTCATAAAGATAAAATCCCTCTCTTCATTCGAATGGACGAAGTGTAACTCAATTATACCTCAGAACACTTCCAAAACTTTGGCGCTTCTTGTCACGCGGGGGGATGCGCTTCATCAGTAAAGACGCACCGCCGAGCGTGTACGTTTCGGGACCCCTTCTTGACTTGCCCGAACAGGGCCGATAAAATGAAAAAAGGTGCTCAAGCGCCCATTTTCTAAGCTACTAAAAATGAATAACATCGTGGTTGACGACGATAACAAGCCGAAGCCCGAGGGCCCGCCAGCGTCCGTTTCCACTCTCCCAGAAGGTGAGGAGGCGAATACCGCGGCCCTGATCGCCTCTCTGGAACAGGAAAAGAGTGCGCTTCGGGATCAACTCCTCCGAAAGGTCGCTGAGTTCGACAACTTTCGAAAGAGAACCGAGCGAGAAAAGAAAGATGCGTACGTGAACGCCTCCATGGACGTTGTCAATTCCATGTTGCCTGTGCTCGATGCGCTCGACCGGGCGGTGAGCGCTTCGGCGCCCGCAGGCTCGGAAGTGCAGAAAGGCGTCGAGCTGATTCACAAGCAACTGCAGGAAACTCTTGGCAAGCTGGGCCTCTCCCGGATGGAAACGGCCGGCCAGAAATTCGATCCGCACCTGCATCATGCGGTAGAGATGGTGGAGAGCGCGGAGCATGAAGATCAAACGATCGTCGAGGAGTTCCAGCGCGGCTACTTCTTTCGCGATCGTCTCTTGCGGCCGGCGATGGTCCGGGTCGCGACGCAACCGAAACAAGCATGAGCAAGCGGGATTACTACGAAGTCCTCGAGGTTCCCCGGGACGCTTCGGAGCAGGACCTCAAGAGCGCCTATCGCAAGAAGGCGATGCAGTATCATCCCGACCGCAATCCTGAGAACAGCGAAGCGGCAGAGCATTTCAAGGAAGCGGCCGAGGCCTACAGCGTCCTGAGCGATCAACAAAAGCGCAGCCAGTACGACCGTTACGGACACGCCGGCCTGTCGAGCTCCGGTGGATTCGATCCCAGCGCCTTTTCGGAGTTCAGCGACGTTTTCGGCAACTTCGGCGACCTGTTCGGGCTGGGCGATTTGTTCGGACAGGGCGGCGGACGCACCACGCGCGGGTCCGATCTCCGCTACGATCTCGAGATTTCGTTTGACGAAGCCGCTTTCGGATTGAAGACGCGGATCAAGGTCCCGCGCCTCGAAACTTGCGGCGAGTGCGGAGGCTCGGGTGCGAAGCGCGGCACGTCGCCGGTCCCCTGCCGCACCTGCGGCGGACGCGGCCAGTTGCGCTACCAGCAAGGATTCTTCAGCGTGGCGCGCACTTGCAGCGCCTGCCGCGGCGCGGGACAGACCATTCAGTCGCATTGCCAGGCTTGCCGGGGCGAGGGGCGCGTCAAGAGAGAGAAGACCATCGAACTCGGCATCCCCGCCGGTGTGGACAACGGTACGCGCCTGCGCGTATCGGGAGAGGGCGAAGCCGGCCCGCGCGGCGGGATGGCGGGCGATCTTTACGTGGTCCTGCGCGTGCGCGAGCATCCCATCTTCGAGCGGCATGACCAGCATCTCTCGTGCACGATCCCGATTACCATCTGGCAAGCGGCGCTGGGGGACGACATCCAAGTGCCCACGCTCGAAGGCATGGACCGCTTGCATATTCCCGAAGGCACGCAGTCCGAGACTGTCTTCCGGCTGCGCGGCAAGGGGATTCCCAACGTCAACGCCCACGGGCGGGGCGATCTCTACGTCGCGGTGAAGGTGCAGACGCCGTCGCGTCTCACCAAGGAACAGCGGAAGCTATTGCAGCAACTCGCGGCCATCACTCCGGCCAACAACGAGCCCAGCACAAAGAGCGTTCTCGATAAAGTGAAGGATTTCTTCGGAGGCTAGCCGCTATCCGGTCTTGAGCTGGATCGCGACACCGGAGCTGGTCGTCCCGTCTACCGGTACGACGCGCACCACCTTGCCGCCCTGCTCGAGATCGCTGCCGGCGACGCCGGCCACGTAGTTAAGAGCGATCATCACCGGATCGCCGGCGTAGTAAAACTTGCGGCTGTGGAAGAGGATCCCGCCGCGGCTGACGTCGCGCGTTTCGGTAACCTCGAAGAAGCCGCGGGCGTTGTCGAGCACCCGGACGCGCACCGGCAACTTCAAAGGCAGGCGTTTCGATGACCGCTGCGGGGTGGTGCGCCGATCGGGACCAGCGCCCCGCTTGGCCGAGATCGGCGACGCGTGCGCGAGGCTGGCATATTCATCGCGGGACGGCGGTCGCGCGACCAAGACCTTCTGTTTTCCCAACTCCATTTGCGGCATCTGCTCCACCGTCGGCCGCGGGTAATCGCGGCGATCGCGGCCATCGCGCCGGTCGTGCTCCGAGAAACCCCACAGCGTCGATTTTCCACACCGCTGGCAGTAGTATTCGCACTCGTAGTTTAGAGTAAGTTGCCGGGAACGTTCCGCGTCGATATCGAGTAATCGACGGTCGTGGCACGTCTGGCAATCCATTAGGATCTGTTTCATAGCTTCTCCAAAAGACCAGTGTAGCGCAACTTCGGCTAGAATGATCGGATGCCAGAAACCACGTTAGGTTTGGATGTCCATCCGGCGCCGCTCACGATTCTCACCGAAGAAGAGGAGATGTTTCGCCGCAGCGTGCGCGACTTTGCGAAGGAAAAAGTTCAGCCCCGAGCCCGCGAGATGGACGAGAAGGGCCAGTTCGATGCGGCCTTGATCCGCGATTTCTTCTCGCTCGGCCTGATGGGCATCGAAGTCCCCGAAACCTACGGCGGCGCGGGCGGCACGTTCTTCCAGAGCGTGCTGGCGATCGAAGAGCTTTCCTATGCCGACGCTTCCGCGGGCGTCATCGTGGACGTCCAAAACACGCTGGTCAACAACATCTTCATGCGCTGGGCGAGCGAAGACTTGAAGCGGCGTTACCTGCCGCGCCTCACTACCGAGACGCTCGGCGCGTTTGCCCTCTCCGAGTCCGGATCGGGCAGCGACGCTTTCGCCATGGCCTGCCGCGCCACCGAGAAGGGCGATCGTTTCCTGCTCAACGGGCAGAAGCTGTGGATCACTAACGGCAAGGAAGCCGGCTTGTTCATTGTGTTTGCCAATGCCAATCCGGCGGCCGGATACAAAGGCATCACGGCGTTCGTCGTCGAAAAAGACACGCCGGGTTTTCGCGTCGGCAAGAAGGAAGACAAGCTGGGAATCCGCGCTTCTTCCACCTGC
>CAZRND010000015.1:10045-27738 GCA_964601345.1 uncultured Acidobacteriota bacterium | reverse complement strand
CCACCCCGGGGGGGGGGTTTCGCGGGCGGCTCTTGCGGGGTGTGAGTTGAGAGGTGAGGGTCCGTTTTTTTTGGAGCCTCCCGCCCCGCCCGGCGGGCGGCTTCCCCCCCGCCACTCCGAGACCCGTGCTGTATTGCGTCTGCAGGCTGAGCAAGTGGCGCTGATCGAAGCTCGAAAGGCCGCGCTCGGACCGCAGGTCGAGCCAGTTCTGAGCGGTCTGAGCGGATACGCCGTGCCCGCCGAGCGCCGCGTTGTCGATGGACTTCGAGTAGGTGTAGTCGAGCGTGGCGGTGAAGCCGTTGTGCAGCCGGCGGCGAAGTTGCATCGTGCCCGCATGGCGGGACGAATTGCCGTTCGACGTCATGAAGATGTATCCGGAAGGACAAGTGGGGCACGGATTGATCGCTCCGTTCGGGTAGGTGTTCGGATAGAACTGCTGCGTGGCCCGCGTTCCTTTGATGCCGAGATATGTGGCGGTCATCATCAGCGAGCGCGGCAGGTCGCGCTGGATGGAAGCATTCCAACTCTCCGCGTAACCCACGCGGAAGTTCGGGTCGATGGCGAACGTGTTCGTCGTGATCCCCGGAACGGCGACGAACCCGTTCGCCATGGTCAAGGGCGAGGCCGCACTGTTGGCCACGCTCAAGCTCTTCGAGAGCGGCGATTGCTGCGCCATCTGGGTGGAGATCGACTGGTAGACCGAGGTGTTGTACGTGATGCCGAAGCCGGCACGGACGATCATCGACGATGCCGGGAACGGGCGCCAGGCGATCCCGATGCGCGGCTGAATATTGTGCTTATCGGGCTGAACGAGCGACTCCGGGTACATCTGTCCGGTCAGCGATCCGGTCCCAATGTACCCGATCACCGGCGACACCGCCGCGTAACCGCGAGCGATATCCAGGTTCACCAGGCGTCCATACTTTTCGGTAATCGGCGAGCTGTATTCCCAGCGAAGGCCGCCGTTCACGGTGAAACTTGGATTCAATCTCCAGTCGTCGTTGAGGTAGGCGTCGTACATCCCGCTCCGGAAGTACTTGTCGGCGTTTCCGAAGGCGATGGCGCTGGTGTCGGGGATTCCCAGCAGGAATCCGGCGAAATCGGTCTTGGGATTGGCAATCCCGGCGGTCGCGCCTTGCGTGGACGCGCCCGTGAACGTGAACGAGCCGCGCGGATTCTGCTGCGAGAGAGCGTTGAATTGCTGCCGGCGGTAGTCGCCTCCAAACCGGGCGTTGTGCGAGCCGTGCGTCCAGAACAGACCCACGGAAAGGCCGGCGGTCTGATTGCGATTGAAGGCCGATGGCTGGTCGGAGAGACTGGAGATTCCGCTCGCGAAGCTGAGACGGGGCGGCCCCCAATTCTGCGGCTCCTGATTGTTTCCGTTAATTCCGGCGTCGCCCGAAATGTTCTGGTGGAAGGCGAAGAAGGGGAGCGTGCGTTGCGAGGAGCGGCTGTACTGTACGCCGAAGTTGCCGAACATTCTCTGGGTGAAGCGACGGAACCAGTTGAAGTTTGCGTTGATCCCCATCGAGTTGGTCGTATCGATAAAATTGAATAGATTCTGGTTGCCGCCCCGGACGCTCTGGTAGGCGAAGCTGCCTGAAAGCTGGTTCTTGTTGTTGGCCGCTTTCTGGAAGCGCGTCTGCAGGCTGTCCTGATGGCTCACGCTGATGACCGGGATCTGGTAGTTGTACTGCGCGGACGAGAAATTCGGCATGGGGAACAACGGCAGCAGGGCCAGCGCCTGGCGGCTGAAGCGCGACTGCGGAATCATGTTGTTCTGGAACTGCAATCCGGTAGTGGGATCGAAGATCGGCCCCATCTTCGAGAAATCGCCGCTGCGAACGGAGGCATCGGGCATCAGCGCGGATTGCGTGTTCGCATTTCGGTTTCGGAGCCACTGATAGTTGACGGAAATGTTCGGTCCATTGCGAAGAACATGCGGAATCTTCAGCGGACCGCCGAAGGCGAACAGGCCCTGGACGCGGTTGTACCCCGGTTTTTCTGTCTCCTGGCCGGTCAAAGAGTAGGAGCGCGCGTCGAAGACCGAATTCCCCAGGATGAAACCAAGGCTCCCGTTGTAGAGCGAGCGGCCGCCCCGCCGATTGTTGCCGAACGCCGCGGATTGCGCGAAGGGCGACGCTGCGCCGTTGTTCACGCTGCCGTTCACCAGGAATCCGTCGCCGGAGATCGGACTGGCTTCTTCCGTTGCGGGCGTGGCGCCCTCGGCGGGCTTCTCCGCTTCCTGCCCGGCGGTCGGCGTGCCATTCGGGGTCGCGTTCACATTGGCGCGTTGAAAACCCGATTGCGGCCGGGCCGGCGTCGCTGCGGCTGCCGCAGCGTTCTTTCCCTTGGCAGGAGCGATCGAAGGAGTCGGAGGCGGAGCGGGCGTTTCCTTGGCCGCTTCGACTGCAGGAGTCGCAGGCGCTGCCGGAGATGGCGGCGGAGGCGGTGGCGCTGCGGCCTTGATCTCGTCGTAGGGAAGGAGCTTCAGATCCCACTGCGGGTTGAATGCGGGGGCATTTGGCGCGATGGTGATCTCTTGCTTGATCGGCGAGAATGTCAGCATCTCCACCTGAAGGGTCCACGTACCGTTCGGCAGATCTTTGAAGGTGTAAACGCCGCGCTGATCCGTGATGGCGACAAACCTCTTGTCGGCCTGAGTGGCCGTGACTGTCGCGCCGGGGACCGGTAGGCCGCCGAACTTCACATATCCGCTGTGCTCCGCGGCGGACGCCCACAGGGCAGCCAACAAAAGGAATGCGAGAATATACTTACGATTCATCAGTTCTCCGTAGGAGTCTTTTCCACATGGTCGATCACCAGAACGTCGGTGGGGGCCTTCTGCGGCTCGAGCTTCAGGCCGAGCTGCTGGATTTGCGCGAAGATCGCCGATCCTTCCCGCCAATCGACGAGCGACCGCTTCATATCCTCGGGCTTGGCTTCACCCGGGTTATCCACCAGCCTCAGGTTGATGTCGTAAACGCCGGGGAGCGAGGTCATGTCCACCACGGGACGACCGATGGCCGGCAGGCGCGACAGGTAGTCGGCGAAGCCCGCCATGGAGGTCCGTGGAAAGAAGAGAGAACCCGTCTTGATCTGGAATTTCGGGCCTGCCGATTCGGCGCCCTCAGCCTGCGCGGCTTTCACCTTCGGCCCGTCTCTTCCCACCACCAAGGCAAATACCGGGAGCTCTTTCTTGTCGCGATGAAAGGTCAGCTTGAAACGCTCCGCCAGAAGGGCCTGCAGCATGGACCGGAGCTGATCGTCCGTGAAAGCGGCGTCGGTCTTGGCGTTGATGTCGTAAGCCTCGGAGTCCAGCCAGGCGGGCCCGGAAATCTGAAAACCTTTCACTTGGTACGCGGCCGCCAGGCAGTCGCGGAGCGTCACGCTCGTGTACTGGATTCCATTGGCGTTGCGGTTCATGGCCTTGTTCATCGCCACGGACTTGGCATCGCGGGCGTTGACCAGCCGGATCGAAGCTACGTCGAAGGTCTGGGCTTCCAGCAGGGATGCGGCAAGCAGGAATACGATGATCATTGATGAGTCCTCCACTAACTGATTGCCAGGCCCAGGCCAGAAGTTCCTGAATCGTTGCCCTTGCTCTTAATTCTCCGATGCTTTCTCCGCGCGGTCAATAACCAAGCCCTCGACCATCGCCTTGCGGGATTCCAGCTTGAGTCCCAACTGCTCTTGCACCGCGGTGAAAATCGACGGACCTGCTGGATCCGAGGCAACCGGCTCGACGGCCATTCTCGCCTCTTCTTTCATCCCCATCGGCATACCCACTTCCGGAGCCCATTTGAGCGTGAAATCAAACTGCCCGTTGAGGCCCGTTTCCTCCTTCACCGTACGGCCCAACGTGCGGGAAAGTTCCCTGGCCAGCATAGTGAGAGCTATGCCCCGGGCAACCAGCTCGCCGCGGCCCCCTTCCATCTGGGAGCCTTCGTCGCCTTTCGCGGCATGGAGTTTTGATCCGCCCTTCGCGACCACCAGGGCATATTCCACGCTTTCCTTCATTTCACGATGGACCGTCAGTTTGAATCTCTCGGCGAGCAGAGTTTGAAGCATCAAACGCATCTGATCGTTCGGAACCGGCTTTTCCGCCTTCGCGACAATGTCGTATTTATCCGTGCCCAGCCATCCCGGTCCGCCCGAGATCTGGAAGGGCTGGACCTGGTACGCCCACTGAATGCACAGTCGCAACGGGACGTTCGCCATGGTGAGTTTGCCCTGCTGTGTGTTGATCCGCACGCCCGTGGCGTCAGGCGAAGCGGGCTTGACCGAAGCCACTTCGAAGGCCGGCTGCGCGGAGGCGATCCCCGCGAGGACGAGCGTCAAGACCCAGGATTTCATTATCCCTCTTAGACGCTTTGGTCCCCGTCCCGGTAGCAGTCCGTCCATGCTAATTTTCTGTTGGGATCCTCTCCGCATGGTCAATCACCAGGACCTCAACCGGAGCCTTTCTCGATTCGAGTTTCAGGCCGAGCTGCTCCTGCACGGCGGTCATGAGGATTCCGGCCATGTCGCCCCCTCCGTCCGCAGGCTGGTACGGCATGAGATCGAGCGTGAAGTCATAGCGGCCCTTGAGTCCAGTCATGTCAACGATGGGACTCCGCAGGGGCAACATCCGCAGGTCGACGATCTGCGCGGAAGAGCCCTTCGGGCCGAGACCCCGAACTTGCTCGTCTTGATGACGCTTTCGCCTTCGGTGTTCGATTCGCGAAGCTTAGGACCGTCCTTGCCTACCAGCAGCGCGAAGACAGGAAGTTGCTTGCTCACGCGGTGTAGGGCGAGCTTGAAGCGATTAGCGAGCAGCTTTTGAAACGTCAATCGAAGCTGCTCTTCGCTGGCAGGTTCGGAAGCCTTGGCGGAGACATCGAATCGCTCTGAATTCCGCCAGTCGGGACCGGAAACCTGAAAGTCCTTCACGTGGTACGCCCACCGGATACACGCCGCCAAGGTGGCATTGCGAATGTTGAGCGTCCCGGGGGCCACCTCGATTTTTTCCCGCGAGTGTTCCTTGGCGTTCGGGCCCGGGACTTTGCCTCCGTCGCTTTCGCCGCTCCCGCTCTTATTCGGTTTGATCGAAGCAACTTCAAAAGTCGCCGAATCAGCGGCCCAGACGGCTGCCGCCGCTGACAGGAAAAGAATCGCGCTCAAGACAAGGTGTTTCATTTGTGGACAGCTCCCTAATGAAGACGATTCGGGAGGCGTTTTTTTTCACCTTTTACATCAATTTTCAGTGGCCTTCTCCGCGCGATCGATGACCAGGATCTCCACCGGCCCGCGCCGCGATTCGAGCTTCAACCCGGCTTGCTCCTGCAGCGCCGTGTAGACGGTAGGTCCGCTCGCGTCCACGGGGGCCGCGTCCGGCCGCTCCGCGCCCCGGAACTGGCCGTCGTCCGGAGTCCAGTCCAGTTGCATATCGAAGTTTCCCTTGAGGCCTGTCTGATCGAGCACCGTCCGGTTCAGGATGAATGACAACACTTCGGCGAGCTGGCGCAGCGAGACCCTCTCCCCGTGGAGATGGCTGCGATTCCGGACGTTGAATCCCCCGCAGGGATGATCGGGTGTCGACTGATCCGGACAGTCGCCGGCCTCCGCCGGATGCATCGTTGGTCCATGCTTGGGTCCGTTCTTGGCGATAGTAATGGCGTAGAAGGGCAGGTCCTTGGTTTCGCGATGTACAGCCAGCCCGAAACGATCGGCGAGCAATGCCTGCAGCATCTGATTCACCTGGCTGCGGCTCGCGCCCGAAGATTTCGCGGTGATGTCGTATTTCTCGGAATCGAGCCACGAGGGTCCGCCCGCAAGCTGGAATTCCTGGATCTGGTAGGCCTCGATGACCAGCAATTTCAGAGTGACATTCTTGAAATTGACGCTTCCGTGCGACGGGGGAGGCATGGACCAGCCGCGCATCCCGGACCTGTTCGGTTTAATCGAAGCCGCCTCGAACTCGAGCCGCGCGGTTGGCGCAGGCGTCTGTGCCAGCGACATTGCCAGGATGGAGACAAGGATCATCTAATTCCCCTTCGGGACTCTCTCGGCGCCGTCAATGACGAGCACCTCTACGGGTCCCTTCCGCGATTCGAGCTTCAATCCGAGTTGCTCCTGCACGGCCGTGAAGATGGTCGGCCCCGTCGCCGGTTCCGCCGGCGCATCGGCGCCGTCGGGCCGCGGCTGAGTTTCAGGCGTCCACTCGAGCTGGATGTCGTAGAATCCCGAAAGACCCGTCTGGTCGAGGACCGGCTGGCGCATAAAACGCGACAACAGCGTCGCCAGCATGGACACCCGGTGCACGAAAATTCGGCCGGGGACGGACGGTTTGCCGTTGCCCTCCCAGCCTTCCTGTGCATCGTGAAACTGTGTGCCTTTTTTGCCGAGCGTCAACGCCAGAAAGGGAAGCGTTCTCTGCTCCCGATGCAACGCCAGGCTGAAGCGCTCGGTCAGCAGCGTTTGCAGCATTTGCTTGAGTTGCGGAACGGGCGTATCCGGCGGAGCCTTCGCCAAGATATCAAAGCGCACTCCTTTGTTTTGGAACCAGTCGGGTCCTGCGATCTGCGAATCGTTCGATATGTCGTAGGCGTATTTTAGGCAGTCGCTGAGCGTGGCATTCGTCAACGTAACCACGCCACGGCTGGCCGAGCCGAGGTTCGCGTTGTAATTGCCCGGCGTGAGCTGAACCGGCTTGAGCGAGGCCACGTCGAAGGACGGCGGGGCCTGGCCCAAGCTCAGGGTGGACAGGATCGCGAGAGCGAGGAACCGGCTCATATCCAGTACGCGATCTTACTATACTAAAAATTTAGTACTACGTAAATTTTCGTCAATTCTCGGTCGGGGTCCGCTCGACGCGGTCGATGATTACCGTATCCACCGGGACCTTCTGGGTTTGCAGCCGCAGTCCCAATTGCTCTTGCAGCGCCGTAAAGATCGTGGGACCGGCGTCCGCTTTTCGTTCCGCGCCCTCGTTCGGGCCCGTTGCCGCGCCGTGGGCCGCCGCCATGACCGGGTTTTCCTCCGGGGTCCATTCGAGCTTGATGTCGAATGAGCCTTTGATCTCGGTCATATCGGCGATGGGGCGGTCCACGGGATTCTGCAGCCAGTCTGCCAGGCTCTTCATCGTCATGCGGCTGGCGGTGAGCTGCCCTCTTCCCACGCTGATTTGGGAGCCGGCGTTGCCGTTGTTATCGCCAACGCTCTCCTCGAGTTCCTTCACCTTGAGTCCGCCCTTGCCGACCACGAGAGCGTAGCCGGTCATGGTCTTCGACTCCCGGTGGACCTGCAGTTTGAAGCGCTCCTCCAGCAGGGCGCGCAGCATCGGCTTCAACTGCTCGCGGGTCATCCCGGCAGGCGGCTTGGCGGCAACATCGAACCGCACGTTGTCGAGCCAGTCCGGTCCCGAAATCGAAAAATTCTTCACGTCGTAGGCCAGCATGATCAGGCGCTTCAGCGAAAAGTTATTGAGCAGCAGTTCGCTGCCGCCCATGCGCATGGACGCCCGGTGGTCGTCGGAAGTATTGGGCTTGACGGAAGCCACTTCGAAGGCCGGCTCGGTCTGCGCGAAGGCCGCGCCCGTAAGCAGGATGACAAGACTCGTGCTCAGGAATGCTCGTTTCATGTTCACTCTCCTCAACCGTGTGATTGCCATCGAGAGTGTGATTAGTTCCGGAATTTCTGGTAAACTGTTTCTTTGCCCTAAGGCAAGCCACTGACAAGTGAAAGGAAGCGTTTCGGATGCAGGCAACCCTGTTGCGCCCCGGAGTCATCATCAAGCACGAGGGCGAGCTCTACTCGATTTTTAGCGTGGAACACCGCACGCCCGGCAATAAGCGCGGATTCATGCAGACCCGCATGCGCAACCTGCGCACGGGGAACATGGTGGATTACAAGTTCAGCTCGGAAGACCGCCTGGAGCGGGCCGTGCTCGACGAGCACGAGATGGAATACCTCTATCATGACGGCGATCACTATCACTTCATGAACACGGAGACCTACGAGCAGATCCATTTGAGCAAAGACACGCTGGGCGAAAGCGTGCTCTACCTTCTGCCCAACATGAAACTGCAGGTGGAGTTCTACGACGAGAAGCCCATCGGCATCGAGCTGCCGGCCACCGTGGACCTCCAGGTCGTCGAGACCGAGCCGGCCATCAAGGGAGCCAGCGTCTCGAACGTGATGAAGCCCGCCAAGCTCGAGACCGGACTCGTGGTCAACGTCCCGGCATTCATCTCGGAAGGCGAGAAGATTCGCGTCAACACCGCCGAAGGTACCTACCAGGAACGCGCGAACTAGACCAGCCTCACATTCATGACCCTCTGGCGAAACAGAGACTTTCTCAAGCTCTGGATCGGCCAGACCGTCTCGGAGGCGGGTTCGCGCATCACTCGCGAAGGCCTGCCGCTCACCGCCGTCCTGGTTCTGCATGCCACACCCGCGCAAATGGGAATCCTGGCGTCGCTCGCCGGGTTGTCCGCGTTGGTCGCGGGACCGGCTGCCGGATGGATCGCCGACCACTGCCGCCATCGCCCGGTCCTGGCCGGAGCGGACATCGCGCGCGGACTTCTGCTCGGCAGCATTCCGGTCGCGGCCATGACGGGACATCTGAACATGTGGCTGCTGTACGCCGTCGCCGGTCTGGCGGGGTTGCTGACCATGTTCTTCGATGTCACGGTGCAGACGTTTCTTCCCGCGCTCATCGGCCGTGAGCAGCTTCTCGAAGGGAACAGCAAACTGACGGCCAGCGCCTCGGCGGCCGAGATCGTCGGGCCGGGCATCACCGGAATCCTGGTGCAACTGTTCACCGCGCCCCGCGCGATTCTGCTCGATTCGCTGTCGTTCTTCTTTTCCGCAGCGTCCATTCTCTCGATCCGTGCGAGGGAGCAGGACCACACTCCCACCGACAATCCGGAGGCGCATCCGGCCGCAGGATTCCGTTACGTCGCTCGACACCCAATCCTGCGACCGCTCGCGATGCGCGAGGCGACGTTCGCCTTCTCGTTCGGAATTTTCGCGGCGCTTTACATTTCTCTACGCCATCGGCACGTTGGGGTTGACGCCTTTCATTTTAGGACTCGTCGTTTCAGTCGGAGGAATCGCTAACCTGGCTGGATCGTTTCTTGCGAAGAGGGCGGCCGATCACATTCCCCTGGGGCTGCTGCTCATCGGCAGCACCTTTGTCTCGGGAATCGCCACGCTGCTCATTCCGATGGCTCACGGTCCGGCGCTCCTGGCGCTCTCGCAGGTCGGCGACGTTGCTTTTCCGGTCTTCTACATCCATCAAGTGACGCTCCGGCAGACGATCGCGCCGCCCGAGTTGCTCGGACGCGTGAACGCCTGCATGCAGCTTCTCTTCAAGGGTTTTTTGCCGCTGGGCGCGCTCTCAGGCGGATTCCTGGCGGGGGCGTTCGGGATTCGAGCCGCGATGTTCGTGGCCGGTGCGGGCGTGATGGCCGCAGCCCTGTGGCTGGTCTTCTCGCCGGTGCGCGGGCTTACTCGTGACGCAGCGCAATCATAGGATCTAGCCGCGCCGCTCGGCGCGCAGGGATGTATCCCGCGGCCATCGCTACCGCCGCCATGACCGCGGCCGCGACGGCGATGGTCGGCGGATCGGTAGCGGCAACTTTATAGAGGCTCGATTCGACGAGTGTCGAACCGGCCACCGCTCCGGCCACGCCCATCGCGACGCCCCACGTCGCCACCGCGCACACGTCCTTCAGCACCAGCCAGCCGATGTCGCGGCGGGTCGCGCCGAGCGCGATCCGCACACCGATCTCGGCCGTGCGCCGCGAGACCGCGTAGGCCATCACGCCGTAAAGGCCGATGGCCGCGAGCATTGCGGCGAGCGCGCCAAATGCGCCGGTCAGCAGAGCGAAGAGGCGTTCTTGCCGCAGGAACTCGTTCATTTGTCCTGCTTGCGTCTTGATGTCGGAGAGCGGCAGGTTGGGATCGAGAGACCGCACTACCTGCCGGACGGAAGGAACCAGGGCCTCGGGATTTGCCGCGCCGCGCACGGAAAAGTACGCTGAGCCCATCATCTGCGTCTGCTGGGCATACGACAAGTACGCGATCGCGGGATCGTCGCCGCGCAGCGTGTTGTACCTGGCGTTGGCGCATACACCGACGATCTCGATGCCTTCCTGAGTCCTGCGGTCGAGGATAAATTTCTGTCCGACCGGCTGCAGGTTGGGCAGATACTGGCGAACAAAACGCTCGTTGACCACGGCGACTTTCGGACCGTTGGACTCATCGCGCTCATTCAAAGTCCGGCCGAGAAGCATCGGGATTTCCATCGTCCTCAGATAATCGGGACCCACGGCCAGCATTAAGGTGCGTCTCAGGTCGCGTTCAAAGACCGGCTGGCCCTGGATGCGCGTGCTGTTGGTGGACCACGAACCGCCGCCGATCAGCACCAAATTTGCGTAGGTCGCTGAACGCACGCCCGGCAGAGTGGAAATCCGCTCGGTCATGGACCTGTAGAAACGGATCAGGTCGTCGCCCTTGTGGCCGGCCTGCAACGCATTAACTCGAAAGAGCAGCAGATTCTCGGGATTGAAACCAAGCCGCGTATTTTGAAGCTGCCGGAGATTGCGCTGGAATAGGCCCGCCGCCACCAGGAGAATCAGGGAAACGGCCACCTGCAGCAGGACCAGTAAACGCGGCCCTTTTCCACCGCCCGGCGTCATGCGTGTGCCCAGTTGCAAGGACGGAGCAGGATCGGTATGCGAGGCTCTCCAGGCCGGAACGAGCCCGAACAGGATTCCGCACGCAAGCGAGACGGCCAGCGTGAAACCGAAGACGCGCCAATCGAGTCGCGCATCGAACGACAGCCGGCTCATGCTTGCGGTCGCCGCTGCCACCAGAAAGTCCCGTCCCCAGCGCGCGCAGAGCAAGCCGCCCACTCCGCCCAGCACTGCGATCAGGACACTTTCCGTGAGATGCTGGCGCAGGAGCCGCATGCGTCCCGCGCCGAGCGCGGCGCGGACGGCGCTCTCGCCGCTGCGCGCCGCTCCACGCGCCAGCAGCAGGTTCGCGACGTTCGTGCAGGCGATCAAGAGCAGAAGACTCACCAGCGTCATCAACATCCAAAGCGGTTTTTCGTACTCCCAACGCACAAATTCGTACCCACGGCTGCCGGGATCGGCTTCGAGCACCGGGCGGTCGGCCACGGGCATATCCTGCCAGGGAAGATTCTGCTGGAAGATCGAATTCAGAGCGACTTGCGCTTGTTCGCGCGTGGTCTCAGGCCGCTTGCGGGCCACCAGTTGCAACCAGAAGAGGTTGGGATCGCGCCCTTGCAAGCGCGGCATCACGAGCGGCTGCGCCGCTACGGAGACGAAGAAATCCGGCCGGCCATCGGCGATGCCGATGAATTCCGGCGGCGTCACCCCGATGACTGTGAAGGGATTCCCATTGATCGAAATCTTTTCGGAAACGGCAGTGAGCTGGCCGGCGAAACGTTCTTTCCAGAGCCGGTAGCTGACGACAGCCGCGGGAGGCGCTCCCGGCTGGTCGTCTTCCTTCGCCAGGAGCCGTCCGGCATGAGACGAGAGGCCGGCTACTTCGAAAAACTCGCCGGAAGCGAACATGCCTTCGGCCATCAGAGCTTGGCCGCGAATCATAAGGCTCGAAGAAAGCGCGCTGTTGAAGGCCCCGACTCCCGTCACGCCGGGGATCGGCTTGCGAAGGGCAGTCAAAGAGCGGAGGATTGAATGACCAGTTGCTGAAGCGTCCGCCCTTGGAAGTGTTGGTACCGTAACTGGAGATGCCGCCTTTGGGCGACTTGTGTCCGCTCCATTTCAAGACCAGCAGGTCCTGTGCATCATGTACCGGAAGATCGCGGAAAACGATCGCGTCCATGAGGCTGAAGATCGCCGTGTTGGCGCCCGTACCGAGCGCCAGGGAGAGGATCGCTGCCAGGCTGACTACCGGAGTCCGGAGCAGCAGACGAAACCCGTAGCGTATGTCGCGCCAGAGGGAATCCATGGCCGTTTAGACGCGCAATGGCGTCCAACGTTAGGGGCTAAAACCGAAAAACTTCCGTGGGAGCGGACTGCGACGCCAGCACCAGTTGCGGGGAGGCGCGCCGCGCAGCCAGCGCCTGCGTGGCGCTGAGGCGGGCGATGGCGGGATGATTGTTGTGCTCGCTGAGGTGCGCCAGCACCAGCACCTGGACGTCCGCGTCGAGATCCTGCTCGAGGTAATCCGCCACGGCCAGGTTCGAGAGATGGCCGGTGCGCCCCATGACTCGCTGTTTCACGTGCCATGGATACGGCCCCACCTTGAGCATGTCCAGATCGTGATTCGATTCGAGCACCAGGCAATGACAGCCATGCAGATGATGTTTCACCGATCCGGGGATATATCCCAGGTCGGTGCACACGGCTACGCGGATTCCTTCCGCCGAGAGGCAAAAGGCCACCGGATCGACGGCATCGTGCGGGATGGTGAAGGATTCGACGTCGAGATCGCCCACGGTGAAGCGGTACCCTGCGGGGAAGAATTCTATCGGGGGAATGTCTTCCGTTTCAAAAAGAATGTTCTGGCGAGTGATCTCGGTCATAAAGACCGGCAACGTAGGCGCGCCGGACTTGGCCCGGTCCTTGTTCAGCGTCTTCGCCAGTGTCGCCAGGCCCGCCACGTGGTCGCTGTGTTCGTGCGTGATCAGGATGGCGTCGATCGCGGCGGGATTCTCGCCGATCGCTTGCAGGCGCTTAAACGTCTCGCGGCGGCTGAGTCCCGCGTCCACCAGGATGCGGGTGCGTTCCGTAGCCACGAGCGTCGCATTGCCTCCGCTGCCGCTGCCCAGAACTGCGATGCGAAGGCTCATTCCGGCTTCAATCCTGCGGCGCTCCTAACAGGCGAGTTGTTCGCGGGCGATCTTCAGGCCGTCGAGGTTGCCCACCACGGTGACGGCGATCGCATTGGGATGGAAGAATTCGTGCGCGATGGCGGTGAGTTCTTCCGTCTTCACGTCTTCGATGCGGGTGATGATCTCGTCGAGCGAAAAGAATTTGCCGAAGTACATTTCCTGGCGCGCGAGGTTGGCCATGCGGCTGCTGGTCGATTCGAGAGAGAGCATCAGGCTGCCCTTCAAGTGATCTTTCGCCCTTCTTAGTTCCTCGGCCGGAACGGGATTGTTCTTTAGGTCGCGAAATTCCTGCAGGACAGATTCCACCACGCGCGGCGCCGATTCCAGCGACGTACCCGCGTAGACCGAGAGGCATCCCGTGTCGCGGCACGGATTCAGCTCGGAGAAGACGGCGTACGCCAGTCCCTGGCGTTCGCGGATGTTCTGGAACAGGCGCGAGCTCATCCCGCCGCCGAGCAGCGTGTTCAGCAGGTAGCTGGCGTAGCGGCTCTCGTGCGAAAGCGGGTACGACGGGACGCCCAGGCAAAGATGAACCTGTTCGAGGTCCTTCTTGTTGCGCATGGTGATCCGTGAGTGCGTCATCGGAACCGGGCCGGGCGGCTCGGGCTCGAGCAGCTTCAATCCGCCGAAGTTTTGAGTGACCAGGTCCACCAGCATCTTGTGATCGAGATTTCCGGCGGCTGAGATCATCATGTTCCCCGGCTCGTAGCAGCGGTGGTAATAATCGAGCAGCGCCGGACGGTTGAGCTTCTTCACCGTCTCCTTGGTGCCGAGGATCGGCTTGCCGAGGGGATGGTCCTTCCAAAAATTCTGGGTGAAGATCTCATGCACCAGGTGGTCGGGATGATCCTCGTCCATCTTCAGTTCTTCGAGAACCACGCCGCGTTCCTTCACCAGCTCGTTATCGTCGAAGAGCGGGTGCAGCACCAGGTCGCTGATCACGTCCATGGCCAGCGGCAGGTGTTCGTCAAGCACCTTCGTATTGAAGCAGACGCATTCCTTGGCGGTGAAGGCGTCGAGGTGTCCGCCGATCGAATCGACCGAACGCGCGATATCCTCGGCCGTGCGGCTGGTGGTTCCCTTGAAGAGCATGTGCTCGATGAAATGCGTGATGCCATTGATTTCCGGCGTTTCGCGGCGGGAACCGGTGTTGATCCAGACGCCCACGGAGACCGAGCGCACGTGAGGCATGACCTCAGTCATCACCCGCAGCCCGTTGGGCAATACCTCCTTGCGGATGTTGCGCACGTCTCGTTTCATGGTCTGTAAAGGCGGAAAACGCTATTTTATCACGAAGTCAGAATCCGGGCCGCCTTTCCCGGAACGCGTCTGGAAAGTATTCAATCTCAGGGCCTGGGTAGACACTGACGACATCGTAGCGCCAACGGACGCGCTCTAACTTCTTCGCGCGGCGATACCAGCGCGCCACCTGGATCATGGTCCGCTGCTTGCCCCAATGGACGGCCGACTCGGCCACGCGGACATTCTTCGAAGTGCGCGTCTTCACTTCCACGAAGACCAGCTCTTCCTTGTCCCAGGCGATCAGGTCGATTTCGCCCTTCACGCGCGGCTGGCGGAAGTTCTTATCGATGATTCGGAATCCGCGTTTTTTCAGGAACTCGGCAGCCGCCTCTTCTCCCCACTGGCCAAGCTGGAGATGAGTGGTCAATAGCCCGCCGCCTTGTCGACGATATTTCGCAAAGGTTGTCCGGCGAGGTAGCGCGCGAGGTTGTCTTCGAGCAACGCGGCATGGCGATGCCAGAGACGATTGGTCGAGGCCGCGAGGTGCGGCGTGATGAGCAGATTCGGCGCCTTCCAGAGCGGGTTGTCCGCCGGCAGAGGCTCTTCGAAGGTCACGTCGAGTCCCGCGCCAGCGATGCGGCCTGCGCGCAATGCTTCGATCAGTGCGCGTTCATCGAGAAGAGGGCCCCGGGCCACATTAATCAAGTAAGCCGAGGGTTTCATCACCCCCAGCTCGCGCGCGCCGATGAGTTGCTGTGTCGCGGAGGTCTGCGGAGCCGCGAGCACGACAAAGTCCGCTTCCGCGAGCATCTCATAGAGCTTTTCGGGCGGCAGGACCTTGTCGGCCGATTCGCCGCCGCGAGTCGCGTCGCGCTTCACGGCGACAATCCGCATCCGGCAGGCGCGCGCGCGTGCGGCGATCTCCTGTCCGATCGCTCCGAGTCCAACCAGGCCGAGCGTCGCGCCGTTCAATTCCACCGGGCCGGGTTTTTCATCGAAGATGATCCCCTGCGCCCATGTGGACTTCTCCTGATAGCGCACCGCGCTCGGAATCCGCTTGGCCAGCGCAAAGATCAGGGCCATGGCATGCTCGGCGGTGGGTTCGGCCATCACCGGAGAGGCATTCGTGAGAACGATCGACCGCGCTTCGAGCTCCTTCAACGGAAATTGATTCACGCCCGCCGACGTCGAGTGGATCCACTTCAACCGGCGCGCTTTTTCAAGCTGGGCGGTCGGCAAGAGCCAGGCCGACAGGATTTCCGTGTCGGCCAGTTCCTCGTCAATTTGGGAGAAATCCTCTAGCTTCACGACGCGAATCTCCGGGAAGCGTTTTTGGATTTGCGGCGCGAACCAATCCGGAACATTCCAAAGATGGAAGAGGCTCTTTACGGCGATCAGCAGCTTGCGCAAGGCAGCGATCTTATCATCATGTATGATGGGAGTGCGGCAACCTCATGACTCACGCTTTCACCGTGCTGCCGGAAGTTTTCGCCATTTGCCGCTTGCACGGCGACCATGCCATTCCGCCCTGGGCGGTGACGGGAATGTTTTTTTCCATCACACGCTCGCCCGACGAAGTATCCATCGTGTGCCCACAGACGAACGTTCCCGAACGGGTCCGCTGCCATCGCGGATGGCGATGCCTGAAGCTCGACGGCGTTTTCGATCCCATGGTTGTGGGCGTCATCTCCGAGATCTCCGCTCCGCTGGCCGAGGGCGGCGTCAGCATCTTCGTGATCTCCACGCACGACACCGACTATCTGCTGGTGCATCACGACGATCTCGAGAAAGCCGCCGGCATTCTCACCGCGCACGGCCACAAGGTAACGCATTAAGGTAAGATGCTGGGATGCATGACGAGCTGCTCGCGTGGCGGAAGCACTTCCCGATCCTCGAAACCACGACCTATCTGATCAGCAATTCCATGGGCGCGATGCCTCTCGGCGTGCGCGATTCGCTCGCCGATTACGCGAACGAATGGGCCACGCGCGGCGTCACGGCCTGGGGCGACTGGTGGAACATGCCCGCGAAAGTCGGCGACCTGCTTGCCCCGCTGCTGGGCGCCGGACCTGACGAGATTTCTTTGCACCAGAACGTCACGATCACCCAGGCGATCATCGCTTCCTGCTTCGAGGTCCAGCCGCCGCGCAACCGCGTCGTGCTTTCGGACATGGAATTTCCTTCCGTGAAGTATTTCTGGCAGGCGCAGCGCGGCGTCGAGACCGTGACGGTGAAGAGCGACGGCGTCACTGTCCCGACCGAGCGCATGATCGAAGCGATCGACGAGCGCACGCTTCTTGTGCCGCTCAGCCATGTGCTTTTCCGCAGCGCGTACATTCAGGATGCCGCCGCGATCATCCGTCACGCGCACTCGGTGGGAGCGATGGTGATCCTCGATTCTTTCCAAGCGGCCGGCACGATCCCCATTGACGTGAAGGCGCTCGACGCCGACTTCTGCGTCGGCGGCGTGCTCAAGTGGCTCTGCGGCGGGCCCGGTGTGGCGTATCTGTACGTGCGGCCGGATCTGCGCGCGCGCCTCGAGCCGCGGCTCACCGGATGGATGGCGCACAAGCGTCCCTTCCAGTTCGAGCCGCAGATGGATTTTGAAAGCTCTTCGTTCCGCTTTCTGAACGGCACGCCGCACATTCCAGCGCTCTACGCCGCGAAGCCCGGACTCGAGATCATGCGCCAGGTGGGAATCGAGAACATCCGGCGCAAGTCCATGCGGCAGACCGCGCTGCTGATGGAAGCGGCTCGCGAAAAAGGATTTCCGACAACGGCGCCCGTGAATCCCGGTGAGCGCGGCGGAACCGTAGCGATCAACGTGCCCGACGGCTACAACGTTTGCCAAGAACTGATCCGCCGGAAGTTTCTGGTGGATTATCGTCCTCAGGCGGGCGTGCGCGTATCAGCGCACTTTTATAACAGCGACGAAGAAGTGCTCTCGGTCGTCGATGAGATGGTTAAGATTTGCGAGTGTAGTGCGATTCCACGTACTGGTTGAGGATGTCGATAAACTCGGGGACGATCCCGTCGCCGCGCAGCGTCTTCAACATTTTCCCATCCACAAAGACGGGAGCCACCGGAGCCTCGAAGGTTCCCGGCAGCGAGATTCCGAGATTGGCGTGCTTCGATTCGCCGGGGCCGTTCACCACGCAGCCCATCACCGCGACCTTCATCTCTTCGACGCCCGCATGGCGGCCCTTCCACACCGGCATCTGCTCGCGCAGATAGGTCTGAATCTGCCCGGCCATTTCCTGGAAGAAGGTGCTGGTCGTGCGGCCGCAGCCGGGACACGCGATCACTTGCGGCGTGAAGTTGCGGATTTCGAGCGATTGCAGAATCTGCTGGCAAGTGAGCACTTCTTCGGTGCGGTCGCCGCCAGGCGCGGGCGTGAGCGAGGCGCGTATCGTGTCGCCGATCCCTTCCTGCAGCAGGATCGAGAGCGCGGCGGTCGTCGAGACGATCCCTTTGCTGCCCATCCTGGCTTCGGTCAAGCCGAGGTGCAGCGGATAATCTCAGCGTTCCGTGTGCATGCCGTAGACGCCCAACCGGTTCTCAGCGCGCGGCAGTTTGCGGC
>CAZRND010000015.1:7135-10035 GCA_964601345.1 uncultured Acidobacteriota bacterium | reverse complement strand
GGTCCCACCACTCGCTCACCCGCACTCCGAGGTCGGTGAAGCCGAGGTGGCGCGGAGAATCGCAGGGGGAGGAGGTCAGGCGGTAGACGTCCACCAGGTTCTGCACGCCGGAGACTTTGGCGCTGAGGATGATCGCGTCGTGCGGCAGGCCGTACGTTTCGGCGAGATGCGCCGAGCGGACGGCGCTTTCGACCAGCGCCTCGCGCGTAACCGCGGTCGCGTCGAGCGGATCGGGGCGCGAGGCGTTCTCGTCCATCATTTGAGTGAGCAGCGACTGGTCGAGCGATCCCCAATTGACGCCGACGCGCACCGGCTTGCCGTTTTTCGCGGCCACTTCGACCATGGTGCGGAAATTGTCATCGTGCTTCTTGCCGATATTGACGTTGCCGGGATTGATGCGGTACTTGTCGAGCGCTTTCGCGCACTCCGGGTATTTGATGAGCAACTGGTGGCCGTTGTAGTGGAAGTCGCCGATGATCGGCACGCGGTCGCCCTGCTTTTCGAGTCCTTCGACGATCGCCGGAACCGCGGCCGCGGCTTCCTCGGTGTTCACGGTGACGCGCACCAGTTGCGATCCGGCGCGGGCCAGGGCGGCCGACTGCGCGATGGTCCCTGCCACGTCGGCCGTATCGGTGTTGGTCATGGATTGCACCACCACCGGATGCGGGCCGCCCACGGCGACACAGCCGACCTTCCCGACAATGGATTTACGGCGCTCGATTTCGGCCATGGAGTCCCTTCTATCTTACCCGGAAATCTTTCCGTCCCGCATCTTCACTGTGCGGTGCGCGTAGGCCGCGGCCTCGGGGTTGTGCGTGATCATCAGGATGGTCTGTCGCAGTCGCGAGTTCAGGTCGCGCAGCATCGTCAGCACGGCGTTCGAGTTTTCCGTGTCCAGGTTGCCCGTGGGTTCGTCGGCCAGCAACACCGCCGGATGATTCACCAGCGCCCGCGCCAGCGCAACGCGCTGCTGCTCGCCACCCGACATCTCCGAAGGCTTATGATGCAAGCGATCCTGAATGCCCAGCAGCCGCAGAATGCCCTGAAACTCCTCGGGAGGAAATCCCTTGGCGCCGGAGATGTGCCGGGCGATCTGGATGTTGCCGTCCGCGGTCAGCGAGCCGAGAAGATTGAATCGCTGAAAGACGAAACCGACCTTGTTTTTCCGCAGCTCGGTGCGGCCCGCGTCGGTGAGGCTCGCGAGATCGACGCCGGCGAGCGTCACGCGTCCCGACGTCGGCGGCGTCAAGCCGCCGATGATGTGGAAGAGCGTCGACTTGCCCGATCCTGACGGCCCCATCACAGCGACAAATTCGCCTTCGTCGACGGTCAAGTCCACACCGCGCACGGCGTGGACCTCCAGTTGTCCCGACTTGAAAGTCTTGTGCAGGCCTTCGACTTGGATGATAGCGGGCATGCTGTTATTCGTAGGCCAGCGCGTCAATCGGATCCTGTCGCGCCGCCCGCCATGTCGGATAGATCGCTCCGAGCAGCGCGCCGCCGAACGCGATCAATGCCGCCCAAAGAAGCCACTCGCCCGTAATCAGGATGCTGAGCGTGGGCACGAGAGTCAGAACGATCTTGCGGAGGAGAAAGCTCGTGCCGATCCCGACAACAATTCCAACGGCAGAGATCATCAGCACTTCCCGCAGGAAGAGATTCGCAATGTAAAGCTTCGATGCGCCGAGGGATTTCAGAACGCCGATCTCTCTGGTGCGTTCGAGGACTGTTGTATACATGGCCAGGAAGATGACCAAGAAACCGATCACGACGGAGATCGTAATCATGACCTCGACGAAGGGCTGCAGACCGGGAAGGCTGGTCACGCTCATCAGCGAGGTGTACTCCTCGATGGTGTGGATGTTGTACCCCTCGAGCATGTCTTTGAATTTGTTTAGAGTCTCTTCGGTGCTCTTCGGATCGTCAACACGGACATAGAAGATCGTGCATTTCCCCGTTGATCCGAGCAGGTCCTGCGCGGTGGCCAAGGGGATATAGAGACGGGCGCCGACTCCGCTTTGAACAATTCCTGCCACCGTAAATTCATGCTTCCAAAAAAGCAACTTTTGGCCGGCCTTCACGTGATTGCTCTTGGCGTAGACCTCATCGGCGAGGATCTCAAGACCGTCCCGCAAGTCCCGACCTTCGAGGACCACGAAGCCGCCGGTCACCCTTCGGTAACGGTCGTCAATCCCGTTGATGACTGTGAGGCCCCCGGTCGATTGGGTCAGAACCGGTGCGACAACCGAGACGTGCGGCACCTCCGCGAGCTTGTCGGCGATCGTGACGGGCATGGGCGCGGAACCGAACCCGAAGCCCATGCCCGATCCGGAGGGCTGCACAATAATATCGGCGCCGATGCCGCGCGTCCGCCGGCTCAGTTCGTCCAGGATTCCGGTCACGAGTCCCACTGTGCTAATGATCAACAACACTTCCACAGCCACGGCAATGACACTCAGCGCCGTGCGCACCGGGCGGTGGGCCAGGTTGTTCAGGACCATTCGGTTGATCATTCGCTAATCTTTCAGCGTATCACGGA
Source organism: uncultured Acidobacteriota bacterium (assembly GCA_964601345.1). Taxonomy (GTDB): domain Bacteria; phylum Acidobacteriota; class Terriglobia; order JAJPHL01; family JAJPHL01; genus CAZRND01. The sequence goes on along the minus strand of CAZRND010000015.1, from coordinate 7,496 downwards.
ATTTTGAAGTGAATTCCGGGCTCTGCCTGCGCAATTCGAGCCATGTCGGAAATGCTTCCGGCGTTTGCAGCCAGACCACAAACCACTTGGAAATTTCCTGGCGTTCGTCGCGCACCTCGGGACGAACGCGCGGCTTTCGCGCCCCCAGATCCGCGCGCGCGGGAGGCCGCCGCGTACCAGAATGCCGCTGCCTGTCGAGCGGACATAGGAGTAATATGCAGCGCCCGTCGCCACCGCCAGATCCAGATCGCGGTTCTCAAAGATCTCCGGACGCTTGCCGTACCAGTGCTCTACAACGTCGGCAACGCGCTCGCGGCAGACTTCCGGAATGAAGAATCCGCCGTTGAACAGGATCGCGTCG
>CAZRND010000015.1:0-7125 GCA_964601345.1 uncultured Acidobacteriota bacterium | reverse complement strand
GGGAGGTAAATTCTGCGCGCGGGCAAGCGGGGCGGTGGGTGGGGTGGGTTTGGCGGTGGGACTCAAGGGCCCTGAGTGCCGGTTCCGCGCCGGCCAGGTCATGGATATCGAGGATCGCGACTAAATCGTGGGGCAATCCGCCCAGGCTGGGATCGATCGTTGCGCCGGCTTTCTCGAGGACCTCCAGAAGATATCGATCCGAGATCTTGCCCGGCAACTCCCGCCGGATCGCGAATAGGACCGTCGCCGTGACGACGGCGGGCCGCTCTCGTTCGAGATAGGAAAGGATGACGGCCTTCTTCGACGTCTTCAGTTTCCGTTCCCTTTTTTCTTCTTAGGTGTTTCTTTTTCCTTCTGCTCGCGCAGGCGGCGGGCGACGTCGGCGAGAGAGGCAGGAGTGGGCTCTTCTTCATAGGGAGCCACTACATCCGCGTATACAAAAGGAGGAACAATTGCAGAGAGCGGCAGCGCGCCGCGCGCCAAGTTCGGCGGTTGTGATGCGAGGGAAACGACGGTGGGCGCCGGCGTTGGAGGCGGCGCAGGCCGCGAGCGAGCGTTGCGCGCGTTTGTCGCCGCCTTCGGCGGCGGGGCAGGCTTTCCCGGCGGGTTTGGCAACGTCAGCATCGCCTGCAGGTCGCGCGCCGAGGCGCCGAGCGTCAACGCAGCGCCCGACGGTGCGGGAATGCCGGCGGGTTCGGGATTCTTCAGGCTGCGCAGCTCGGCGGCGAGCATGTCGCTGTTCGGAAAGCTGAGCAGCGCCCGCTCGATTACCGTGCGCGCCATGGCGAGATCGCCGCGAGCGCGATACACCAGAGCCAGTACGCGATAGGGCCCGATCGCGCGGCCCTCGTTCAGGTCCACGGCGCGGCGAGCGAGCGCCAGCGCCCGATCGGGATCGGACTCGCGCAAGTAGACCGCCAGTCCGGACAGCGCCACCGAGTCGCTGGGATCGCCGTTCAGCGCAAAAGCCCATTCCTGCGCCGCTTCCTGCATCCGTCCCAGGCTGGCCAGGATGTTGCCTCGAAGCGAGTGGATATCGGCGCGACGTGAATTGATTTCGAGCGCCAGGTTCGTCTCGAAGAGAGCCGATTCGAAGCGGCTGTACTGCAGCAGCACCGCGCCGAGCTGCATGTGCGCCTGGTCGGAGCTCGGCCGCTCCTTGAGCACGGCGCGCCAAGCATCCTCGGCTTTTTTCCAGTCGCGCGTGGCCATGTAGGACTGTCCCAGCAATTCCAGCATGTCGGCGTTCTTCGGATCGCTCTTCAGCAGAATCTGCGTGCGAGCGATGCACTCCGGCATCCGCCCGGTCTGAAATTCCATGGCCGCGGCGTACATTGCCGCTTTCTTGTTGGCGGGATCGCTCTTCACAATGGCCAAGAACTCGTCGAGCGCCTGCTGATACTTCTGCTGGCGGGCTAATTCCATCGCCTTGTCCATGCGATCCTGTGCAGGAAGCACGGATGCAAACAACAGGATGGCCAGCAGAGTCCGCATCGTTTCAGCCTGCCTTGTTGGACTTCTTGCGGTAGTCCGCGGTGTGGCGCTCATGTTCGCCGAGCGTCTTCGAAAAGACGTGGCCGCCCGCCGAGTCGCTGACGAAGTACATGTACGGCGTCTCCGCCGGTGAGACCGCGGCCTCGAGCGAGGCCCGCCCCGGATTGGCTACAGGCCCAGGCGGCAGGCCGATGACGAAGTACGTGTTGTACTTGGATTCCCGTGCCAGATCGCTGGCGTAAATCGTCCCGCGATATTTTCCCTCGAGCACCGCCGCGTAGACGACCGTGGGATCGCATTGCAGTTTCATCCCCGCCCCCAGCCGGTTCTGGAAGACTCCGGCCACGAGCGGACGTTCGTCGGCACGGGCCGTTTCTTTCTCCACCATCGACGCGAGCGTTACCACCTGCAGCACGGCGGGCACATTGGCGTGCGCCGATCGCGTCACCTCTCCGTAAACTTTGCGAAAGCGCTCCACCATCTTGGCGACCATCTCCTTGGGCGTAGTTCGCCGAGCGAAGCGGTAGGTATCGGGAAAGAGGAAGCCTTCGAGCGAGACCGCGTTCGGCGCGATGTCGGACACCAGATGTGGATTTTGCGCCGCGACGAGGAAGTCCTTCGATTTGCAGAATCCTTGTTGCTCGGCGGCGGCGGCGATGTCAAAGACGTTGAAGCCCTCGGGAATCGTGAACGGGTGGTAGAAAATGTCGCCGCGCGCCAGCTTGTCATGGACCCGCCAGACAGGCGACGAGCCTTCAAACTGATATTCGCCGGCTTTGAGTTTTTTGCGCGCCGGAGACAGATAGTGCAAGGCGAGGAAAGGCCACGGGCTGCGCAGCACGCCGGCATGCTGAAGCTTTTGAGCGATGGCGCGGGAACCGGTTCCAGGCTCGATCTCGATCACGACGGGGGATGTCAACACGATGGGTTGCGATTCCATCCAGGCGAAGTACCCGAAGCTCAAGAGCACTGCCAGGAAAAAGAGTCGGCCTAGTTTCCCAATCATTGGGGCTCCGTGTCGAGATAGCTCTGCAACAGGATCACCGCGGCCATGCGGTCTACCGCTTCGCGGCGTTTGGCCACGCTCACGCCGCTCGACTTCAGCACGCGCTGTGCCTCCGCCGTGGTGAGCCGCTCATCCCACATGCGGACCTCCACTCCTAAGTGGCGATGCAAGTTCGCGGCAAAGCGCTCGGCGTCTTCGGCGCCGGCCCCTTTCCTTCCGTCCATGTGCAAAGGCTGTCCGACCAGGATCATGCTCACTTGATGTTCCTTGACCAGCCGTTTCATTTCCGCCAGATCGCTCTCGCGATTGACGCGTTCCCAGGTCGCGAGCCCTTGAGCGGTCACGCCCAGCAGATCGGAAACCGCCAGGCCGATGCGCCTTTTTCCGAGATCGAGAGCCAGGATTCTCGATTGCCGCACACTCTATTTTAGCTTAGCTCGGCGAGAGAGGAGTGTATTGGGAAGATTCATCAAATGTGTGCTATCTTCTGGAACGGAATGCCCGCCTACGAGGAGCAGCCGCGCAGCACGATCAGCCAGAAGATCATCGCAACCGGGGTCATTTTAGGATTCCTGTATGTGGCGGGCGCGCTGGTGATGACCGTGATGGTCTCGCTGCTCGTGGCCCTGACGCTCGATCCGGCGGTGCGGTTGCTCACACGTCGCGGCATCCCTCGCAGCGTTGCCGCTCTGCTCATCGTTTTGGTATTGCTGGCGGTCGTTTACCTGCTCTTCCTCCAGTTCTACAACCAGGGCCAGAAATTTATCGCCGATTTCCCGAAGTATTCCGGGACCATTCGCGGCCACATCATGCGCGTGCGGCAAAAGGCCGTCGAGATTCAGAAGCAGACGCAACAGGTGATCTCCGCTCCCGGATCGGAAGACGAGTCCGCGACGGAGCGGCAGGACCGCGGTTCTTCTCCCCTCGACACGTTCTGGGGAGGACTGCGTTCCTTCACCGAGGTCCTGGTGCTGGCCAGTTTCATTCCTTTCCTGGTCTACTTCTTCCTGACCTGGAAATCTCACTTGCGGCGCAGCGCGATTGCCGTGGTGACGGGAGAGAACCGCATGGCCGCCGAGCGTATGCTCGACGGCATCACGCAAATGTTCTATGGCTTTGTCGTCGGAAACATGATCATCGGCCTGCTTCTCTCGGTTGTGAGCGCTCTCTTCTTCTGGCTGCTCCATCTTCCCTATGCTGTTTTCCTCGGCCCGATGAGCGGCTTCCTCAGCCTCGTTCCATATTTTGGCGTCGTGCTGGCGCTGCTTCCGCCCTTCGTGGCGGGCCTCGCCAACAATGCGGACACGAGCTCGCTGCTGGCCTTGCTCGCCGGCGTAGTGATGCTGCACCTGCTGGCGATGAACATCCTTTATCCCAAGATTGTCGGACGCCGTGTTCACCTCAACCCCGTGGTTGTCACTCTGGCCATCATGTTCTGGGGCTGGCTGTGGGGAGGCATGGGACTGATCCTGGCGGTGCCCATCACCGCGGCCATGAAGGCCATCTGCGATAACGTCATTGACCTGCGTCCCTACGGCCGTCTGCTCGGTGACTAAAAAAGGGGGAAGGAATGGATCCCAAAATATGGAGCGACATGTTCCATCTGAACCTGCCGCTCGTCGAAAAAGTCCTGCGGCCGATCCTGGTTTACGCTTTCCTGGTGGTGGGACTTCGCTTGGCGGGAAAGCGCGAGCTGGCGCAACTCAATCCCTTTGACCTGGTCGTGCTGCTGACCCTCTCGAACACGGTGCAAAACGCCATCATCGGCGAGGACAATAGCGTCCTCGGCGGATTTATCGGGGCGACCACGCTGCTGGTGGTGAACTACGTAGTGGTCCGCTTCCTCTACGGACATCGAAAGCTGGAGCAACTGGTCGAAGGCAAAGCCGATGTGCTCATCGAGAACGGAAAGATCCTTAAGTCGCACTTGAAGGACGAGCTGATCACCGTGGCGGAGCTGCGGACGGCTGCCCATAAGCAGGGCTTCGCTTCCCTGGACGACGTGGATCGAGCCGTCCTCGAGACGGGCGGCGGACTTTCCTTCACGGGGAAAAAACCCGAGCCGGACAAGCTGCGTCACCAGGAATTGTTGGCGCGGCTCGACCAGTTGTCGCAAGAGATCGCTCAACTTCGCGCCCGTTCATGAGAGTCGCGCTCGAAACCGCCGTCGTTACGCACGGCCTGCCGCGTCCTTTGAACCTGCAGGTGGCGCGGGAATGCGAAGCCGCCGTGCGGGAAGAAGGCGCGATTCCGGCCACGATCGGAATCCTGGACGGGCGCATCTGCTCCGAGCTGACTCCCGCCGAGCTCGAGAGACTTGCTTTGATGGAGTGCGCGCAAAAGTGCGGCGCGCCCGACATTGGAGCGCTGGTCGCGCGGGGCGGGAGCGGCGGCACCACCGTTTCGGGAACCTTGGCTCTGGCGGCTCACGCCGGGATCGTCGTGATGAGCACGGGCGGAATCGGCGGCGTCCACCGCGGCGGCGCGGACGTCTCCGCCGATTTGCTGCAACTGGCGCGGTCTCCCGTGACGGTGGTCTGTTCCGGAGCCAAATCAATTCTCGACCTTCCGCGGACGCTCGAAGCGCTCGAGACCTTCGGCGTCCCGGTGCTCGGCTACTGCACCGATGAGTTCCCCGGCTTCTACATCGCCAAGACTGGACTGCGCTTGACGCACCGCGTGGAGTCGCCGCAAGGCGTGGTCCGCGCCGTCCAGGCTTACCGTGCGATCGGATACGGCGGTGCGATTCTTGTCACGCGTCCGGCGCCGGGTGCGATGCCTCCTGCCGCGCTGGAGGAAGAGCTGCAGGCAGCGCTCGCCCAAGCGGACGAGCAGGGCATCACCGGCGCGGCAGTCACGCCGTTCCTGCTGAAAGCGCTGGCCGAGGAAACCTCCGGCAAGACGCTGGAGATCAATCGCGGTCTGCTGATCGAGAACGCACGTCTGGCGGCGAGGATCGCCGTCCGTCTCTCCAAGTGAGATAAAATACGCCTGTGCAGTTCCACGAAGATTTCGACCGGCACTTGGACGTCAAGAGTTCAGACCGCTCCTTCGGCCTGGTCTTCACCGGATTTTTTGCCATCCTGGCGCTGTGGCCGCTGGTTCACAAATTGCCGGTGCGGTGGTGGGCGCTGGCGGTGAGCGCCGCAATGCTGCTGGTCGCGCTGGCGCGTCCGACTCTGCTTCATACTGCCAACGTGCTGTGGATGCGTCTCGCGGTGCTCCTCAGCAAAGTGGTCAATCCGATCATCACCGGGATCATGTTCTACCTGGTCTTCGCGCCGGCGGCGATGGTGATGCGCTGGATGGGAAAGGACCCGTTGCGCCTGCACTACGATAAGCAGGCGGCGACCTACTGGATTTCTCGCGTGCCTCCCGGTCCGCCGCCGGAAACGATGTCAAACCAGTTCTAGGAGAGCGCTGTGTCATTTCTCAGGGAATTTTGGGCTTTCTTGCGAACCCGCAAAAAGTATTGGCTGATGCCGATTCTTTTGGTGATGGCTTTGTTGGGCGTGGTCCTGATCCTGGCGGAAGGATCGGCCATCGCTCCGTTCATTTACACGCTCTTCTAGGTGCGAATCCTTTAGGTGCGAATCCTTGGCATCTCCGCTTTCTATCACGACAGCGCCGCGGCGCTGGTGCGCGACGGCGAAATCGTAGCCGCGGCGCAAGAAGAGCGCTTTTCGCGGAAGAAACACGATGCGCGTTTCCCCCATCACGCGCTGGCCTACTGTCTCGAGCAGGAAGGCGTCTCGCTCGAGCAGGTGGATTACGCGGTTTTCTACGACAAGCCGTTCCTGAAGTTCGAACGTTTGCTCGAGACCTATCTCGCGTTCGCGCCGCGCGGCTTGCGGTCGTTCCAAATGGCGATTCCGCTCTGGGTCCGCGAGAAGCTCTTTCAGAAGGACATGCTCATCGGCGAGCTGAAGCGTTACGGGCCGGGATTCGATTTTCAGAAGCGGCTGCTCTTCACCGAGCATCATCAGAGCCACGCCGCCAGCGCCTTTTTCCCCTCGCCGTTCGAAGAGGCGCTGGTTTTGACCATGGATGGCGTCGGCGAGTGGGCCACCACGTCCGCCGCCCTGGGTCGCGGAAACCATCTGGAAGTCGTGAAGGAGATGCTCTTTCCTCATTCCCTGGGGTTGCTCTACTCTGCCTTCACGTACTACACGGGTTTCAAAGTCAACTCCGGGGAGTACAAGCTGATGGGCCTGGCTCCCTACGGGACTCCGCGCTTCACAAAGGCGATCTACGATTCGCTGCTCGATCTGAAACCGGACGGCTCCTTCCACCTGAACCTGGACTACTTCGATTACTGCACCGGCTTGCGAATGACGAATCGCAAGTTCGACGACCTCTTCGGCGGTCCGCCACGAGCGCCGGAAGAACTGCTCACGCCGCGGCACATGGACGTGGCCGCGTCGGTGCAAGCGGTGCTCGACGAAATCGTGCTGCGTCTCACGCGCGCGCTGGCCAAGGAAACCGGCGCGAAAAATCTTTGCCTGGCCGGCGGCGTGGCGTTGAACTGCGTGTCGAACGGCAAGGTCCTGCGGGATGGATGCTTCGAGCGCATATGGATCCAGCCGGCGGCGGGCGACGCCGGCGGTGCGGTCGGCGCGGCGTTG
>CAZRND010000014.1:0-27842 GCA_964601345.1 uncultured Acidobacteriota bacterium | reverse complement strand
TTTTTGTCTGGTCTCCGAGGGAAACGCTCCCGGGCCCAGGAAGGACGGCCCAAGCAACAACAGGCCAGGAAAGCCCACCGCCAGCGCCCGGGCATCCGGCTCGCCGTGGATGAAGAGATACACGAAGTTCAGTCCGCAGACCGCCAGCATGCAGACGTACAGAATCAGCGCCGCCAGCCACTTGCCCAGAATGATCTCGATATCGCTCAGCGGGCTCGTCAGGAGCAGCTCGATCGTGCCGCTCCGTTTTTCTTCGGCGAAGAGGCGCATGGTAATCATCGGCATCAGGAAGAGCACGATCACGCTGACGTTCGAGAGCATCGGCCGGATGATGAAGTCGTTCAGGTTCAGCGGCGGCGCTTGTCCGCGCGACATCGCCGCGCGGATACCGTATTGCACAAAAACGGCCGTCGCGCTGTAGAAGAAGTATCCGAAGATCAGCGCGAACATGGCCAGCACGATATACGCGATCGGCGAGGAGAAGTAGCTCCGCAGTTCTTTGCGGGCGAGGATCCAAATGTTCATTTCGATTCGCCTCCCGCGGGTTCGTCGGCTTTTTCGTGGGTGGTCAGTTGCAGGAAGACTTCTTCCAGGCTGAGGCCGACGGGCCGCAGTTCGTGGAGCTTCCATCCCGAGCCGATGATCAGCGACGCCGCCTCGGCGCGCAGGTAATGCTCCTTGGCGGCCTCGACTTCAAAACCCGTCCGGCCCTGTGTGTGTCCGTCTTTCATCGACACGCGATTCACGCCCTTCATCTGTTGCAGCCGGGCGGCGACCTGTTCGGCGGGTCCTTCTACGTCGAGGAAAACTGTCTCATGTCCTTGCAGGCGGGCCGTGAGATTTTCCGTTGTGTCGATGGCCTCGAGTTTTCCCTGATTGATGATGATCACCGAGTGGCAGGTGGTCGAGACCTCGGGCAGGATGTGGGTGCTGAGGATGATCGTGTGCTCCCCGGCCAATCCGTAAATGAGCTTCCGCGTCTCGATGATCTGCTTGGGATCGAGGCCCGCCGTGGGCTCGTCGAGGATCAGCACTTCAGGGTTGTGAATCAGCGCCTGGGCCAGTCCCACGCGCTGCCGATAGCCGCGCGAGAGCTTGGAGATGAGCTTGGATCGCACGTCGCCGAGCGCGCAGCGCTCGATCACGTCGCTCACGCGGGCTTTGATGCCCGATCCGGGGATGCCCTTGATGCGTCCCGTGAAGGCCAGGTATTCGTGGACCTCCATCTCGGGATAGAGCGGAGGCGTTTCCGGCAAGTAGCCGATATGCCGTTTCACTTCGAGCGGCTGGTCGATCACGTCGAAGCCCGCAACGCTGGCCCGCCCTTCCGTAGGCGGCAGGAAGCAGGTGAGGACCCGCATCGTTGTGGTTTTGCCGGCGCCGTTGGGGCCCAGAAACCCTACGATTTCGCCCTTCGGAACCTCAAAACTGATGTTGTCTACCGCTGTCGAGCGGCCATAGCGTTTGGTCAGTCCTTCAACCTTGATCATTCTTATCCTGTGCCATAGATTCAATTCAGGACAGCTTGGGAAAAAATTCTATCGCGAAGAATCAAGCCTTGTCAAACACCGAACTGGCCCGGAATGGCCAGCCGGAGCCCGGGGATGTCGCGGAAATCCCGGGCGTTCAGGGTCCACAGATCGGCATTCCAGGCGATGGCGCAGGCCGCGATGCCGATGTCCATCTCTCTTCCTCTCGGGTGAGGCACAGCTTTGAACAACTCCGCCGCCACTTCCGCCTCTTGGGATCCAAATGGAGGGATGTCTTCTTCAAGGAAGAGTTCCGCCTGCTCCGCCAATTCCATGCTCGAGCGGGGACCGCGAAGCCACTCATACAGGACTAGTGTTGGTATCAACAAGCGTTCCCCGCTTCCAAAGGCTCTCCACAGCGCCGGCGCGGAAAGTTTAGATCCGGTCAGACTGCCAATGAGGACGGAAGTGTCCAGGACGGTCACTGGTACTTGAACTCGGACATTCTCCGGCCGCCCAAACGCCGGATCCGGCGGATTTCACGTATTTCCCGGTCCGCTTCCTCTTGAGGACGAGTCGGCGGCTCCGCTATGATCCGTTCGAGAATTCTCATCCTGCGAATCCGCTCGCTCTCACTGAGCTTTCCGATCCGCAGGTGATAGTCGCGGATGGCCTCGCGCACCACCTCGCTCTTAGGCTTCTTGAGGATTTGCGCGGAGATATTGAGGCGGTTGATTGTGGCCTCGTCAAACGTAAAAGTGACCTTGGTTGTCATAACTCTACCGATACTACCATATTCGGTATGGTATGACTACTTCTTCATCATCGCGTCACGGGTCGCTTTGAACTCCGTGCCGGGACGCCATTGGGGCCACGTCGCCGAGTCCGCAAGCTTCTTGCCGATGTTGAAGAGCAGTTCCAGGTCTTCGACCGCGCCCGACAGGTCCCAGTCCGGTTTCACCTGATCGGAGGGCTTGTGGTAATCGTTCTCCACATACTGCTTGCGCTTCTCGAGACCCCAGCCCGCGGGATGGCCGACATAATCGGTTCCTGAACCGGTCTCAAGCGCGGGAACGCCCTGCTTGGCAAAGCTGAAATGATCCGAGCGGTAGTAGTGGCCCTTCTCCGGCTCCGGATCGCCCTCGACGCGGCGTCCTTGCGCGGCGGCGGCTTGCTTCAAATCGTCGTCGAGCGTGGACATGCCGAGTCCCACGACGCTGACGTCCTTCGTGCGCCCGTAGACGTTGATCACATCTTTATTGATAACAGCGACGGTCTGCTTCAAGGGATAAAGCGGATGCAGTCCGTAGTATTCCGAGCCCAGGAGTCCTTGTTCTTCTCCCGTGACCGCGAGGAAAAGGATCGAGCGCTTCGGACGCGCCGCAAGCTTCGAGAACGCTCGAGCCAGTTGCACGATGGCGGCTGTGCCGCTGGCGTTGTCCTGGGCGCCGTGATAAATCTTGTCGCCCTTCACGGGCTCGCCGATCCCGAAGTGATCCCAATGCGCGCTGTAGATGATGTACTCGCTCTTCTGTTTCGCGTCGCTACCTTCGAGAAGCGCGGCCACGTTCTGCGATTCCACGCGGCGAATCTTGTTCGCCAGCTTCACGCTTGCCGACCAGGGCAGCACCACGGGTTTGAAGTCTTTGCGGATGGCCGCTTTCTTCATCGCTTCAAGATCGAAGAGCTTCATCGCTGTGTCGCGCGAAATCCAGCCCTCGACCGGCGCGCGGCCCATGTTGTTGTCGGGACCGGCGACGGTAAAGCGCTCGTGATCCCAGCCGCTCTGCACCACGGACCAGGGATACGCAGCGGGCTCGGTCTCGTGGACAATCAGGCATCCGGCCGCGCCCTTCTTCGCGGCGATCTCGTACTTGTAGGTCCAGCGGCCGTAATAGGTCATGGCCTTGCCGCCGAACATCTTCGCATCGAGCTTGGTCGCATCGGCGGGATCGGCGATGGCCGGATCGTTGATCAGCATCACCAGGACCTTGCCGCGAACGTCCAGGCCCTTGTAATCGTCCCAGCCGTACTCGGGTGCCACCACGCCGTAGCCGACAAAGACCACCGGCGCGTCGAAGGAAACTTCCGGCGTCACGCGGTTGGTGATCGCGACGTAGTCCGGACCTTTCTTGAAGGCCAGCTTCTTGTCGCCGGCGCGGAAGACGAGTTCCGCGGTGGGAGTGGCGGTCATGCCGACCATCGGGACTTTTTGAATGTAGGAGCCATCCGGATTGCCGGGCTTGAGGCCGAATGCTTTGAATCGCTCGACCAGGAAATCGACCGTCAGTTTCTCGCCGTTCGAGCCGGGAGCGCGTCCTTCGAACTTATCGGAAGAGAGCGTGCGGATGTCCTGCAGCATTTCCGTCGCGGAGATGTCCGGTTTCTGGGCCGTAAGGGGCAATGTCATCAAAAGCGCGATGAAGATTCGCATGACCACCAAGATATCACGGCGTGATAATAGGCGAATGCTCCCGGAGCGCGTGCGCGTGAAGGTGATGTCGGACTCAGCCGGCTACATCGAAGTCACGCGCGTGGCCCATCGCGAGATCGACTTCGCGCAACTGCTGGACCTTGTTGTAACCGTGGCCGGGCTGGACGCCTCGCGCATTGCCGCGATCCTCGGCGCCGGCACTGCGGTCGTCGGGGATCATCGCTACCGCTGGCAGCCACTGCCGGCAGAGGCTGGCGAACTCGCGACGCTGCTCGATCGCTTTCCCAAGCCCGAGCCGGAGCGCCCGTTCGACGCGGAGCGATGCCGCCTCGCGAAGATCCGCGCCGGCGTCGAGACCATCGAGTTGCCGCGCGAAGCAGCCGCCCGGAAGCGGCTGCTTCAGAAGCAAAGTTTTTGGGACGTATTGATGGCCCAGGCGCAGCGCCTTCGCTACGAGACGTATTCGCATCGCGACCGCGCCGATGTGTATTCCTTCGAGCCGACCTCGGATGAGGAACAGGCGCTCCGCCGGGCAGCGACGTTGCTGCGCGCCGAGCGCACCGCCGAGCAGATCACGGGCCTGCCCCTCGAGAAAGTAACCCTCTACGTCAGCCGCTAGTTCGACACCGAGAGATTCACGGTGTTCGTGGTCGAGTTCCCGATCTTGATCGAGAACGTCTGCACTCCGGTCAGTCCTGTATTCGCCGGGATAGTCAGATTGAACTGCGCCAGGCCGACCAGTCCCGGCGTCAGGCCGGCGTAGTCCACTGGAATCGTCACACCGCCGAGCGTTGCGGTTGCTGTCGCGCGCGCATAGGGCAAAGGACTTGCCGTTGTGTAGTCGCCGGTCTTTTGCGACGTGAGGATGTCGCCGAGTCCCGTGGCATAGACAACCAGCACATCTCCTGCCTTCGCGGGATTCGCCGGTGTGATGAGCGATCCATCCACCTTGGTGATTACCGGCAGGACGCCGCTGGCCGCGGGATAGGTGAAGATTCCCGGCGCATAGTCCTTCAGCGTAATCGGGACCGCCGCGCTCGCCACTCCTCCCTTGGAGACGACGACATTCGCCGTGCCCGTCAGCGGCAACTCGAACGGCGCCTGGAAGTTGATCTGTCCCGAGGAGACGAAATAGAGCGGCGCATCGAATCCTCCCACGGTGACACGGATGCCTTGCAGCGTCGTTGGCAAGGGCACGCTGGGAGCCTGATCGATGGCGTCGGCGAATCCCGCGCCGAAAACCGCTCCGATCGAGCCGCGGCTTAGTGATCCGCCGAAGCCGGCGGCATCCACGATTCCGTTGGCGCTAATCGCCGGGCCGGAGACCGCGAGCGTAACAGCTACGACGATCGGAGACGAAGGCAGCGAGGGCGCGGTTACCGTGATTGTCCCTTTGTAAGAGCCAGTGGCCAACCCCGTAACCGCGATCGACACGGTCAAGGTAGCCGACGCCGAGCCGGAGCCGCTCGTGGACGAGATTTTCAGCCAGCTTCCCGTCTCCGTGGCTGCTGCCGCTGTCCACGAGAAGGCCGCACCGCTGGCGTTCGCGATGGTCAGAGTCTGGTCGGGCGGCGCTACCGCAGGCACGGCGGTGAACGTGAGCGTCGCGGGACTGACCGTAAGTTTCGGCGACGGCGTGATGGTGAGCGTCACGGGAATTGTCTGGGGCGAGGCGCCAAGATTCGGCGCCGAAATCGTGATCGAACCCTTGTAAGTCCCAGCCGCCAGGCCCGTGATATCGGCGGAGACGGTCAGAGTCCCCGCGGCGGTTCCGCTGGCCGGCGTAATCTTCAGCCAGCTTCCCGTCTCCGAGGCGGCCGTGGCGCTCCAGGTGATCGAGCCGCCGTTGGCGTTAGAGATGTTCAACGCCTGCGCTGCGGGAGGCGTCGAGCCAACGACCGCGGCAAAGGTCAACGACGAAGCGCTGACGGCGAGCGCGGGATTGAAAGTGAGATTGACGTTCAGCGTCTCGCCGTTGTAGGAAGCGGAGCCGACGATATCGATGTAATAGTCGCCGGCCGGCGGGCTCGGAATCACGAGCGATTCGTTGGCATTCTTGTAGTGGGCCGAAATGTAGTCGTACTTGCACCATGGGTAGAGATAGACGAAGGCTTCGTTGACCATGCAGGTCACCGGCTGGCCGCGCCGGACCAGCAGTTCCAAGTCGTCCCCGCCCACCGACCCTGTCGTCGAGATGAACAGAGCCGCGGCGTTGGCCGGTACGATCACCTTGTAATAGGTCTCGCTCGGAAAGACGCCGGCAATCGCGGTCGTGCTCGGCGCCGCCAGCACCTTGGGAACCGGGAACGTCGCCAAGAGACTGGCGTTGACGTACGAGGAGTAGCCGTCCACCTCGATATACCAGGAGCCTGCTTTCGGCAGCGGCACCGAGATCAATTCGTCGATGCCGTCGTTGACGCAAGTGCCGAACGGAATTCCGTCCGGATCTTCCAGGTACAAGTCGGCGTCTCCAGTCCCTCCGGTGAGTTTCACCTGCAGGATCAACGTTCCGGCAGGGACGGTGACATGGGCCACCCCCGCGGTGTTCTTCGATCCCGCGACGGTGATAACAGTGCCCGGCGTCAGCACGGTGTTGTTGGCGATTTCGAATCCATGAACGATCGTCGCTCCCTGGCCGTCGGAGATGGTGATCTTCACGCGGGCGTTGAAGAAAGTCGCGCTCCAAGTCACGAGCCCCGAAGAATTCACCGCCAAGCCCGTGGGGCCCTCGTTCAACGTATAGGTGAGCGTTGTGCCCGCGGTTGCCGTGGTGGCAATCTGGTAGGAGTAGGCGGCACTGACGACTGAAGTCCCAGGCTGGCTCTTGACAGTAAAGTGCTTCACCGCGGGCTGCAAGTCGGGGGGCAGATCGGTCGCAGACGTGTAAACGGTTCCCAGCGCCGCGCTTCCATCCGTCCCGGCGGCCGAATAACCGAGTCCATGACGCGCGAAGATGGTCCAAAGCGTGGTGCGGGCCGCGGAGTTGTTCACGCTCTGGTCGGCCGTCAAAATCGCATCACGGGCATCCACCATGCTCGGGCGGCAGGGCGTAAAGCGAAAACCTTGGAACACCAGCTTGTCCGTCAGTGATTGTCCCAGGGATTTTCGGATGTCCCACAAAGCGGCCGCCCAAATCTCGCCGTCGTTGTGGACCTCGTATTTCTGATTTCCGAGATCCGAGTACGTCAAAGTGTAGCCTTCGTAGCTCTGCCTGCGGAGCCCTTTGACGAGATCCCCAGCGACGTAAGCCGCTTCGATGGGGTTGTTGTAGTAGCTGATCGAGAAGTAGTCCGACCAGCCCTCCGACAAAGCCCCCGACTGCCGGCCGATGAGGCAATCGGTGCTCGTGCCTTTGCCGATCATGCGGTTGCTGACGCCGTGGCCGTACTCGTGCATCACGACCTGTCCGCTCAGAGCCGCATCGCGGTCGCCGGTGACGGCCGGTCCGGATAGGTTGAAGAGCCCCAAACGAAGGTGGGGCGCCGTTCCTTCGGGAGGAGTCGCAAACGCGGAGTTGTTCAGGAGCGCCGAATCCTGCGCGTGGGCGAGCACCGCATCGCCGCCTTTGCCTCCTTGTCCCAAATTGTCGGTCTGAAAGTTTCCGGCGGATTCCGTGAAGCCCAGGCCGTAGTAGTAGTCGTGGGCAATATTCACCAGATAGAACATGTTGGTCACGGCCGTGGCTGGATACAAAGCGGGATGGGCGCCTGCCGTCTCAGCAGTGAAGTCGAAGTTCTGGGTCGCGCTCGAGGCTCTTCCCCCTTGCAGGCCCCCGGAGTTGTTGCTGTCCGGCTTGTCATCGCCATTTGTATCCAGGAAGGAGTCGGTGTTGTTTCCGGTGGTCACCGTGACGCCGCTCGGAAGCCACCCGGCGGGGAACGTGAGCAGGGACCGGTCTCCCTCGAGCGGCGATTCTTTCCAGACGCGTCCCTGGGCGGCTTGAACGTACAGATTGTGCCGGTAAAGCAGACGTCCATTGACGGCATCGACCACAATTTCGTACCAGCGAGTGGCGTCGACTTCCAGGTAAACGTGATAGGCCGGCACGGCCCGCGCGGGCGTGATGAGGAAAAGGACCAGCTCGACGGAGATATTGCTGTTTCGTTGTCCCAGCGGATTCCGAAATTCCGTCCGGTTGCCCTCCTCGCGCGCGCCGGTAGGGCTGGATAATGCCGGTGATATTCCCGCCACCGCCATGGCCGCTTGGACGCCCTGCCAGGCGCTGAACTTCGGAACCGTCTCCCGCATGCCGCCGGCGAGCAGACGACCGATACTTGCATGTAGCACCTGCCCGTCTCCGTCGATCGACACCACCGCGCTTCCGTCAAACACTCGCACGCCGTCCACGAACTGATCGAATCGCAGCGTCGAGCCAACCTCGAAGCGGGCATGCTGGGTAAGCCTCAGGCCTTCCGACGGAATCTTGACGCTCGTGCGGAGAAATTCCCTGGCGATGGTCTCTGCGTCGGCGCCGGATTTGGCAGTAAGTACCGAGCCGGGCGTGAATATTTGACGCAATGTGTCATTTTGTTGGGGGCCGGCTTCCTCCCGGATATCGAAGTTAGGGACCGATAAAACGGGCTTAACTTCTTGAGAAACAAGCAGCGAGGTGAGAAAAAAGTATGCAATAAGAGCTCTGGTCATGATTCCTCCGGTTTGTAAAACCGTGCATGTAATATGCCAAGAGACGTGAAAATACAAGAAGAATAGTTGGCGAGAGTCGCCGGTCCGGTGGAAGAGCCGGAGTGGTATATCCTGGAAGGATGAATCGGCTGCCCCTGACCCTGATCGCCGGGGTTCTGCTTGCCGGGTTGAACGTCTACTTCTACGGCAAGACGGCGCGGTTCCTGGACCGCTTCGCGCCGCGGGCCCGGCGGTGGCAATTGGCTGCCTTCCTATTCGTGAATTCCCCATACCTGGTCACCAGAGGCTTGGCGCTCTTCGGGGTGCCACTACACGACATCTCGCTGCCTGCCTTGAAGTTCTTTGTGTATCCGTTCTATGCCTGGGTGGTGATGCTGACGGCCGTCGCGATCCTGACGGCCCCGAAGGACCTGCTCCTGGGGGCATGGCACGGGCTCTCCAGACGGCGGGAGGCGCAGAGCGTGGACCTCTCGCGTCGCAGCTTCCTGGCAAAGGGCGCCGCCCTCGCGCCCCCGTTGCTTTTTGGCATTTCCGCGAGCGGTCTTTACGACCCGCTCGACCTCGAGATCTCGCCCGAGCGGGAGATTCGCGTGCGCGGACTACCGAGAGCCTTCCACGGCTTCACCATCACCCAGATCTCCGACCTCCACACCGGCGCTTACATCCGCGAGCGGGAGCTGAACCGCGCGGTCGAGGAAGTCAACCGCCTCCACAGCGACCTGATTGTGGTGACCGGCGACTTCCTCGATATCAGCCTGGACATGCTGCCCGTGGCGCAACAGGCGCTCTCGCGTTTGCGGGCCGACTTCGGCGTGTACGGGGTCCTCGGTAACCACGACTACTACTCCGATCCGGAGGGCCCCGGCTGCCTCAAGATCATGCAAGGGATGCAGCAAGCCGGCGTCCGGATGCTGCGCAACGCGCGCTCCGAAATCCGGCGCGGCGCCGATCGTATGATCCTCGCCGGCGTCGATTGGACCGGCCCGCGCTACAGCAATCCGAATTCCTACAATAGCGCGGCGTCGCGGCGCGCTCTCGACTTGGCGCTCGCGGGAGAAGACTCCGGCGCTCCGCGCGTCCTATTGGCCCATCACCCGCATGTCTTCTTTGAATCGCCCTCTTACAACATCGCCTTGACGCTCGCCGGCCACACCCACGGCGGCGGGCAGATCGTGGTGGCCGTGCAGGACGGACGGCCGATCGCCCTCGGCGCGCCGCTCTTCCGTTATTACAGCGGACTCTACAACGAGGGCCGCCACATCCTGTACGTGAACCGGGGTATCGGCTTCGTGGGACTTCCGCTCCGCATCCATTGCCCGCCCGAGATCAGCCGCTTCCGTCTCTTGACATGATTTGACAAGCCGCCGCTTGACGACTATGTCGTGTCGCAATATAGTGGTCCGCGATGCAACGCGAATCGCAATCCGCCCATTCTCCGGCTCCGCTCACCGCCGCCTTGTTTCAGGTTCTGCTGGCGCTCGCCGACGGCGAGAAGCACGGCTACGCCATCTTGAAGGAAGTGGCTGTGCAATCGGGAGGCGAAGTCAGCCTCAGCACCGGGACCTTGTACGGAATCATCAAGCGCCTGCTCGGCGAGGGACTGATCGTGGAATCGCGGCGCCGGCCGGCCGCCGAGTACGACGACCAGCGCCGCCGGTATTACCGCCTCACCGACGCGGGACGCGAGGCAGCGCAGGCCGAGGCTCTGCGGATGGAGAAAGTGGTTGCGGCCGCGCGCGCGAAACGCCTGGTGAAAGCTCTTCGGCCTGCCTGACAGGGAGGGAACATGTCGGAACAGAATCTGTCCTTTTCGGTGCGCGCTTATCGCGCTTTGCTGCGCCTCCTGCCGTTCGACTTCCGCAGCGACTTTGGCAGCGAGATGGAAGAGGTTTTCCACGAACAACGCGCCGCTGCAGCGGCCGAGCCGGGCAGGCTATCGCTCCTGCGGTTGTGGGGCGAGACGATCGCCGGCATTTTCCGCATGGCGCCGCGCGAGCACCTGAGCGTGCTCGGGCAGGACACCTCATACGCTCTCCGCCTCATGCGCAAGAACTTCGGCCACACTCTGCTGGCGGTGATGATCCTGGGCCTGGGCATCGGCGCGAATACCGCGATCTTCTCCGTGGTCCACTCGACGCTTATGCGCCCGCTGCCTTACGCGAACGATACGCAACTTGTCACCATCCGTCAGCAGGCGCCGCGCGCCGGTTCGAACGACATCAACTTCTCGGTGAAAGAAATTCAGGATTACCGCACCCAGCGCCGCTCGCTCAGCGGGCTGGTTGAATATCACGGTATGACCTTCACGCTCTTCGGAGGACCGGAAGCGCAGCGCGTGCGCACCGGCGTCGTCTCGGACGGCTACTTCGATATGTTCGGCGTGAAACCGCTCCTGGGCCGGACCTTCGAACCCGCGGACGATCAGAAGGGCGCCGCGGCCGTGCTGGTGGTGAGTTACGAATTCTGGCAGCAGCATCTCAAGGGCGATCCGCAGATCGTGGGCCGGAAGTTTCAGATGAACGACCGCGTGCACACGGTCGTCGGCGTGCTTCCGCAAATCCCGCAATATCCCGACGAGAACGACGTGTACATGCCGACCTCCGCCTGTCCCTTCCGCGGGTCGCCGGACATGATGAACATGCGCGATCACCGCATGATGGACGCGTTCGCGCGCGTCAAGCCGGGCGTCACTCCTGAACAATTGCGCTCCGACCTTTCGTCGGTTGCCGCGCGGCTCGAGAAGGATTATCCCGACGCGTACCCGGCAGCCATGGGATACCGCGTTGCGTCTACGCCTTTGCGGGAAGAGCTCACGCGGGAAGCCCGGCCGATGCTGCTCCTGCTGCTCGGTGCGGCCGGTTTCGTCCTGCTGATCTCCTGCGCGAACGTCGCCAATCTCACCCTGGCGCGGATGGCCCAGAGAGAAAAAGAACTTGTCGTACGCGCCGCCATGGGCGCGGGCAGCGGCCGCCTGATGCGGCAGTTGCTCACCGAGAGCCTGATTCTCGCGCTGCTCTCCGCGGGCGCCGGCCTGCTCTTCGCCTCCTTCAGCATGAACCTGCTGACCGACTTTGTCGCCCGCCTGACGCCGCGGGCTCGCGAGATTTCGATCGACGGCCCGGTCTTCCTCTTTGCGACGCTCTGTGCCGTGGTGACGACGGTGGTTTTCGGATCGGTGGCCGCTCTCTATTCGCGTGAAAATATCGCGCGCGGCCTCAAGGAAGGATCGAGCCAGTCTTCGCTCACGGGAGGACAGCAGCGGCTGCGCGGCCTGCTGATCGCGGCGCAAGTGGCTTTCTCCTATGTGCTGCTTGTGGGGGCGGTCCTGATGTCGCGCAGCCTGCTTCGCATCGAGCAGGTCGATACCGGATTCGTCTCGCAACACGTGCTCACGATGAACGTGATGATGAACTGGTCGAAGTACAAGACCGGGGACGACCGCCTGGAAGTGGAGCGGCGCATGATGCAAAAAATCCAGGAGCAACCCGGCGTCCTCTCGGCCTCCCTGGCATCGAGTTTTCCGCTGCGTCCCGACGGCGGTCCCTGGAACTCGAGGTTCATGCTCGAGGGCCAGGTGCTGGCCAAAGGCCAAGTCCCGCCCGCTGCGACGCAGCGTGTCGCCGGCGTCGATTACTTCAAGACCTTGGGCATCCCGCTGCTTAGCGGGCGAATCTTTAACGACTTCGACAAAAAGGACACCCTGCCGGTCGCGGTGGTCAGCCGGTCCTTGGCATTGCACCGTTGGAACGGCGAGGATCCGATCGGCAAGCGAGTCTCCTGGGATCGCGGGGCGCATTGGACCACGATCGTCGGCGTCGTCGGCGACGTGAAGGAATTTGGGCTCACCCAGGAACCTCCAGACCAGATTTACAGGCCGGTGGAGCAGAATCCAGCGATGGGCGCCATTCTCGTTAGAACCGCCGGCGATCCGATGAGCATCGCCCGGCAGGTGAAGCGCGCGGTTCTCGATGTCGACCCGGACACGGCCATCCCGCGCGTCCAGACGCTGGAGCAGGCGCGCAGCGATTCGATGGCTTCTCCGCGCACTACCGCGCAGTTGTTCGGGCTCTTCGCGGCGCTGGCGCTCGTGATCGCGGCTACCGGCATCGGCGGAATGCTGGCGCTCTCCGTCAGCCAGCGAATCCGCGAGATCGGCATTCGCTTGGCGCTCGGCGCGCGTCCGCTCGACGTGGCTCGTATGGTCGTGCAGCAAGGCATGGTTCTGGTTGCGCTCGGCGGACTCGCTGGACTTGCCGGTGCATTGGGCCTGACCCGGCTGCTCGAGAGATTGCTCTTCCAGGTCGCGCCGAATGATCCCGCGACCTTCGCCATTGTCTCGGTGCTGCTGCCCTGCGCGGCCCTGGCCGCCTGCTACATTCCGGCGCGCCGCGCCGCGGGCATTGATCCGATGACGGCGCTGCGTTCCGAGTAAAATAGCAGTCATGAGAACCGCGTTCTTGCTGGCTCTGCTCCTGGCGGCTGCCCCTGACTCCGACGGACCTCGTTACAATGCCGAAGGGCAACTGCTTCGTCCACGCGACTACCGGTCATGGGTCTTCCTGAGTTCGGGCGTCGGCATGACTTACGGTCCTGCCGGCGCGGCGGCGCGTCCCGACGCGCCCCTTTTCGATAACGTCTTCGTCTCGCCTTCCGCCTACAAATCGTTTCTCGATACCGGGAAGTGGCCGGACAAGACGGTATTCGTCCTCGAAGTTCGCAAGTCGGAATCGAAGGGCTCGATCAACCAGGGCGGACATTTTCAAAGCGATCTGGAGGCCGTAGAGGTGGAGGTGAAGGACGAAACCCGCTTCCCCTCGAAATGGGCCTTCTTCAACTTCGGCAAGAATGACGTGGACGCCGCCAGCCCGATCGGCTCGTCGGCGCGCTGCTATTCCTGTCATCCGCAGCACGGCGCCGTCGAGCAGACGTTCGTGCAGTTCTATCCCACGCTCCTCGAAGTCGCGAAGAAAAAGGGCACGCTGAAGAAGACGGATTAGCCCCATGCGCTTCGCGGTGCTCCTGGCGATCTTGCTCGGACCGGTGGACATTCGCACCCGCGCGTGGGATGCCCTGCAATCCCAAATCAAGGATGAGAAGACACTGAACCATTCGCGGGCGGTCGAAGCCATCATGCGCGAGCTGGCGCCTCGAAAGACCGATCGCGACGAGTGGGGCCTCTCCGGCCTCTTGCACGACATCGATATCGCCACCACCAAAGACGATCTTTCCGGCCACGGACTCGTCGGCGCGAAGATGCTTCGCGAGCTCGGATTCAGCGACGTCGTGGTTTATGCCGTCAGCGCCCACGACGACCGGGCCGGAATCCCGCGGCGGAGCCCGATGGATCACGCGCTCTACTGCGCCGACCAGCTCTACTGGCTGATGAACCGCGCGGGCTCAAGGGAGCAAGCGGAACGCTCGATCTCTCCCAAACTATCCGCCGAATGCGAGCAGTCCGGACGCACTCTGCCCCAAGTCTTCACTGCAGCCGCTGCCGGAATTCGGAAGGCCGATCGTCGCCGTTAGTCCGAGGCATTTTTGTGGTATTGTTCAGCCAAGAGCTGTTTCAGAGGGGCTAGGAACACCATGGATAGAAAGTACCGGCAACGCGGATATCAGGATAGCGGTCGCCCAGAGAGGGAAACGAGCGTCAAGAAAGAGAAGCCGCCGGGTGCGCCGCGCACGGTGATGTCGCACGAGCGGCCGAGATCGCCGACCATGGCGCCTCGCCGCGGCGTATCGCGCTGCGCGGGATGCGGGACCATCCTGCCCGCCGACGTCGATGCGAATGGGCAATGCCCGCGCTGCCATTTCGAGTTGCATTCCTGCAAGCAGTGCGTCTTCTTCGACGCCGGACAACGCTTCGAATGCCTGAAGCCGATTCCCGAGCGCATCGCCAAGAAGGACGCCCGCAATGAATGCGCGCTCTACCAGATGCGCGTGACCGTGGAGAAAGAAACGTCCTCGGCTCACTTCGCGAAACCGGCGACGGCGCGTCAGGCGTTTGAAGAT
Source organism: uncultured Acidobacteriota bacterium (assembly GCA_964601345.1). Lineage (GTDB taxonomy): Bacteria > Acidobacteriota > Terriglobia > JAJPHL01 > JAJPHL01 > CAZRND01. The sequence continues at coordinate 13,283 of CAZRND010000014.1, read as the reverse complement.
CTGTTCAGAAAATAATCCCCTATGAAAAAACTCGCAGTGGCGGTTTTGATTGCAGCGTCTCTGTTCGCCCAAAAGGCGGGCGTTCCCAGTTCGGCCGGCGGAGTGAAGTGGGCGCCCCCGTCGCGCTGGACCGCCGATCCGCCGCGTCCAATGCGCGTCGCGACTTACCGAATCCCGGCTGCAGCCGGCGATTCCGAACCGGGCGAATGCGGCATCTACTTCTTCGGTCCGGGACAGGGCGGCTCGGTGCAGGCCAATCTCGATCGTTGGATCGGTCAGATCGAGACGCCCGCCGGCAAACCCGTCGGCGCCAAGCCGCTGAAGCAAACTATCAACGGCCTGCAAGTCTCGACGCTCGATATCACGGGAGTCTACACCGGCGCCGGCGGACCGATGGCGACCACTAAATCGTCGAAGCCCGACTTCCGGTTGCTCGGCGCCGTGGTCGAGGGATCCCAAGGACCCGTCTTCTTCAAACTTACCGGACCCAAGAAGACCATTGCCGCAGCCGAGGCGGACTTCCAGTCGCTCGTGAAATCCGTTAAGAAGGACTAGCTCGGCTCCTCGTGCCCAACACTCACCCCGACGTCGTAGTCGTGGGCGGCGGAGTCTTCGGTGTTTCCACCGCATACTTTCTGCGCCGCCAAGGACTCGCTGTCCTTCTGCTCGATGCCTGGGGCGTGGCGAATCCGCGCGCGACCTCGGGAGGAGAATCTCGGATCATCCGCGCCGGATACGGCGAGCAATCGCTGTACACGCGCTGGGCCTGGGAAGCCCTGCGCGATTGGAAGACCTGGCAGGACGAGTGGGGCGTTCGCATTTTCCATCCCACCGGCGTGCTTTGGCTAGCTGACGAAGAGGCTCCGTACGTTGCCGAGAGTCTTCGCCATCTGACGGAATGGAAGATTCCTGTTGAGCGCCTCGATGCGGGCGAAATGACCAAGCGCTTTCCGGCTTTCGCCGCTCTTAATACGCGCGTGGCGCTCTTCGAGCCGGAAGCCGGCGCGCTGCTGGCGCGTCAGGCCTGTCTGGCCATCGAAGCGGCATTTGTCAGGGAAGGCGGAACGTCCGAGGTGGCCGCCGTTCTGCCGCCGAGGGCCCCGCTCGAGTCGCTCGAGACTACAGATGGACGCAAGATCTCGGCCGGGTCGTTCGTATTCGCTTGCGGCCCGTGGCTGAAGACGCTCTTCCCCGAATTGCTCGGCGAGCGAATCCAGGTTACGAAGCAAGAGGTATTCTTCTTCGGCGCGCCTTCGGGACTCGACTTTTCGCCGCCGCAATTTCCTGCCTGGATTGACATCTCGCGAGCCAGCGACTTGAAGAGCATCTCCTACTACGGGTTCCCGGTTCTCGACGGGCGCGGCGTCAAGATCGCTTGCGATGTGAGCGGGCCGCCCTTTGATCCGACCACCGGAGATCGCGTAGTCTCAGCGGAAGGGCTCGCCGGCGCGCGGGCGTACATGTCGGCGCGGTTTCCTAAACTCGCGGGTGCGCCTCTCTGTGAGACGCGCGTATGTCAATATGAACGCACGCGCGGCTCGAACCTGATCCTCGACCGGCACCCGGAGATGAACAACGTATGGATCGCCGGCGGCGGCTCGGGACACGGATTCAAGCTCGGGCCCGCGGTGGGACGCTTCATGACCGGGCTCGTCACGGGCGCCCCGCTGGTCTCGATTCCACAGGAGCTGCGAATATGATCTTCGAGTCCGCGAGCAAGCTGGCGGCGATGATGCGCAAGAAAGAAGTTTCGTCCCTCGAAGTGGTGGACGCGCACATCCGCCGGATCGAGGAAGTGAATCCCAAGCTCAATGCGTTTGTCACGACGACGTTCGACCAGGCGCGCAGTGCCGCGCGCGAGAATCGGGTCGGCCCTCTGGCCGGTGTGCCCGTTTCCATCAAGGACACCATATACACCGCCGGCGTGCGCACAACTTCCGGAACGCTTCTGCGTGAAGACTACGTGCCTAAGACCGATGCACCGGTCGTGGCGCGTCTGAAGGCGGCGGGCGCGATCATTCTCGGCAAAACCAACGTGCCCGAGTGCGCCATGGACCTGCGCACCGAGAATCCCGTCTTCGGGCGAACGAGCAATCCTTGGAATCTCGGACATGTGCCCGGAGGATCAAGCGGCGGCGAAGCCGCGGCGATTGCCTCCGGATGTTCACCGGCCGGCGTCGGCTCTGATCTTGGCGGATCGATCCGCGTGCCCGCGCACTTCTGCGGCATCGCCGGATTGAAGCCGACCCCTGGACGCATCCCGAGCACCGGACACTTCCCCGTGGCGACGGCAGGACCGTTTGCAATCGGCTCATCGCTCGGTCCGATGGCGCGGCGCGTCGAAGATCTCGCCCTGCTCTTTAGTGTGCTCGTGGGCTTCGATCCCTCTGATCCGGTCTCGGTGCCCAGTGGAGCAGGTTTTCAGCCTGCTCTTCCCGTGAAAGAAATCCGCGTCATGTGGTATGCAGACGACAGCATCTGCCCGGTGACCGCTGCCACGCGCGATGCGGTCGTGCGCGCCGCAGGCGCGCTCGCCGATCGCGGCTTGGACGTGATCGAGCGGCGTCCCGCGGGAATCGAGACGTCGCACGATCTTTGGTATACGTGGCTCTGCGAGGCGGGCGTGCCCGGCATCGTGGGACTCTACAAGGACCGCGAAGACTTGAAGGGTCCGCTCGTGAAGGGTCTCGAAAGGACGATTCGTCCGATGACCGTCGAGCGCTACTGGGCATCCTGGATCGGTCGCGACAAACTTCGCGCCTCGGTTGTCGGCGAGATGATGGACCGGCCCATCATGCTGGCTCCCGTGGCCGGCATTCCTGCGTTCGAGCACGGGCATCGCGGCGGATTCAAGATCGAAGGCCAGGATGTCGAATACTTGAAGGCCTTCAGCTACGCTCAGGCTTACAATCTTCTCGGCTTGCCGGCGGCGGTAGTTCCTTGCGGACAATCTCCCGAAGGCTTGCCCATCGGCGTGCAAATCATCGGGCGTCCGTTCGACGAAGAAACGGTCCTCGCCGTCGCTTCGATGCTCGAGGAATCCTTTCCCAAAAAATGGCCAACTTGTTGACGAGCGCACAGGCTTCCGGTAGATTCCAAGCGGCGCCGTTAAGCGCAATCGGGAGCGTTTTCCCCACGAGTTCATGTTCCAACTCTCCAAGGATGAGGCAGCGAACTTGACATTCCAACTTGGAATGTCAAGATGGGGCGGCCGTCGAACGCTTCCTTATGCATTCACTGAGCATGGCGTCGCCATGCTTGCCTCCGTCCTTCACAGCGCTCGCGCCGTGCGGACAAGCATCGCCATTATAAGGACCTTCATTCGCATGCGCGAATTGATCGCGGCGAACGAGGGGATAAGGTTGCGGATAGAGAAGCTTGAGGCGGCTCAGGGCCGGACAGCCTCGATTCTCCGGCCGCAAAACGAAAGATCGGCTTCCGATTAGCCTGATCAAATGGCGAGAATCGCAATCCCCGATGATGCTCCGCCGGTGATGATCGGTAGCGCGGCTTACCGCGAACTCGCCAGCCGGGAAGCGATCGACTACTACGACACGCTCCCCGGCTCGGATGAAAAGCTCATCGAACGGATTGCCGGCGCGGAGATCGTCATCAACATCCGATCCTCCTGCAAGTTTACCGAGATAGTCTTCAGCCGCTGCACGAAGTTGCGATTGCTCTCCGTATGGGGTACGGGTACCGATCACGTGGACCTCGCCGCGGCCGGACGTTATGGCGTCAAGGTCACGACGACGCCCGGAGTATCCGCGCCATCGATCGCCGAGCACTCGCTGGCGCTCATGCTCGCCGTGGCGCGCCGCATCCCGCAGATCGATCGCGAGGTGCGCGACGGAAAGTGGCCTCGCGCCCAAGTCGCGCAGTTGCAGGGCAAGACCCTCGGCATCATCGGACTCGGCGCGGTGGGACGCCAATTCGCGCGGCTCGGCGCGGGCATCGGGATGCGCGTCATCGCCTGGACGATGCATCCGAATCCGGCGCTCGGCTTCGAACTCGTCTCGATCGAAGAGTTGTTTCGCCAGAGTGACGTCGTCAGCCTGCACCTGCGCCTCTCGCCCGAAACGCGCGGCATGATCGGACGCCGCGAGCTCGCCTGGATGAAGCCGGCGGCGATCTTAATCAATACGGCGCGCGGCCCCATCGTGGACGAGGCCGCTCTCGTCGAAACGCTCGTCGCGCGGCGGATCGCCGGCGCCGGACTCGATGTCTTCGACGCCGAGCCGCTGCTGCCCGGCCATCCGCTCACCAAGCTCGATAACGTCGTGCTCACGCCCCACTCCGCCGGAGTCACGCCAGAAGCGCTCGAAGCCGGCCTGCGGATGGCGGTTCAAAACGTTCTGGACTATCTGGGCTGAAGTATACTCACCGGACATATATGCCGTTGGCTGCGGGAACCCGTGTTGGCCCCTACGAGGTCATCGCTCCGATCGGCACGGGCGGAATGGGGGAAGTGTATCGGGCTCGCGACACAAAGCTCGGGCGCGAAGTGGCGTTAAAGGTCCTGCTCGCTTCGTTTGCCGGCGATCCGGAACGCATGGCCCGCTTCCAGCGAGAGGCGCAAGTGCTGGCCATGCTCAATCACGAGAATATCGCGCAGATCTACGGCCTCGAGGAAACCGGGAACACGCACGCGCTAGCGATGGAGTTGGTCGAGGGTCCGACGCTGGCCGAGAGCCTCCTGCGTGAGGCGTTCCCGGTCGAAGAAGCGCTGGCGGTAGCGCGGCAGGTTGCCCGCGCGCTCGAATACGCTCATGAAAAGGGAATCGTACACCGCGATCTGAAGCCGGCCAATATCAAAGTTGCCGCCGGAGGAAGGGTCAAAGTGCTCGACTTCGGTCTGGCCAAAGCGCTCGAAGAAGGTCCGAGCGGCCTTTCCGATTCTCTTACGCAGAGCATCGCGACGAAGGCGGGCGCGATTCTCGGTACGCCGGCTTATATGCCGCCCGAGCAGGCGCGCGGCAAGCCCGTGGACCGCCGCGCCGACATCTGGGCTTTCGGGTGCATCCTGTTTGAATTACTCACGGGACGCCGCGCTGTTGGCGGCGCGTCGCTTCCCGACACTCTGGTGCATGTGCTCAGCAGCGAGCCGGAGTGGGATGCGCTTCCGTTCGCCACGCCGGCGCGAATCCGGGAGTTGCTGCGCCGCTGCCTGCAGAAAGATCCCGATCAACGATTACAGCATGCCGGCGACGCGCGTGTCCAGATTGAGGAGCAGCTTCAGGCGCCTGCCGGCGCGCCCCGGCAGCACACCTTGGCGAAGGGGACTCGCCGGCAAGCGATCTTGTGGGGCGCGATTGTGGCGGCGATCATTCTCGGCTTGTTCGTCGGATCCTTCTGGCGCAAACCTGCGCCCGCCTCCCGCGCACCACGGCGGCTGGTGATTGCGCTTCCCGCGGCCGAGCCGCTGGACATCACCGGGAGTCCGGGTCCGGTCATTGCCATTTCGCCGGATGGATCGCGCCTTGCGTATGTCGTGCGCCGCGGCGGAAGGGGCCAGATCTACCTTCGCTTTCTCGACCGCTTCGAGTCCTCGGCCATTCCGGGCACGGAGGGCGGGTACAATCCGTTCTTCTCTCCCGATGGACAATGGCTTGGTTTTTTCGCCGACCACAAGCTCAAGAAAGTCGCCGTGTCGGGTGGCGCGCCGCAAGTTCTCTGCGATGTTCCCGTCGCCGTTGGGCAGAGTTGGGGTGCGAACGGTACAATCGTCTTCACGCCCGGTCCCGACTCAGGCCTCTCGCGCATCTCGGCCGATGGAGGCGCGCCACAAGGCCTCACCACTCCTGATTCCCAGCACGGAGACGTCGGCCACTCCTGGCCGGACATCTTGCCGGACGGCGGCGCCGTCATCTACACGCTCATGGACAACTCGGGAATCCCCAAGGTTTCGGTGTATACGCTCGGCGCCAGGCAACGGAAAACCCTGCTCGAAGGGTCCGGCGCCCGTTATGCTCCCACGGGGCACTTGATTTTCGCTCGAGGAGCGGAGTTGCTGGCCGCGCCATTCGATCCCGAAAAGCTCGAAGTGACTGGCGGTCCAGCGACCGTTGTGGACGGCGTCCTCAATACCTCCACCAGTGGTCCGCAATACGCCTTTTCGCGCGACGGCACGCTGGTCTACGTCTCGGGAAGCGCTCAGAAATCCGATTACGCGCTCGTCTGGGTGGATCGGAGCGGCTCAGAAAGCTCCTTTCCTGCGCCGCCCCGTCTGTACATGGATCCGCGCTTCACGCGCGACGGCGGCACGCTGCTGGCCTCCATCGTGGATCAAGCGCGCACCGATGTGTGGTCTTACGAGGTGGAGCGCGGCGTTCTCAGCCGCTTGACCATGCAGGGTTGGCAGAATGAGACGCCGGTCCTGTCGGCGGATGGCCGGCGCGTCATCATGAGTTGCTCGCGTCCCGGCAAGGTAACACGCTCCGTGCTGTGGAAGAGCGCGGACGGCAGCGGCGCGGAGGAGACGCTGTGGTCCAGCCCGAACCACGTGCATCTCGGATCGCTCTCTTCCGACGGCCGTTTGCTGGCGCTCACCGACTACAATCCCGTCACCAGCGGCGATATCTGGATTCTGCCGCTGGAAGGCGAACGCAAGGCCTGGCCGTTTCTGAGGACGTCATTCCACGAGTGGGGTCCGCAATTCTCGCCCAACGGCGCCTGGATCGCCTATGTCTCGAACGAATCGGGACGCGACGAAGTCTACTTGCGCGCTTTCCCCGGCGGTACTTCGCTGGATTCCAAAGTTCAGGTCTCCACTGCCGGAGGCAGCGAGCCGCGCTGGTCGCGCGATGGAAAGGAGCTCTTCTACCGGAGCAGCGAACGGATGATGGCGGCGCCTGTGGAGCTCAAGCCGGTGTTGAAACTCGGGAAACCGCTGCCGCTCTTCGTGGACCGCTATGAGAAGACGCTGCCCCTCGGCCACATCAACTACGAAGTCTCTCCCGACGGACGCCGCTTCCTTATGGTAAAGAGGACCGAGCAGGAATCGGCCGCGCCGCAATTGAACGTAGTGCTCGATTGGTTTGAGGACCTGAAACGCCAGAAGAAATGACCGAAAGGAGATTTTGAATGCCTGCTTACGCAATTGGAGAAATCACGATTCAGAATCCTTCGTGGCTCGCGGAATATGGAGCGCGGATCATGCCCGTTCTGGCCAAGCATGGAGGCTGCTATCTGGTGCGCGGCGGCGCGATGGAGAAGGCCGAGGGTGGCCGCGCGCTTCCGAACGCCGTGGTGATTCTGGAGTTCCCCACGCTGGCCAACGCCCGCGCCTGGTACAACGATCCCGAGTATGCGCCGCTGATTAAGCTGCGCCAGTCTGGCTCATCCGGTGAGCTGATTCTGGTCGAGGGCACGTAGCTGCTGGTGCGGAAGGCGCTATAATGCAATCATGAAAGCACTCTGGGCGGTATGTATTCTGGCGATTTCCCTGCCTGCCGCGGGCGGCGATATCTCGTGGAACAAGAAAGCCGGGGCCGCCTATCCCGCCGGTCGCGCCGACTGGTGGATGGGTTCGAAGACCGCCTCGCGCGATCACGAAACCTTCTGCATCTCGTGCCACACGGCGTTGCCCTATGCCGTCGCGCGGCCTGCCCTGCGGAAGCCGCTTGCCGAAACGGCGCTATCGGCGCAGGAACGCAAGTTTCAGGAAAATGTCGAGAAGCGCGTCCGGATGTGGAAGGAAGTCGAGCCGTGGTATAGCGACGAGAAGAACGGCGCTCCAAAATCCGCCGAATCGCGCGGCACCGAAGCGATCCTCGATGCGGTCGTCTTGGCGAGCCTGGGCAGCAGCGAAACGGCCCGCGCCCTCGACAACATGTGGGAGCTGCAGGAAAAGACCGGCGAGAACAAGGGATCGTGGATTTGGCTCAACTTCCATAACGCACCATGGGAATCGGATGATTCACGCTATTACGGCGCGGTGCTCGGAGCCATCGCCACGGGAATGGCGCCGCAGAGCTATCGCTCGCAACCCGCGGTTCAAGAGAATCTGAAACTGCTGAAGGGCTACCTCGCAGAGCATCGCGAACAGCAATCGCTGATCAATCGAGTGATCCTGCTCTGGGCCGCCAAAAGTCTACCCGGCCTGCTAGATAAGACCCAGCGGGATGCGATTGTCGCCGAGGCGCTGAGCAAGCAGGGCGAGGATGGCGGCTGGAATCTAACAGCGCTGGTCGGAAAATGGAAGCGTCATGACAATACGCCGCTCGAAACCAAGAGCGACGGCTACGCAACCGGACTGATCGTGTTTGCTCTCGAGCAGGCCGGCCTCGGCTACAGCGATGTACAGCTCAAGCGCGGTATTGTCTGGCTGGTTCGAAATCAGACCGAGCCGGGCAACTGGCTCGCCTATTCCCTGAACAAGCAGCGGGAGCCCTCGGCCGTCGCCTTCCATTTCATGGACGACGCCGCTACCGCCTACGCCGTGCTTGCGCTGACTCAGTGAGCTCCGGCAAGTTCCCGAACTTCTGAAACGATGTCGCCTTTCTCGTTGAACTCGAGCGGGACGGGTTCGAGCACCTTATAATTCGGATTCGAAGCCAGTTCCTTCGCGCATGCCGGCGAGGCCAGGAACGCATCCACGGCCAGCGTATTGACGATCCGCACCGCGCGAAGCTCTTCCGGCGCGGGCAGGCCCATGTTGCGCAGCAGGAAGTCGAGCGCCGAGCGGTCGCTCTTGAACCACATCGGCAGGCGGGCCGCCACGTAGGCGAGCGAGGTCACGGCGTTCGTGTAAGTCGTCTCGAAATTCATCTTGCGGAAGACGCGCTCGTGCGTGACATCGGCCAGGCCGACGCCGCAAGCATTCCCTTCGGTCTCATGCGTGAGATCGCGGACGAAGATGCGCTGGACGTCGAGATGTCCAGGCATCGTCCCGGTCGGGCTGGCCTGGTCGAGTGAAGGATGCACGCTCCGTCCGATGACGCGCGTATCCATTCCCGCTCCGCTGATGTTCTTGCCCATCTCGTCGATGATCAACAGGTCTAGCTTTTCGAAGGGCAGGCGCGGGCGAATGTCGCGTGCCCGCTCGATCAAACGCCGCTCCTTCGATTCCATCTCTGTCGCCGCGACCGCGGCGACTTCGGCGGTCTCGTGGCTGTCGTTCTCGAGAATAGCCACGCCGCCGATGATTTTGCCGCTCGCCAGCGAGTGACGGGCCATTTCGAGCAGCGCTGCCTCGAAACCGATGCGCATGGCATTCATGTGGAAGCGCCGCGCGCCGTCGAGCTTGCCCAGGCCGATGGCGACCATCTTCATCATGCCGCTCTCGACGTGGCCTTGAAAGTCGGTGTGGACCTTGACGCGATTCACCATCAGCACGCGGCCCGCCTCGAAAGCATGGCGGTCCATGAAAACTTCGATTCCGCCTTTGGTTGTCCCGAGCGAGACCGTTTCCATCGAGGAAACGACCGGTGCGCCCATCGCTTCTTCGTGAATTCCGTATTCCGCCAGCACGGCGCGCTGCGCCTCAGCCGTCGCGCCGCCGTGGCTGCCCATCGCCGGAACGATAAAGGGCTTCGCGCCGCGGCTCTTCAGGAAATCGACCGCCGCGCGGACCACCTTCGCGTAGTTGACGATGCCGCGGCTGCCCACCGCGACCGCAACCGGCGAGCCCGCGGGGAATTTCTCGGGGAAGGCTTGGTCGAGCGCGGCCGTGGTTGTAGCCGGCACGTCTTTCAGACGAGGGGCGCTCGAACGCAACGCGTGCACGGGATGAAACAAGGGAAGCGGCACTGGAGGCAGACTGTGCGTGTCCATTCTCAAAAAATATCACATCTCCGATGCCGTTGGGATAATCTCGATTTAGTGGGGAAAATCCGCATCCTTCCCGATTCCATTGCCAGCAAAATTGCCGCGGGCGAGGTCGTTGAGCGTCCGGCGGCGGTGGTAAAGGAGCTGGTCGAGAACTCGCTCGACGCCGGTGCGTCGCGCCTGCGCGTGGACGTGGAAGCGGGCGGACGGCGCTTGATCCGCGTTCTCGACGACGGCTGCGGCATGGGGCATGACGACGCGTTGCTGGCCTTCGAGCGCCATGCTACGAGCAAGCTGCGCCAAGCCGAAGATCTGCTCTCGGTGTCGACGCTCGGATTCCGCGGCGAAGCGCTGCCCTCGATCGCCGCCGTCTCGCGCCTGGTGCTCGAGACGCGCGCCGCCGAGGAAGCGGCCGGCACGCGGGTCGAAATCCATGGCGGCCGGATGATCGACGTGAAGGAGGCCGGACTCCCGACGGGCACGGTCGTGACGGCGCGCGATCTTTTCTACAACCTGCCGGCGCGCCGCAAGTTTCTGCGCTCGGAAGCCACCGAAATGTCGCACGTGGCGTCGCTCGTCACGCATTACGCTCTGGCGAATCCCGAGCGCGGCTTCGTGCTCTCCACATCCACGGGCGAGTTGCTGAACGTCGCTCCCGCGGCGAACCGGCGCGAGCGCTTCTTCCAAGTCTTTGGCGGAGAAACGCTCGATCAGATGGTCGATCTCAACGACGTCACGATGGAATTCCCCGCCTACTTCACGGGGACGTCGAGCCATCTCAAGGGCTACACGCCGGAGTTCGGAGCGGGCGCGCCGCCGGAGCCCGAGCCGGGGGTCGTACTCCGCCTCTCCGGCTTTATCTCGCGGCCGCAGGTGCAGAAGGCGAACCGCAACGCGATCTTCATTTTTGTGAACCGGCGCTTGATCCGCGACCGCCTGCTTCTGCACGCGCTGAGCGAGGCTTATCGCAACGTGATTCCGTCCGGAACATTTCCAGTGGCGCTGCTCTTTCTGGAGATGCCCTGCGAAGAAGTCGATGTGAACGTGCATCCCTCGAAGACCGAAGTTCGCTTCCGCCACCAGAACGTGGTGCACGATTTTCTACGCGACGGCGTGCTGCAGCGTCTTCGGGAGTCGCGCCCGGTCTCGACGTTCCCTGTCACCGCGCCGCCCGACGTGACACAGCCGGTGCCTGTGATGGCAGCGGCTTCGGCAGCCGGTCCCGCATTTCATCTTGAACCGCCGCGTCCGCTGCCTGAGCCGGGGCGTCTTTCTTTCGGAACCGTGCCTCTACCTGAGCCGGAGACGCGAGAAGAAGCGCTGGTCCAGGAATCGGCCGAACCCACTGCGCCCGTTAGGAATCCGCAGCTCGAAGGCCTGCGTCCCCTGGGACAGCTCCACGACAGCTTCATCGTCGCCGCCAGCGCCGAGGGACTCTGGATCATCGACCAGCACGTGGCTCACGAACGCGTCCTGTTCGAGCAGGTCCTGGCCCGGCGATCGAAGCGCGAACGCCTCGAGGGCCAGCAACTGCTGATGCCCTTTGTCCTGCGTCTCACACCGGCGCAGCAAGTTGCTTTTGGCGAGGTACAGCCGGAACTGGAAGCGCATGGCTTCGAGATGGAGCCCTTCGGACACTCGACCGTGGCGGTGAAGGCCGCGCCCGCGGGCGTTTCGGCGCAGGAGATGGAGAAGCTGCTGCGCGAGGTGCTGGACCACTCCGCGCCGGAAATCGCACCCGACGCCGCGCCGAATGCCGCGACGGCGGGCCTCGAGGATCTGCAGCGGCGTGTTGCTGCATCTGTAGCATGCCATGCCGCAATCAAGGTGAACATGCGGCTCGAGCAGCGTAAAATGGAATGGTTGCTGGGAGCGCTCGCGCGCACCGAATGTCCGATGACCTGCCCGCACGGCCGGCCGGTGGTGCTGCGCTACTCGATGCGCGACATACTGAAGGCTTTTCACAGGATCTGAAGGAGGCGGGATGAGAAAGCGATTTCTGGCCGCGGTTCTCCTGACGGTTTGCGCGCACGCCACCGACATCACGCCGGCCGCCGAGAGACTGCTTGAGAAGCACTTGAAAGCCCGCGGCGGCATCCACGCTTACAAGGAACTCAAAGTGCGGCGTACCGTGGCGACGGTGAAACTGGGCGCGCAGGAGGTGAAGACCACCACGCTCGAATCCCTCGCCGACGGCAAGTCCTACCAGGTGCTCGAAGGTCCCGCGATCGGTAAAGCGGAAGTGGGCTTCAACGGCCAGCAGGTCTGGCAGCGCAGCTCGCAAGGGAACGGCTTGCTGCCTCCCGACGACATGGCCGCGCGCGCCATCCGCCGGTCATCTCGTGCCGCTGAATTCTGGGATTACCGCAACGACGACCGCCGCTTCAACTACGGCGGACGGGAGAAGCGCGACGGCGTCGATTACGAAGTGCTCGAAACCACATTCACGCTGGTCAGCGGCAAGGACGCACCGGCGAAATACTACTTCGACTCCGCGGGTCTCTTGCGGGTGATCGTTGCGGGGGACGACGGCGGCACGCGCCTCGAGTTCTCGGATTTCCGCGCCATCGACGGCATCCAGTATCCTTTCAAGACGCTGTTCACGAATTCCGAAGGCAAGGTCGAGACGATCGTCGCCGACATCAAGCACAATGTGCCCTTCGACTCCGCGGTGTTCGAGTTTAAGTAACTAAACAACGACAATCGGCGGTTTCGGGTTGGCGGTGACGCGGCCGATCAGGACCGGGTTTGCGCCGAGATCGCGCAAGATCACCATCAGGGGGCGGGATTGCGCTGAGTCCACCGCAATGAGCAACCCGCCGGATGTTTGCGGATCGTACATCAAGGCTTCGACCTCCGGCGGCACGGGGACTCGCCATTCGACGGCGCAGGAGATGAAGTCGCGATTCCGGCTCAGCCCTCCGGGTTGGTGCCAGTCGCGCGCGGCTTCGCGCGCGCCGGGGAAAAACTCCAGCGCGAAGTGCTGGATCTCGAGACCCACGCCGCTGGCGATCGCCATCTCGCGCGCGTGCCCGAGCAAGCCGAAACCGGTGATGTCGGTGAGCGCGTGCGTCTGAAAGCGCGTCGCGATTTCGGCGGGCCCCTTGTTGAGCGCGCACATGGACTGAATCGCCTCGGCCATCTGCGCCTCGCTCACCGCGCCGCGCTTGAGCGCGGTCGAGAGGATGCCGGTGCCGAGACGCTTGGTCATTACCAGCGAGTCGCCGGGCTTCGCGCCGGCGTTGCTGAGGATGCGCTTGGGCGCAATTGTGCCGGTGACGGAGTATCCAAACTTGATTTCCGGATCGTAGATGGAGTGTCCGCCGATGACGGCGCAGCCGGCTTCCTGCATCTTGTCCCAACCGCCGCGCACGATCCGCTCGAGGACGGCGATGTCGCCCTCCTGCGGACACGCCGTGAGGCAGAGAGCCGATAGAGGCTTGCCGCCCCTGGCGTAGACGTCGCTCAGCGAAGTCGCCCCGGCGATTTTTGCGAAGGTGTAAGGATCGCGCAGG
>CAZRND010000013.1:26186-28871 GCA_964601345.1 uncultured Acidobacteriota bacterium | reverse complement strand
ACCTCCGGTTTAGGAAACCGCTGCTCTATCCAGTCTGAGCTACGGGGGCTACCTCCAGAGTAGCACGCACCAGATCGAAGTCCTTTCGCACGCGGTTGTTCTTACTTGCGGATCTCATCCCCTGCGCGGGGCGGTTGGCCACGGCGTCGCTTCAGAATTCTGTCGAAAGCCTTGAAGTCTGCTCGCGCCCGCCGATCGGCAAAGAAGCGCGCAGTTTCGAGAGCCGACACTTTCTCGGCTGCGGCGGCTGCGTTATCCCGTGACCGCATACTCCACCGATCGCGGGTTCGCCATTCGTTTGGAGGCATTCAGAATCTCGAGCCCGACTACGTTGCCGTCACAGTCGTAGTCGAGAATGACTCCGGGCTTGTCCTCGTCGCTCTCTTCGATGGAGGAATCGCTCAAGACGATTCTGAGCACGTCCACCTCAGCGTCATAGGTTACTTTCACGGAGTCCTCCAATACTTCTGGATCTTGGTCGTCCGATAAACGGTTACGACCAAGGCCGGGTCAACCTGTGTGTCCACGATTGCCCTTACTATGAACATCTTACCATCAACGTTCGATCGCGACTGAAATACAGATCTCCCTTGTCTCTCCGGAAGGACTTGCTCCGGTTTTTCTAGGAGAGCAGTCACCAATGGAAGGAGTATCCGGCGTCGTTCCATTTCCTGACGCGCGTGAAGGGAAAGCCGATACTTCAATACGTTCAAGGATATCACGCGCCTCCGGGTGAGGATCGCACGTGGCACCCCTTTACAACGCGCTCGTCTCACGCTATACACATTCCATGAAGAAACTATCCCTTGTGATTCTGATACTCGTCGCACTCGCTCCGGCGCAAGACAAGCCGCTGGGCCGGATTGTGCGGAAGGATCCGCGCTTCGACAAGCTCATCGCGCCGACTGCGGCGCTCGAAAAACTGGCCGAGGGATACACCTGGGCCGAGGGGCCGGTCTGGAATCGCAAGGAAGGCTACCTGCTCTTTTCCGACATTCCGAACAACTCCGTCTTCCAGTGGAAGCCGGGCGCGGGCGCATCGCTCTTTCTCAAGCCGTCCGGATACACCGGCTCGGCGCCCTTCACCGGACCCGAGCCCGGATCGAACGGACTCACCTACGATCCGCAAGGGCGCTTGGTTCTCTGCGAACACGGCGACCGTCGCGTCGCGCGCCTCAACGCCGACAAGACCAAGACTACGCTCGCCGACCGCTACGAAGGCAAGCGCCTGAACAGCCCGAACGATCTAGTTTACAAATCGAACGGCGATCTGTACTTCACCGATCCTCCGTACGGATTGCCGAAGCGATGGGACGATCCGCAGAAAGAGCTCGGCTTCCAAGGCGTCTACCGTCTCGACAAGCAAGGCAAGCTGACGCTGCTCACCAAGGAACTCCGCGCGCCGAACGGCATCGCCTTCGCCCCTGGCGAAAAGGTTCTTTACGTGGCCGTCTCCGATCCGGAACACGCCGTCTGGATGGCCTACGATCTCAAGACCGACGGAACGATCGCCAAAGGCCGAGTTTTCTTCGACGCGACCGCGTGGGTCAAGGGACGCACCGGACTTCCCGACGGCATGAAGGTCGATCGCGCAGGCAATCTCTGGGCTACGGGGCCGGGCGGCGTTCACGTCTTCGCGCCCGATGGCACGCTCCTAGGCAGCATCGAGTTCGACCTCGCCACGGCCAACTGCAACTTCGGCGACGACGGCTCCACGCTCTACATCACCTCCAGCCACACGATCCTCCGGATCAAGACCGGCACGAAAGGTATGGCATTCTAGCTGGATGGCTTCGCCGGTCCTGGCCTGGCTGCGTCGGATTTTTCTGGTTGCGGCCGTGGCCGGAATCCTCTACGCCGGATACAACTTCTACCAGAACGCCTACTATGGCGATCACATTCCGAGCGGCGCGGATCTACTGGCGGCCCTCCGGAGAGTCTGGAACCGGCTGACGATCGAACAGGTCGCGCAGATCATTCGTTCGGACACGTTCCGCCGGCATCTTCCGTACCGTATCCGGTTGCTGATCTTCGTCACCGCGATCTGGAGCGTGTACTTCGCCGCCGGCGTGATCCTGATCTACGAAGCGCTGCGAAAAATCTATACCGACCTGCGGCCGCTCGGCAGCCGGTCGCGCTACTACCGGCCCGTCCGCGCCGTGACACTGAGTCTGGCGGCCGTAGGGACGGTCTGCATTCTCTACGGATTCTACGTGGAGCCGTACTGGCTGGAAGTGACGCATGTTCCTCTGACGACGAAGAAGTTCGCGCCCGGCACGGGGCCGGTGCGCATCGCGCTCATCTCCGACCTGCATTGCGCGCGCAAGGCCCGCCTCGAGGATCGTTTGCCCGGTGTCATCGAGGAGCAAAAGCCCGACCTGATTCTCTTTGCCGGCGACTCGCTGAATTCCTCCCGCGCGCTCGATCGTTTTCAGGAGTTGATGCGACGGCTTCGGAAGATCGCGCCCACTTACGCCGTGCAAGGGAATTGGGACAAGGAATACTGGGACAATACGGACCTCTACGCAAACACGGGCGTTCGCGAGCTCAAATCAGAAGCGGTCACGTTGAAGATCAAGGGAACGGACGTCTGGCTGTCAGGCGCGGGGTGGGCCGACGGGGACCCCCGGAAAGGTGCCCCGGCCCCGGCCGCAATAGGCCCGCTTACCGGCCTTGACCGGCGTG
>CAZRND010000013.1:0-26176 GCA_964601345.1 uncultured Acidobacteriota bacterium | reverse complement strand
GCGGGGTGGGCCGACTGGGACCCCCGGAGAAGCATCCTGAAGCAAACGCCGGCCAACGTTTTTTCCATCTTCCTCCATCACGATCCCGATCATCTCGACGAGACCACGCCGCAGGGCGTCGATCTCTACCTGGCCGGTCACACGCATGGAGGCCAGATCGCGCTGCCCTTCTACGGCGCGCTCGTCACCTACTCCGAGTTTGACAAGAAATATGAATCGGGCCTCTACCGCGAAGGACCCACCACGATGTACGTGAATCGCGGCATCGGGATGGCGCGATGGCCGCAGCCCGAGGCGCGCTTCTGCGCCAGGCCGGAAGTTACGATCGTCGAGATCGCGGCGGCGCCTCGCTAGAGCCGTCGGGATGCGTCCGACGATGCCACGCGAAGAGCAGCACTGAACCGATCAGGATCAACCCGACGCAGAGGCCGATCCAAAGTCCCGCCGCTCCCCAGCCCAGTCGGAAACAGAGGAAATACCCAAGGGGAAGCCCGATGAACCAGTAGGCCACCAAGTGACAGATCATCGGGGTGCGCGTATCTCCCAGGCCGCGCAGCGCGCCGGTGGCGACGATCTGCACTCCATCGAAGATTTGGAAGACCGCGGCGACATAGAGGAGCTTCACGCCGGCCGCGATCACCCGCGGATCGGGCGTGAAGATGCGCGAGATCCACTGCGGCGCCAGCAAGAAGGCGGCGCCGTTGCAGGCCATCACGGCGGCGCCGAGCACGAGCGCGGTCCAGCCGGCGCGGCGCACGCCATCGAGATCGTTGCGGCCGACGGCCTGCCCGACGCGCACGGCGGCCGCCGAGCTGATGCCGAGCGGCATCATGAAGGTGAAGCTGGCGGCGTTGATGGCGATCTGATGTCCGGCCAGCGAAAAGGGATCGAGACGCGCGATCAACGCGGTGACAAGTCCGAAGATGCTGACTTCGATCGTGAGCTGCGAAGCCGCCGGCAGTCCCAGCCGCAGCAAATGTCGGATGCGCTCGAAGTCGGGCCGCAGCGGCATTTGCCACAGGCTCGCGTCGTGGCCGCGCTCCAGGCGGCGATCGTGATAGAGGATCGTAACGAGCAGCACCAGGGCCATGTAGACGCGCGAGATGCTGGTGGCCCAGCCCGAACCCTCCGGACCCATGGCCGGAAAACCGAGACGTCCGTAGATCAACACCCAGTTTCCCACCAAGTTCACGAGATTTGCGGAGATCAGCGCGAACATGATGGGCTGGACCACGTTCATGGCTTGCAAATATCGGCGAAACGTCTGGAAGAGGAGCAGAGGAAACGTGCTCCAGATGATCGCGCGCATGTAAGGGACCGTCACGGCAAAAACGCCGGGATGGATTCTCATGCGGCCGAGCAAGGGAGGAACCAGCAGCACGGAACCCATCAACGGAGGCGTCAGCAGAACGCTGATCAGCAGGCCGGCGTAGAGCGACCGGTGACAGTCTCGAAGATCGCCGGCGCCGAAGGCCTGCGACACGAGCGTATCCAGGCCGAGGAGGATTCCCACGCCGAAGATGCCTATCGAATAGAAGAGGACACTGCCGAGGCTGACGGCGCCGATGGCTTCAGCGCTGTTGGGGACGCGGCCCACCATGATGGTGTCCACGATGCCCATGCTCATCCAGCCGAGCTCCGCCAGCACCAACGGCGCGGCCAGCCGCAGCATGGAACGAAATTCGTCTTGGATGGCTGGGTTCATGGCTGAGGGCCGCCGTTGGCATGAATCCATTCTACCTTTTTGGTTGCGATTTTGCATCTGTCCATGACTTTGAATCGGTGTACGATAAGCGGGGTGAACCTGTCGGTTTCCGTCATCATTCCCACATATAACCGCGCCCATCTGGTCGGCCGTGCGATTCAATCGGCCTTGCAACAAGTCCAGGCCGGGGATGAAATCATCGTCGTGGACGACGGATCGACGGACGCGACCGAGGAAGCGGTGAAGCCTTTTCGGGACCGGGTCGTTTACATACGCAAGGAGAACGGGGGCGCGGGCGCGGCGCGCAATCGCGGCATTCGCGAAGCGACCGGATCCCTCGTCGCGTTTCTCGATTCCGACGACGAGTGGATACCCGGAAAGCTGGAATTGCAGAGAAGACTCTTCGCGGCGCGCCCGGACATTTTGTTCTCCTTCTCCGAGTTCGCTCAGGAAAGGAGAAGCGGGGAGATTACCCGCCGGGCTCTGCAATACTGGCACGAGGACCCCAGAAGCTGGGACGAGATTCTCAGCCCGGGAGTGCCCTACTCCTCGATTGCTCCTTTGCCGGAAAAGATCTGTGACTTTCCCGTCCATTTTGGAAGCATGTACTTGGAGATGTTTTGCGCGAGTTACATGTTTACAGGAACCGTCGTGTCGCGCCGTGCAGAAGCGGGAGGCGCCCTGCATTTCGAGGAAGGAGTTCCGACTTACGAAGATTGGTTTTGTTACGCGCGCCTGGCGAAGGCCGGAACCGGCGCGTTTCTGAACACCGAAACCGCGTGGCAGCGCGCTCATACCGGCCCCCAGTTGACGGACGCCGATGAACTGACCATGGCGGGGACGCGTATCCTGGTGATGCAGAGGATTTGGGGTTCGGATCCGGATTTTCTTCGCCGGCACGGGGACCTGTACCGCCGCCTTCTCGGGCAACAATACTTGCGGAAGGCGACCGCCCTGATCGCGCTCGGGCGCAGCCGGGAAGCGCGCGAAGTTCTGCACGCGGCGGGGAATGCTCCCGTAACCTATCGCCTTCTGGCGGCGCTTCCCGGTCCTGCGGCTCGCGCTTTGCTTCGTACTCGCAGAACGGCCCAACGGATGTTGTTTCATGGAAGCTGAAACGAAAATGCGAATCGTAGCGCTTTCCGATCCCGCGGCTCTGGCGGAGCACGTTGCGGCTTGGGAGGACTTGGCGGCCGCGGCTCTCGAGCCAAACCCCTTTTACGAACCCTGGTCCCTGCTACCCGCCGTCCGGAACTTGGAATTAGACGCCGGCGCCGAGCTGCAATTCGTATTGATCTTTGCGGAACACGTTCTCTGCGGATTCTTCCCCCTCGAGAGACAGCCCAAGATCCCGGTCAATTTGTGGAAGATCAGCTATTGCGCGATCAGCACTCCCTTGCTCAGAGCCGCTTGCGCCCGTGAGTGCCTGGATTCCTTCTTCGGCTGGCTGGCCGAGAACGATAGTGTGGCCGACCTCACGTGGATTCCCGGGGAGGGGCCGTTTTATCAACTTCTCATCGATTGCCTTCACGACCGCCAAACGATGATCGGCGCTTGGGACTGCTGGACACGAACCTGTTGCCGGCGGCCCGCTCCCGGAGAGCCGAGCCCGATTCTGCCGCCTACCAAACGCAACGCCCGCAAGATCAGGCGTCTTTCCGAAACGGGACGGTTGGAACATTCGATCCCCCAGCCGGTGACCGATATCGAAGGCGCCGTACAGAGCTACCTGGAGCTCGAGGCTCTCGGATGGAAAGGAAAGGAGGGCACCGCCCTGGCTTGCTCCGAAGGCGCGCGGAAGTTTTTCGTCGAAGGGATGACCGGAGCATTCCGGGCCAATCGTTTGCTGACGTCGGCCCTGATCTTTGAAGGCCAAGCGATCGCGCGGGCTGTTTATTTCCTGGCCAAACCCGGCTGTTACGCCTTCCGAACGACTTACTCCGAGGAGTACGCCAAGTTCTCGCCCGGTCTCCACCTGATGCGCGAAGACTTGCGCCATCTTCTCTATGAGCGTTCGGACATCGCCTGGCTGGATTCCGGCGCCTCCATCTATAACCATCCGCTGTGGGTCGAACTGTCGAATGAACGCAGAACCATCATGAGAATCCGGTTTGCAACGGGGAAGGACCTTCGCGGAGAATTCCTCGTAGCGGCCAGACCGTTGCTCCGATGGGTCAAGCGAAAGATTTGGAAACCGGCTCGATGAGCGGCGGAGCAGGATCAGGTCAGAACACCCGGACGATCGCCAAGAATTCCTTTTGGTCCGCCCTGGACATGGGCGCCGGCTTCGTCGTCGTCTTCCTCACCTCGATCCCTATAGCCCGGAAGTTTGGGCCGGCCACTCTCGGATATCTCAGCTTCCTCATTTTTGTGACCCGCATCAGTGGACATCTGGGGATGCTGGGATTCCCCTTTGCGGCGCGAAAGTATATGGCCGAATACCTCGGGCGGGGCGAGCCGCAGATGGCTCGGGCCATCTTTCGAACCACCTTTCGAGTCCAGGCAATCCTGGCCGGAATCATCGCCGCAGGGGGTTTGATTCTGGTTTACGCCTTGGGTGATCCCGTTTACCGCACCGTCTCTGTGGTGATGGTCCTGGCGATTGCTCCGATGATGTTAGGGGCGATTCCTACCCAGACCAACTCGGCCCGGGAAAGCATGAAGTCGAACATCCCCGGAGATCTCGCCGGAATGGCCTTATACGTCACTCTTGTGACTCTCACGCTGGTTCTGGATTGGGGATTGGCGGGAATCGCGGCAGCCCTTTGCTTGTCCCGGCTGCTCGAATTCGCCCTGAAATATATTCTGGTCCGCCGATGGATGAATCCCTTTCCGCTCGTGGAGCTGCCGGAGGAACTTTGGGTGCGGCTGAAATCTTTTTCGGCGCACCTCCTGGCCCTTTTTGTCCTCGATATCATCGTATGGGATCGGTCGGATATCTTCTTCCTGAAGTACCTTGTGAAAGATATCAGCCAAGTCAGCTACTTCAGCCTGCCCATCAATCTGACCGAGAGCGTGCTTCAGGTTCCTGTCGCTTTTGCGGGGGCCGTTGGGATGACCCTGGGTGTGCAATACGGGCGCAGCAAGAAAGAAATGTACAGCACAACGGCGGAAGCGGCGCGCTATATGGCCTTGCTCGCCCTGCCTTTGCTCATGGGAATGTCTGCGTTGAGCGGCGCCACGATTCGCTTGTTATACGGATCCAAATTCCTTCCGGCGATTCCCGTTCTCGTCCTGACCGCGCTTTTCGCTCTTCCCCGATCGTTCCTCGCCCCGGCGCAGGCCGTCATGTTGGCTTCCGAACGGCAGTCCTTCCTGGTGCGCTGGACCCTGCTGTGCAGCGGCGTCAATGTTCTCCTGGACTGCCTTCTGATTCCTGGACTGGGAGCCCTCGGAGCGGTCATCGCCAGCGGTGCGGCCCAGACCCTGACGGCCGTGGGTATTTGGAGAAAGGCCATGAGCCTCTTTCCGCTGCCGATTGATTTTTCTTCTCTGAAGAAGATCGCGCTTTCCGGACTGACCATGTTCGTTGTCGTCGCGCCCCTGGATTTCCTTCTCCAGCCGTGGCTCGCTGCCGGCATCGGGATTCCGCTGGGAGCGGTTACGTTCTTCACCATGCTTCGCGTCACTCGGGCGCTGAACGAGAGGGACCGCGAGCGCTTTCTTCTGTTCCGGCGCAACGTTCCCGCCGGACTCCACTCGGCTTTCGATGGCACGCTGGCTCTGATGATTCCAACTTCACCCGCCGCGGAAGAGGCTTAGGCGCAGTTAAGATGTCTGCGCCGCACCCGCGTCTGATATGATCCAAAGTCAATCCAAATCCTCATGGCACGAAGCCTGACTTCAGACTTGATCCGCACTCGCTGGCGCATTCAAAAACTGCTCGGCATGCTGCGGGTGGAGGACTGGCGGCTGACGGAGAGCTTCGACGACGTAGCTTATGCCTTTTACGAGAAGTTCTGGCAGAAAGCCTCGAAGAACGTGGGCGCGGAACTCACGCCGCTCAGCTACGGCTACTGGCGCATCGGCAGGGGTGACCAGTGGACGCTGGTGAATCACCATCACGTGATGCTGGATTATTACATGAGCCTGGAGATGGTGGGCAACAAGCCGCTCATCCACCATCTCCTGAAGCACAACGAGTGTCCGGTGCCGCGGTTTGTCGAATACGACATCAATTCTCTGGGTGTGGCGCGCGACTTTCTGAAGGAGCTGAAGGGCCGTCCGGGCGTTGTGAAGCCGGCGGGAGGCACGAGCGGCGGCAAGGGTATCACGACGAAGATTCTGCAACGCGACCGCTTGGAGAAAGCTTCCATTCACGCGGCCACCTTCAACTGGTCGCTGCTGCTGGAAGAGGAAGTGCCGGGGAATTCCTATCGCCTGCTGTATCTGGACGGCAAGCTGATCGACGCCATCCGGCGCGATCCGCCAACCGTCACGGGGGACGGGAAGCGCACCATTCAAGAGCTGATTCGGGCCGAGACCAAAGAAAGAATCCGCGACCGCGAGAAGTTCCGGTCCTTGCGTCCTCTGATCGGCGACATGGAGTGCGTCTATCACCTGAAAGAGCAGGGCTTGTCGCTGAAGAGCGTGCCGGCCGCGGGACGCCAGGTCGCGGTGAAGACCGTCATCAGCGATAACGGCCGTCCGGAAAATCATCGCGTCCGCACTGAAGTGCATCCATCGATCGAGCAGTTGGGAAGCCGCCTGGCGACGACGCTCGGCCTCCGGCTCGCGGGGCTGGACATCATCGCCCGGAGCCTCGATCAGCCGCTCGAGTCCAGCGGAGGAGTGGTGAACGAGATCAACATTCCTCCCGGTCTCCACTATCACGTTCTGGTGGCCGAGGATGAGACCACTCCGCCCATCGGGGAAATGATCCTGGAAACGATTTTCACCTCGCTGAAGCGGAGTTTCCGCTCGGCGACCGCTCTATGAGCGGAAAGACCGAATCGCCCCCCGTCATTCTGCTCGGAGGCCTGGACGGCACGCTGGCTATCCTGCGCAGCTTCTCGAAGAGAAACATCCCCGTGGTTGTGATCGCCGCTCAGGAATGTCCCGCGCTGCTCTCACGGTATTGCCAGCGCAGCTTCGTGACGCCGCAGAAGGGCGACGAGAAGGCGACGTACTGGAAGGAAGTCTTGCTCGGCGGCGGGCATCCCGAGCTTCGCGGCAGCGTCCTGTTTCCCTGCGGCGACTCGGAGGTGGCTTTCCTCGGGGAGAATCGCGAGGCGCTCGAAAAAGATTACATCCTCGACGACTCGGTCCCCTCGATTCACCGGGCGATGCTCGACAAGGAAAAAACGCTGGAGCTGGCGCGCTCGGCGGGCTGCCCGACGCCGGGCTTCTGGAAAGTGGAGCGGGTCGGCGACTTGGAGGCAATTCGCAAGGACCTGACCTTTCCCGTGATCATCAAGCCGGTCGAGGCGCATGCACTCTTCCGGCGCCTCTACACGAGGAAACTCTTCCCGATCGAATCGTACGAGGAACTCGTCGAACGGATCGCCGACACCGAGCGGCACGGCATCCGCATGATCCTTTGCGAACTGGTGCCGGGACTCGACAGCGAGATCACCAGCAGCTATTACTCCTACTACGACCGCAACGGCGAGCAGCTCTTCCGCTTCACTAAGCGCGTGCTGCGGCGTTATCCGTTGCTGGGAGGCTATGGAGCTTTCCACATCACCGAATGGCTTCCGGACACGGCCGAGATGGGGGAGCGTTTCTTTCGGGGGATCGGCTTTCGCGGACTGGGCAATGTCGAGTTCAAGCGCGATCACCGGGATGGCAAGCTCAAGATCATCGAGTGCAACGGAAGATTCACAGACGCCCATGAGCTGCTCGTGCGCTGCGGGATGGACACCGCCTGGCTCATCTACTGCAAGCTCACCGGGCGTCCCGTGCCGCGCATCGATTCCTACGAACAGAATGTCGGTCTCTGGTATCCGGTCCGCGATTTGAAAGCGTTTCTGAAGTTGCAAAGCCAGGGCGATCTCACGACTCTGGATTGGCTGCGAAGCGTCTCCGGTAAGAAATCGTTTGCGTACTTTAAACTGGACGATCCGTGGCCGTCCATCCGCCGCGGGCTCGACGAACTGAAAGATCGCCTGGGAATGGAACCGCGGACGTAACGGGCCATACCGGCGCGCGCGCTGAAATCGATGTAGGATAGCTTGGCGGTCTCGTTGCGTTTGGCGAGTTGCGAACCTAAGACTTTCGGGGGTTAGTCTGGGAATGAGCCGGAATTTTGCCGCGGACCTAATTCGTGTCCGTTGGCGCTATCAAAAAGCGAAAAGTCTTTTAAGAAAGGCGGCTTGGCGCGAGAAATCGAGCTTCAAGGAGCTGCGCCTCGGTTTTTACGAGAAATTCTGGCGCGACTCGGCCCGCAACATCGGCGCGGAAATCGAACCCCTCGGCTACGGTTACCGGAGAATCTGGAAGCAAGGTCGCTGGGCTCTCGTCAACGAGGGCGGCGTGCGGATGGACTGCTACCTCGTGCTCGACATGGTGCGGAACAAGCCGCTCATCCATAACCTGCTCGAGTTCAACCGCTGCCCGGTTCCGCGCTTCGCGGAATACGACATCAACAACCTGGATGTCGCCTGGCAGTTCCTGCAGCAGTTGCAGCGCGCCGCGGTCGTCAAGCCGGCGAGCGGCACGGGCGGCGGGCAGGGAATTACCAAGAAGGTTTGCGACCGCAAGGTCCTGGAGAAAGCCTCGATTCACGCGGCCACCTTCGACTGGTCTCTCTTGATCGAAGAAGAAGTGCAGGGCCACTCCTATCGTTTGCTCTTCCTCGACGGAAAGCTGATCGATGCGGTGCGGCGCGATCCTCCCACGGTGACTGGGGACGGCCGGCGGAGTATCCGCGGGCTGATGAATGACGAGACCGAAGCTCGCCTGCTCGACGCCCCGAGATATCGCGCGCTCAGTCCGTTGACGGTCGATTCCGAGTGCCTGCTTCAGTTGCATTCGCAGGGTTTGAATCCCGAGCATGTTCCCGCGGCCGGCCGGCAGATCGTGGTCAAGACCGTGATCAACCAGAATTCCCGCGCCGAAAACCACCGCGTGCTGCGCGATGTACATCCTTCGTGGGAGGAACTGGGAAGTTCGCTGGTGGCCAGCCTGGGCATCCGCTTCGCGGGACTCGACGTCATTGCTCGCGATATCGGCGTATCGACGGAAGAGGGCGGCGTCATCAACGAGATCAACACACCGCCCGGAATCCATCACCACTTGCTGGTGGCCGAGAGCGAAACGAACCCGCCCATCGGCGAGATGATCCTCGAAGCCATGCTCGCCGACAGCGGCGTTACCGAGCCGGGTAAGCTATACTGAGCGGGAAACCCAATTGCCTCCCCCCGTCCCACTGCGCTACCCGCGAACGCCCCAAGACTGCCAAATGTCCGTAGAAGTCGTAAGGGACTTCTCGAAACTGCAGCCGTACGTCGCGCAGTGGGAAGAACTGGCCGCGGCGACCCTCGAACCGAACATCTTCTACGAATCCTGGATGCTCCTTCCGGCGCTCGAAGCATTCGGTGACCGCGACGTCCGTGTCGTGCTCGTGTTTTCGGCGGCGCAGGCGCCCGGAGAACGATTGCTGTGCGGGGTTTTCCCGGTCGACTACGACAAGCGGTGGAAGCGTCTCGGCATCAAAGTCCTGAACCTGTGGGAGTACATGCACTGTTACGTGGGCACGCCGCTGGTGCGCGCGGAATACGCCTTCGAATGCCTGGAGGCGTTCTTCGGCTGGCTGGCCGCCGACCCCGACGGAGCGGCACTATTGAACCTCCCGAACCTGCCGGGGGAGGGCTTGTTCTACCGCGCCCTGGTCGATCATCTCGGAAAACACAAACTGCGTTCGCTCGTCGCCTGGAGCGTGACGCGGGCCGTGCTCTACCGGCTGGCCGACACCAAGACGTATCTCGACGCCGCGCTCTCCTCCAAGAAGAGGCGCAAGCTGCGGCGGCAGCAGGAACACCTCGTCGAGGCCGGGAAGATCGAGTACACCGCGCTCGAGCCCGGCGGCGACGCGGATCGGTGGTTGCGCGAGTTCCTCGAGATCGAGGCCGGCGGCTGGAAAGGCCGCGAGGGGACCGCGCTGCGTTGCGACGACGCAAACCGCAAGTTCTTCCTCGACGTGGCTGCCGCCGCCCACCGGCGAGGGCGCCTGATGATGATCGGCATGAATCTGAATGGAAAGCCCATCGCGCAGCTTTGCAATTTTCACGCCCTCCCGCTTTCCTTCGCTTTCAAGGTGGCCTTCGACGAAAAGTACGCGCGCTATTCGCCCGGCGTGCTGCTCGAAGTGGAGAATGTCCGCTACGTTCATGAGACCCCGGGAATCGAGACCATGTATTCCTGCACCGACAATCCCGACTCTCCGGTGGAGTTTCTTTGGCCGGATCGCCACTTGATCCAAAACGTTGTGGTGGCCACGGGAAAGCCGCCGGGAGAACTGCTGCTCGCGCTGATGCCTCTGCGATGGTGGCTGGCGAAGAAGCTGGGCGGAGGCATGTTGCGAGGCCGCTCGAAATGAAGACGCAGGTCGTAGTGGTTTCCGATCCAGCGGTTCTGCGCGAGCACCTCGCGGCGTGGGAGGATCTGGCAGCCGCGGCGCTCGACCCGAACCCTTTTTACGAACCCTGGATGGTCCTGAGCGCGCTGCGTTTTTATCCGCCGGAGAAGGAACTCATCTTCGTGCTGATCTTTGTGGAAGAGGAGGAATCGGCGGGCCGCAGCATTCTCTGCGGATTCTTCCCGCTCGTGCGCCAGGAACGCTATCGGGGACTGCCATGCATTCACCTCGAGTCGTGGGTCTACAACCTCTGCTACCTCTGCACCCCGCTCGTCCGATCCGGATACGGGACCGAATGCATGGCGGCCTTTTTCGACTGGCTCAAAGAAAACGCCGCGCTGCTGCAGATCCGCCGCATTCCCGCCGAGGAGGGCGTCTACCACCTCTTCGTCGATCAATTTCGCGAACGTTCCACTCTCTTGGGAGGATGGCTGGGATTCACGCGCGTCTTCATCCGCCGGGAAGGCGACGCGCCGGCCAAAATCCTGCCCGTGCAGAAGCGCACGGTGCGAAAATTCCGGCGTCTCGCGGAAACCGGGAATCTCGAATACAAAATACTCGATCCGCACACGGACGCCGACTTTCGCCAAGCGCTCGAAGGATTTGTGCGGCTCGAAGCGAGCGGCTGGAAGGGAAAAGAAGGAACCGCACTGGCGGCGATGGAAGCGGACCGCAACTTTTTCCTGGAAGCGGGCGTCGAGGCCTACCGGAGAAAGCGCTTCCTTATGTCGGCGCTCGTCTTTGACGGAAAGGTGATCGCGCAAACTTGTTACTTCCTCGCCGGAGAGGGCGCATACGCCTTCCTGACGGCCTTCGACGAGGAACATGCCAAGTTCTCGCCGGGCGTCTACGTCATGCGCGAGGACCTGAACTACATCCTCTCGCCGAAGACCGGCATCCGCTGGGTGGACTCCTGCGCCTGGCCCGGCAACACGTTGTGGAACGGAATCTGTACCTCGCGGCGGGCGATCCAAGGCGTGTGGTTCGCGACCGGAAAGAGTCCGGGAGAATTCATCGCCTCGGCCTGGCCGGTGATCCGCTGGATCCGCCGGAAATGGCGAGGGTCCAAGCTGGACGACGATCCGGCCTGATTCCGGCTTGAACTTTGGGTCCCGAAACACTATCCTCATGGTGTTCGATCCTTCCGAATGAGGTGTCCTTATGAGCGAAGATAAGACTGTGCATCGGCGCGATTTTGTGAAGACCGCCATGGGCGCGGGCGCCGCCCTGGGAGTGCTTTCGAGTGTTCGTCCGGCGAACGCCAATGTGATCGGGGCCAACAGCCGCATCAACCTGGGGATCCTGGGGACGGGAGGACGCGCGCAGAGTTTGATGCGCGAGTTCCTGGCCATCGGCAAGACCGACGACAGCGTGCGCATCGCCGCCGTCTGCGACGTCTACGAAAAACGCAAGAGAGCGGCCATGGAGCGGACCGGCGCGCCGAAGGGCACCGCCGACTATCGCAAGAATGCCAACGAAAAGGAAATCGACGCCGGGGTCATCGCCACGCCCGACCACTGGCACGCGCCGATGGCCATCCAGGCCATGCACGCGGGCAAGGACGTGTATCTCGAAAAGCCCATGACGCGCACCGTGGACGAAGCGCGCGAGGTTTACGAGACGTCGGTGAAGACCAAGCGCATCCTGCAGATCGGATCGCAGACCACTTCGTCCGACCAGTGGTGGAAGGCGCGCAAGGCGCTGCAAGACGGCCTGATCGGCAAGATGATCATGAGCCAGGGCTCGTATCACCGCAACAGCACGCGGGGCGAGTGGAACTACGACATCGATCCGAACGCCGGCCCCGACGGCAAGGGCGACAATTACATCGACTGGAAAATGTGGCTTGGCGCGGCGCCCGGGCGGTCGTACGACGCCGACCGTTTCTTCCGCTTCCGCAAATATTGGGATTACTCGGGCGGCATCGCCACCGATCTGTTCTATCACGTGATGGCGCCGCTCAACCTCGTTTGGGGCGGCGGCGAATTTCCGTATCGCGTGGCCGGCACCGGCGGCGTCTACGTCTTCAAGGACGAGCGCGAAGTCCCCGATACCTTCATGCTTACGGCCGACTATCCAAGCGGGCACAGCGTTGTCCTCAGTTCCTCGATGGCCAACAATGTCCATATTCCGGGACTGATCCGCGGCCACGAAGGAACCATCATGATGGTTCCGAACGGCCAGTTCGAAGGGCGCACCGATTACATTACGGTGACGCCGCAGCCGCATTGCGCCGCGGAGTTCGAGAGGAAGCACGGCTCGCGCGAGATCCAGATTTCCGTGGAGCCGCGCGTCTCGCACTATCAGAACTTCATCGACTGCGTGAAGTCCCGCGAGAAGCCCGTGCTCGATGGCCTCACGGCGTACAAGGCCATGGTGGCGATCGCCATGTCGGTGGAATCGTACCGCAGCGGCCAGATGCTCTACTTCGACGAGACCGCACAGAAGGTGGTTACGAAGCCCCCGGCGCAGTCGCGGCAAAAGGCGCCAGCCTAGATGGCGCCTAAGAGGGTCTAATTGCCGGACCAACCTAACCTATCGCAAGCGGCCATCGCCGGCTGGGGATTCCGCCTGGGTGGCGGAGCCGTCCAGGCGGCGCAGGTGGACCGCGAATTCGGTCTCACCGAAGGGACGCTCCAGCAGCGCACCGGCATCGCCTCGGTGGCGCGCGCCACCGAGGGCGACAGCGAGATCACGCTGGCGCAACGCGCCTGCGAAGCGGCGCTTTCGAAGTTGCGATCCAATGGCGATGAGCAGCCCGAGATCGATCTGCTCCTTACCACCAGCGAGACCAGCGTGGGACATCCGGCGCTTGCGGCCGCGCTGCACGCCAAACTGCAATTGCCCGCCAGTTGCGCCACCATCGACATCGGCGGCGCCTGCGCCGGCCTCGTCCATTCGTTCTCGGTGGCGCACGCCATGCTGACGTCCGGTGTGCGCAAGGCCGTGCTGGTCGTCGCCTCAGAGGTGCACAGCCGCTGGTTCACGCCCGAGCGCGTGACCTGGAAGCTCGGCGCGCTCTTCGGCGACGGTGCTTGCGCCTTTCTACTTCGTCCGGCCGAGCACGCGCCGCGCGGGTCGTTTCGATTGGGGAATTTCGTCTTCGGTTGCGAGACCGCGTTTTCAAGCGCCATCCGCGTAGGACTTTCCGAGACCGAGGCGCTCGACGTGGATTTTCGCGGACCCGCGCTGGCGGACGTCGTGCTGACCTGGATGGCCAATATCGTGAAGGACATTGAAGGGCGCTGCCGCACGGCGCGCTCGGCGTTCTCTGGCTATGCCATTCACCAGCCCAATCCCCGGCTGGTCGAGATTTTCGCGCGGCAACTCGGCGTGCCGATCGAAAAGATTCCCGAGGTCGCGCGGACAGCGGGAAATCTGGGCTCGGCGACCTGCGGCGTGAGCTTGTGTCATCTGCTCTCGAGCCTCGAAGGCGTCGCCGATCCGGGTCCGTTACTGATGGCCGCCGTCGGCCCGGGGCTGCTCTGGGCCGGAGCAAGTTTGGAAAAAGCCTAAGTTTTCAGTAACTTTTCACCCTGATGCGAAAAGTTAGCCGGCTGATTCCACGGGGCTTGTCGTAACTTTTCGGTATTTTCCGTACCCCACCTGTTCAATCAATCCGATGCTGATCAGGCGCTGCAGGGAGCGGTGAGTCGAACCCGGCGGACGGTCGTATATGCGCGCCGCCTCGCGAAGCTCAAAGGAATCGGGCAGGCGCAAGTAGACGTCCCTTTGCTCATCGTCGTGGAGGAGCGCAAGGTCATTTGCGGCGCGCTCGTAGCCGAGCGGTTCGCCCCTCTCGTCCCAACAGCGACGCAGGAAAATCGGCCCGATCTCGCCGCGCGTCCGCGCCTGTCCGCGGAGAACGAGCAGGTCCGTCCCGTTACGGGGCGCGATGGCCAGCCGCGTGTCGGTCTGATTGATGATCGCGCGCGATCCGGCGGCTTCGGCCATCCAGTCGATCAACTCGCCGTCTTCGAGGTCGCGCTTGCCGCCATGTCGCGGCTTGCGGACGTGGTGCATCAGCAGGAGCGCGGTCCCGCACTGCCGGATCAGGGCGCGTAGGCGGCGCAATTCTCCAGCGGCGCGCGAAGTCGAGCGCTCGAGAGTCGGCGCGAAGGAGCGCAGGGAATCGACGATCACCAGTTGCGGGCGCAGCTTGAGGATGGCTTCGTGGATGTCTCCGTCGCGGAAGCTGGGCCGCATCGGCCAGAGCGTCAGGTCGGCGGGAAAGGCGTCGAGCGCGAGATGGCGGCGCTGCTGCTCGAGGATGCGGTGAAAATCCCACAGGACGTTTTCGTAGTCCATGAAGAGCACTTTTCCACGCTGCGTGGGAATGCCGACGAAGGGAATTCCGGCGGCGACGGTGAGGGCGAGCTGGTATCCGAGCGCCGTCTTGCCGATGCCCGAATCGCCCACCAGCAGATTGACGGACGAAGGCAGAATCAGCCCGCGGACCACATAAGGGTCCGGGGGCAAGGACCTGACCAAGCTCCCCACTTCCCCGCCGAGGTACATCCCCCGTTGCTCGCGGAAGTTCTCGATGGTGGCGGTCATTCTCTTAGTTTCGTATTTTATTCGCTATATGTCAAGGGAGAAAATACCTCGAAAACAGTCTGCAATCTTTTCGTCAACCGGAACCCGCGCGGACTTATACTGGACGGAATGGTGCAAGCGGCAGCAGATACCCATGGTATGAGAAGTTTCCTGCCGCCGGAGTTGCGCGAGCTGGCGAATCCCCAAGTGGACATTCCACGGATCGCCAAAGATCCCGCCCTCGTACAGCTTATTGAATCCGCGGTCGGCCGCATCCCGACAACGCACCGGCTGGCGCTCAGCGATGCCCGCCGCCTGGATGAGCTTGGACCGGAGAGCGTCCATTTGGTGCTGACCTCGCCTCCGTATTGGACCCTCAAGGAGTACAGGAAGTCGCATGGCCAGATGGGGCACATCGTCCGGTACGAAGACTTCCTGGATGAGCTGGATAAAGTATGGCAGCACTGCTTCCGAGCGCTGGCGCCTGGGGGCCGGCTCATCTGTGTGGTGGGAGATGTTTGTCTTTCGCGTCGCAAGAACGGCGGCAGGCACACGGTGGTTCCCTTGCATGCATCTATCCAAGAGCGCTGCCGGGCGATTGGCTTTGATAACCTGGCTCCGATCATTTGGCACAAGATCTCCAATGCCAATTACGAGGTCGAGAACGGCTCGGGCGGGTTCCTCGGAAAGCCGTTCGAGCCCAATGCTGTGGTAAAGAACGATATTGAATTCCTGCTCATGGAACGAAAGCCCGGCGGCTATCGGACGCCGGACGTTCCCACGCGCATCCTCAGTGTAATTTCGGCCGAGAATCACAAGAAGTGGTTTCAGCAGATTTGGACCGGAGTCACGGGCGCATCCACTCGTCTTCATCCTGCCCCGTTTCCTTTTGAGCTGGCCCAATCGCTGATCCGGATGTTCAGTTTTGTAGGCGATACTGTTCTCGATCCTTTCCTGGGCACAGGCACGACTACAGTGGCTGCGGCTCTCACCGGTCGCAACAGCATCGGCGTTGAAGTAGACGCTCATTACTTCGATCTGGCTTTGAAGCGCGTGGAAACGGACACGAGCTCGCTGTTCAGCAAGGTATCGATACGAGCCGAGCGGGGAGTCCTCCGAGAATGAAGCGAAGGCCGGAGCTGGATGCGCGCCTGCGCGCGGCGATCCGCCATTTTTGGAAGACCAGAGCGCGCCAATCCGCGAAGCAAGGCTCGGTCTCGGGCTCGAAGGATGCCGGCGCTCGATCGGCGGTGACCGGGGGCGCACAGATGGATCGCTTCGTGACTCTCGTCCGCGACCTGCTCCGCGCGGGAGGAGTACCGAGCGCTCATGTGTATTGCAACAAGTACGTCGAAGTGCCCGGATGGTATCGACCCGAGAAGAAATGGGACTTGCTCGTAGTCGCAAAACGACAGCTCGTGGCTTGCATCGAGTTCAAATCGCAGGTGGGCTCTTTTGGCAACAATTACAACAACCGGACCGAGGAAGCCATCGGCAGCGCGACCGATATATGGGCCGCCTATCGTGAGGGTGCTTTTAAGCCATCTCCCGCACCGTGGCTCGGATATCTCATGCTCCTTGAGGAAGCTCCGGGCTCCCTGTCAGCCGTAAAGGCCAGGGAACCTCATTTCAAGGTTTTTCCTGAGTTCAATGACGCGTCGTATGCAAGACGATACGAACTCTTATTGACGAAGCTGGTCCGTGACAGACTATACGACAGTGCTTGCTTATTAATGTCCAGCAAATCCGCGCGCGTGGACGGGGCCTACCGGGAGCCTTCAGCAGAGTTGACGTTCTCGAATTTCATTGCTTCTCTCTTAGCGAAGGCTCTCACGCGCGGCTGAATCACCGCACCCCAAGACTCATCACACTCGACGCCTGTTCTGCACCATCCACCATCAGCACTCCGCGGAGTTTGTACTTGCCCGGTGGCAGCGGGACGTTGGGGGCGGAGTAGAGCTTGAGTTGCGCGGCGAAGGCTGATTCCTGCACTTCGAAACCGTACGGGACGGGAAGCGTGGCGGTTTCAAGCACGGTGTCCGAGGGATCGAGCAGTGAAAACGTGACGCTTGCGTTCGGGAAGCTGCCGCTGACATGGATGCGAGCTCCGAAACACGGTTTGTACGTCCCCGGCGGATCGGGCTGGGGAAACGCTACGCCACAAGCGACGAAGTAGCACGGCAAAGCACAATTTGAAACGTGCATGCCGCTCACATCAAGGTCAGTCGACTCCGCAGATAGCTCAAACGCCGGCTGCGCCTTCGAAAATGTCCGGTCGCCGATTCGCGCGTAAATCAAGTCGTAGCGGATGACGAATCCGCCCGACGAGCCGGTCAGACTCGTGCTCGAAGATGCGGTGCGACCGAGCCCGCGAACAAATGTCCCGCTCTCCCGCAGCAGGTTGCCGAAAATGCCGGTGTAAGCGAGCGAATCTCCCACGATGCCGGTAACGGTGAGCTCGGCGGGACCCTTCGCCGGATCGAGATAAATCTGATCCGCGCCGGTCCCTGCCGTCGTGTGAACCCTTCCCTGATCGTCGATGCGGTAGAGCGTCTCGGCACTTCCGTCGCCGATCACGAACCAGAGCACGCCGGCGGCGTCGAGTTGCGCGCGCTTCACGCGCTGGACCGAATAATAGGGACCGCCCCCGCGCGAAATCACCTGGTAGACCCAAGTGTCCCCCACGGCCAGTGGGAAGAAAGTGCCGGATGCGTCCGACGTGCAGCGTACAGCGGCCGTAGCCCGGGCTAGCTCCCGGCCTCCTGAATCGGTGAGAACAAACGCCATGCCATCAGTCACCCACGTAAGCGTATCTGCCTGGCCGCTCGACGGCATGGGTCCGGTCAGGGGCGGGCCGGCGGGCGAGAAAACGTGGACGAACACGGGGCTCGTCCCCGCGTTCGTCCAGATTACGCGAGTCTGGCCGAGATTGTTGGGATCGCAACGCGTGATGACCCCAGGATCGAGCTGGAACGAAACCTGGGCGGATGCACCAAACGTGCTAAGGAAAAGAACAATCAGGAAACGCCGCATACGACTCCTGCCGGCGCGGCGTGAGATGCTTCTTATTCTATCATTCGTGCCTTGCGATACGAGTAGACTCGTGGGATGCACCTCCTACTGCTTCTGGTGATCGCTTTGCAAGCGGCTCCACAACCTAAGGCGCGCCGCGTCTTTACCAACGACGATCTCGAACGCGGGCGGCCGCAGTCGAGCGTGCCGAGCATTCCCGGTCTCGTCGACTGCGGAGCGGACGTCCAGTGTTTCGTCAAGGCGCTCGACAGCGCGACGCCCGCCGCGGTGAGGCGGCGCGAGAGCGAGTCGGAAGGACGCGGCGGACTGCTGACCATGAGCTCGAACTCCACATGGTGGACCACCGGATACACCGGCGCGCGGTGCACGGTCTCGTTTCGGGTGGACGAGTTTGAAGAGAAGGCCGACGAGAAGATCTTTCGCGACATGGCCCAGGCGGAACGCGATACAGTGCAACGCAAGATTGCGGAGTTCAACCGCGGATTTGAGACGATCCGCGGCCAGATCTCGACGTGCAATCTGGCGGTGAAAGACCTCAAAGCGGTGATGACTTCTCCGCGCTTGAGCCTGTTGCGGCTGGGTCAGGCGAGCAACTTCGGCAAAGACTGCACGGGGCCGGGCTTTGGCTCTAAGAAGTGACTTAGCGAACTTCGCGGATTTCTTTAATGCGGCTGGTGACGATCGTGCCGAACGGGGCGTGGCCGAATTCCATGCGCATGCCGCGGCCGAGGAAGCCGACCTTCAGCATCGAGCCTCCCCAGGTCGACCCGTGGATGCCGACAAGCACCGGCTCCGGGCAATACTGCGGATGTCCGCTGATCATTGCTTTTCCCTGGCCTTGATGCACGATGCGGTAGAAGCGGTTTTCGGTCTCAACCTCGAGACTCACTCCGGGCGGAAGCGTGTCGAGTTGCACGCCGCCGTCGATCTCCGAGCGCACAATCGCGTCGTTCACCTCGTCGGCAAGGTTGGGGTGAGGACGAAAAAGGCTCGGCTCCGGGCATTGAGTCCGGTGTTCCATACTATTCCAGACGTTAGTATCCACCGATCAGTTCCCTGGCGCAAGTCCTATGCTTCAAGCATGGGTCTTCTAGGTTACTATGCAGTCCCATGGCCCCACCGCGTGTGCTTCCTGACCGCGTAGAACCGGCGAAACCCGAATCGGGATTTGTGTACTACATTTTTTCCCAACAGGAGAAGCAGGGCTGGCAGGCGCGCGTCAAGGGCGACCGCTTCCAGCAGCCGCATCCCGGCTCGGCGATCGATTACAAGGACGCGCTCTACGAGGTGCTGGAGATCGGCCCGGCCGAAGGGACGCCCTACACCTACAAATACTCGCTCGGCGCGTGGGAAGACCGTTTTGTTGCACGCAAGGTTTTTCCGTTCAGCCTGGAGCGCGCCAGGGCCGAGGCCGTCCAAGTTCAGGCAGCGCAGAAGCAGCACCAGCAGCATACCTGGGCCATCTATTGGTTCGCGCTGACGGGAGCCTTGCCGACGCCTCTTGCGCAACGTTGGGAGCGCGAGTGGGGCTTGCCGATGAAGCGCTCGGCGATCATCTCGCTCTTCATTCTGTCGGCCGTCTCCATGACGGTTGGACCGGCGCTCTACACGCAAGGCCATACAGAGATCGGCAGGTTTTTTCTCCTCCTGCAATTCGAGCAGATGATTCGCTTCTTCTGGTTGCTGGGCGGAAAGGAAGCGGTCGGATCGTTCTACATCACGTCGATCTGGGGCATCTGGAATCTGCTGCGAGGACGCAAGCCCGACGGCACGCTGCGCCGGCGGCGCACGCAGGACTACGCGGCGGATCGAGATGAAGTGCGAGTTTTGAGCGAGCAGCCGTGGGACATCGAGGTCCACACGATCTTTCGCGATCCGCTACTTCTCGGTCCGCTGCCGGTGATGTATAGCGGCCAGGTCTATCAGCCGGCGGGCTACATCCAGGTGGGGGAAGGGCTCTCGCGGCGATATGTCTTTCGCCTCAAACGGACCGACGACGAGAAGCTGGTCAAGATCGGCGCGCGGCGAGAATACAAGCCGGAGCGGGATGAGAAGCGCGTCGCCGAACTCGTGCCGTACGAGCGCCACCGCA
Organism: uncultured Acidobacteriota bacterium; assembly: GCA_964601345.1. Taxonomy (GTDB): domain Bacteria; phylum Acidobacteriota; class Terriglobia; order JAJPHL01; family JAJPHL01; genus CAZRND01. The sequence goes on along the minus strand of CAZRND010000013.1, from coordinate 6,232 downwards.
ACTGGGTCCATTCGCTGGGCTTCATGATGGGCTTCCTGCCGAAGGCGCGTCAGATGGATTTGCAGGAGACGTACGAATATGACGCGGCGCTCTGGTCGAAGCGCACGGCGCTGGTGATGCTTCTTGCCGGCGGCGCGCAGCTTTGGTTCTTCAACGACACGCATTCCGCCGCGGGAACGATCATCGGCATCTACATCGTGCTCGAGTCGATCTATCGCTCGATCGCGGTGATCACGCGCGGGCTGCCGATCGGCTCGGCGTTCGGATGGCTGCTCTATCCTTTCGTGAAGTACTAGAAGCGTGGTTCGCGGGCCCGGTGTATCCTGATCGCATATGCGGACCTTACCGGCTTTTTTGGCGCTGGCCACGCTGGCCTGCGCCGAAATTCACAACAATCCTGGAGGCAAGGAACTTCCCCACGACCGGTTCATTCGCACCGTCAGCGAAGGCGATTCGCCGGTGCAGCAAGCCTACATCCGTTCCAAGGACGGCGTGTACGTCGGGGCGGCGATCCGCAAGCCGAAAGGCAACGGACCTTTTCCCGCGCTCATTCATTTCCACGGCGCGCCTGGAGGGCGCCCGATGGAGCAACTTACCGGGTGGTCGCGCGGCGACACCGGCGGGCCGATGTGGGAGCGTTTCCTCAAGGAAGGCTACGTCGTGGTGGTGGCCGATTATCGCGCAGTCGGGCCCGCGCCCCAGCCGGATGTCCCGGCATATGTGGACGACGGCGTGGCAGTCGTCGAATACGTTCGCGCGCTCCCTTACGTGGACGGCAATCGCATCCATGTCTACGGCGTAAGTCTCGGCGGCAATCTGGTGCTGCACTTGATCGGGAAGACCAAGGTGAAGGCCGCGGTCCTAGGCGCTCCGGCGCCCATGCAATTCCTCGGGCTGACCATTCCCCAGGGGAATCCTCCAGAGGACCGCTTTCGCGGCGCTACGGCGAATGAGCCGCTGGCGCAAAAGAACATCGCTGCAATCCAGTGTCCCGTGCTGATCTTCGCGGGCACCGCGGATTCGCTGCTGCCGCTCGATCGCGACCTCCACGACCGGATCGAGAAGGCCGGCAAACCGGTGCGTCTGGAGATTTACGAGAAGGGCTACCACGATTTCGTGATGGGTCCTCAAGGACAGCCGCGCCCCGAGCCGCTGATGGATTCCACGCTCGACGCCCTCGAAAAAACGGTGGCGTACATCAACACCGGCGGCAATCTCGGCGTCCGCAACGACATTGAATTCGCCAACGCCGGCGGCGTTTCGCTCACTCTCGACGCTTACACGCCGCCGGGCGCAGGTCCCTTTCCCGCGGTCATCATTGTGCACGGCGGCGGATGGGTCGCCGGCAACAAGCAGACGTACGTGCGTCCGCTCTTCGAGCCGCTGACGAGCGCCGGGTTTGCGTGGTTTTCAGTGAACTATCGCCTGGCGCCGGCCTTTCCGTTTCCGGCGGCCACCGCCGACGTACGGCAAGCCGTGGAGTACGTGCGGACGCACGCCGCCGAGTACCGCGTGGATCCGAAGCGGATCGCGATCCTGGGCGAGTCGGCGGGCGGACACATCGTCTCCTACGTGGGGGCGCGGAATCCGAATGTCGCGGCGGTCGTGTCTTTCTACGGCGTGCACGACATCGAGGCGCGGGAGCGCGGCAACGGCAAGGTGAGCGACAACATCCAGGCGTTGCTCGGGGTGACCGATTTCAGCGACGCGGCGCTGCGGCGCATGCGCGAGGCCTCGCCGGCGGCTTACGTGAAGAAGCAGATGCCGCCGTTCCTGATGATCCACGGGACCAAGGACCCGGCGGTGCCCTACGAGCAGTCGGTGAAGATGTGCGAGAAGATGCGCGCGGCGGGCGCGTCCTGCGAAGTGTTCACCGTGGAGGGCGCCGGTCATGGCGTCGAGAACTGGGAGCGCAACCCGGAATATCACGCCTACAAGGCCAAGATGGTGGAGTGGTTGCGGGCGGCCTTGAAGTAGTTACGAAACCTGGCAATCCTCGGTCTGTTTCAGGAAATAGTCGAGCAGCTCGCTCGACGAATTGTCCATTTCCACGTCGAACCGCTTGATGCGGTTGGCAAAATAGTTGTACATCCAGACAGCCGGCACGGCCACCAAAAGTCCGAGGGCGGTGGTGACCAGCGCTTCGGAGATGCCGGCGGCCACGGCTTGCAGGCCCACCGCTTTTTCAGATTGGATTCCTTTGAACGCATCGATGATTCCGACCACGGTGCCGAAGAGTCCAACGAAAGGCGCGGTCGAGCCGATCGTGGCCAGGCCGCCGAGCCCGCGTTCGAGCTCCGAGTGCACGATGGCTCCAGCTCGCTCGATGGCGCGCTGGCTGGCTTCGATCTTTTTGCCGGGGATGCGCTTCGCGTTATCGTGCGCCTGAAATTCGAGCAGGCCCGCGGTTACGACCTTGGCCAAGTGGCTCTTCTTGTGCCGGTCGGCGAGCTCGATCGCTTCCTTGAGCTGGCCGTCGCGCAGGGCGCCGGCCACGGCGGGCGCAAACTGCCGCGACTGCTTGCGGGCCGCGGAAAATGCGATCCAGCGGTCGAGGATGGTCCCGAGCGACCACGCCGACATGGCGAAGAGAACAGCGACTACCGATTTCGCGGCCGGGCCCATTGTCTTGAGCATCTCGAACCAAGTGAAACTGTGCGAAGCGTCCATGAATTACCTCCTGCCCGCGTTTAGACACCTCGAATCGCACCCAAGTTCCGGAAGCGCTGTGAAAAGTGTTAAACTCCCGCCTATGCGTACGCCAAAGATTATCGTTCCCCTGCTGCTGGCCTTAGCGCTCTGCGCGTTTGGGGGCTCCGATCCGAAGGAGCCGGCGCCGAAGTTCAACGCCAAGACGACCACCGGCGAGCGTTATACGAACGAGAGCGTGAAGGGCAAAGTTGTGTTGCTGCAGTTTTGGACCACGTGGTGCCAATACTGCCGCAGCGAACAGACCCTTGTGGACGCGCTCGACGACGAGCTCTCCAGCAAAGGACTGCTAGTGCTGGCGGTGGATGTAGGCGAGTCGAAGAAGAAGGTCACTCAGTATCTGGACAGCAATCCGCGCTCGTGCCGAATCGTCCTGACCGAGGACACAAACCTCGCCGCGCGTTTTGCGGCGACGCGCTATCCGATCTACGTCGTGATTGATCGCGATGGAATGGTCGTCGGCACGCAGCGCGGAGCCGCCGGCGAACGCGCCCTACGCCGCTTGATCAGCCGGGCCGGGATTGAGTCCGAGTAGCGCCGGGGAATTAAGAAAAGTCGAGGGCCGCTTTCACCGCGGCCTCGATGCGGCCCATCGAGGCGAGTGAAAGCAATCCCAGCGGCGGAAACACCACCAACCGCTTTTCCACCGTTGTCGGTTGATCGCATTTGACCCATGAGCGGTGTATCAATCCTGCCTCACCCGCCTCCAACCTCGGACGGAGCGAGAAGGAACGGTGCTCGACTGTTGACACAGGCAGCACGCAAACGTCGAGCGAGTGAGCGTTCAGACTGTTGCTCGAAATAATGACGGCGGGACGTTCCTTGTCCAACGCAATCAGGCAAACCTCACCTCTACGTGGATACCAGTTCGGGGGTTTCGGACTCCGTCTCCAGTATTTCACTCGCGTGCCCAGGTCTTGAGGCCCGCACTCTGAAATGCTTGCCGCTCCTCACGGTCGTCTAATGGAGTGCAAAAGAATTCCGCCGCTTCTCGGGAAAGGCTTGCCTTGCGTTCCAGTTCGAGCGCATATCGGAGCAGGCCGTTGACGCGTTCGCTCGCCGAGGAGCGGCCTTTCGTCCGCTCCACCGCCGTCAAAATGTCGGGGTCGAGGGAAAAAGATCGAGTCTTTCGTATAGCGGAACGCATCGGTCTGGGCCTCCTAGTCTTGCTATTATATTTCCTAGTAGGATTCCTGTCAATCCTCTGGGTGCCTCACGCATACTCCCAGCGGCGAGCTAGCCGGCGGGCGATCAGGAAGAGCGTCACCGCCGCGGCCCACAGCACGGCTACTTGCGGCCACAGGTGCGTAACCGGCTCGTCGCGCCAGAACACCTTGGTGAATCCGTCAATCGCCCAGGCGTTGATGGTCAACAAGCCCGCCTTCTGCATCGCTTCCGGCATCAGGAAGCGGGGGAACATGCTGCCGCCGATGGACGACATGATCAGAATGACCAGCGTTGACAGCGCGCCCAGTTGCGCTCTGGTCCGGCAAACGCTCGCCAGCAGCATGCCGAACGCCCCCACCGCGATGGCCGTGCTGACTCCCATCACGAAGAAGCCTGGAATGTGGGACCAGAAGTCGAGCCGGAATACGGCCCAGCCCCACAAGAACATCAGCACCAGTTGGACAAAAGCCAGCGCGGCGTTGTAGGTCAGCTTGCCCAGCATCAGCGAGGTCATGGTCACGCGCGAGCTGAGCACGCGGTCGAGCGTGCCGCTCTCGGCTTCATCGAGCAGCGCGCCCGCCGCGCCGCTGGCCGTAAAGAGCAGGAACATGACGCCGATGGCAGCGGCATAGAACGAAACCATGGGATTGTTCTTGTTTTCCCCAAGGACCGCGCGCGCCCGGATGGCCACGAGTCCTCCGTCGTTCGAGTCAGACGAAGGCGCGCCGTTCTGTTGAAGCTGCCGCATCATGCGAAGGTTCTGGTTCAGCCGGCCGCGTTGATCCGCCGTGAGGCCGCCCGCAAACTGGTCCAAGTATTTCCAGCCCTGTTCCGCGATCAGGTCGGGGATCGCGGTCATGACCCCTTTTTGCAGGAGCCCGGTAATCATTTGCGGCGCGACCATATCGCTGCTGTCTTGCAGCAATTGAATCGGCGGACGGCCGGACCGCGCGTCCAAGTCCATTGGGTTGTCGCCAAATCCGTGGGGGATGATGACCGCGACGGGCGCGGCGCCTTCTTTGACTGCGGTTTCCGCCGTCGCCGCCGTATATTCCGGCTGCTCTGCGCCCTTGACCGGCTCCGGGCGAGTCTTCACAACCATCGAGCGCTCTTTTTGGAGGCCCTGCACCAGCCGTCGCGAGATCATGCTGTGGTCGTCATCGACTACCAGCACAGTAATCCTGGGAGTGCGGTTCTGGCGCCCGCCGAAGATGACGGCGAAGATGCTGAAGAAAACAACCGGCAGCACAAAACTTAGCGTGAGCGCTCCCCGATCGCGGCGGAGCCCGGTGATGGCCGTTCGGATGATAGGTGAGATCAATCGCGTAACTCCCTTCCGGTCAGATGCAGAAACACGGATTCAAGGTTCGGCTTGCGCAGCGACACATCCACCAAGTCGAGGCCGGCTTTTGCGGAAGCCTCCAGAATGCCGGCGATCTCCGTGGGGTGAGCGACGGTGAATTCCGCGGAACTCTCGGCGGCGCGCCCACCCCGCTCCGCAGCCCAGGCCGCGATGCGATCGGGCGGATCTTGAAAGCGCGCTGTCACCTGGCTGCGCGAGCCGAAAGCGCGCTGCACCAGCTCTGCGTTCGTGCCCGCGGCAATGATCTTGCCGTGGTCAATAATGGCGATGCGGTCGCACAGGCGCTCGGCTTCCTCCATATAGTGGGTGGTGTAGATGATGGACATGCCTTCGTCGCGCAGCTTCTCGATCATCGCGAAGATGTGATTGCGCGATTGCGGATCGACGCCGACGGTCGGTTCATCCATCAGCACCAATTTCGGGTGGTGGATCAGTCCGGCCGCCATATTCAGGCGCCGCTTCATTCCTCCGGAAAGAACCTGCACCAATTCATGGTGGCGGTCGGTCAGGGTGGCCCATTCGAGGCAGCGCGTCACCGCCTGATCGAGCGCTGCTCGCGCCAGCCCATGATAGCGCCCGAATGATTGCAGATTCTCGCGGCAGGTGAGTCTCGGGTAGAGAGCAAGCTCCTGCGGAATCCATCCAAGGGAGGCTCTGGCTGCCGGTGAATCCGCGGGCGCGCCGAAGATGGAGATGGCCCCGGCATCGGGAATCACGCGCCCGACGATGCTTCGAATCAGAGTGCTCTTGCCGGCGCCGTTCGGGCCGAGCAGGCCCAGGCATTGCCCGCTCTCGACGGCAATCGAGATGCCGTCCACGGCCGTAACCCGGCCGAAGCGTTTGACGAGGCCATCGATTTGAAGCGGCGCGGGAACCATAGGTGTCATCGACCTGACTCCGCCGTATGATATATTTTATTTCCGGCACCAGCCAACTTGTGCAGGATCTCGCGCCGGCCGCCAACCGGGTTGAACCTGAAAATCAGCGCGCCCA
>CAZRND010000012.1:0-29288 GCA_964601345.1 uncultured Acidobacteriota bacterium | reverse complement strand
GCAGGTCGGGGCGCCGGGGGGGGAGGGTGGCCGGAATCTGCGGCGATACCAGGCAAGCCTCGGACGAGGCTTCTCTCGCGCGCAGCGTTGGATACGACTTCGGTTTCTTGAGTCTGGCGGCGCTACCTGCGGCGTCCGACCGTGAATTGATCGAGCACTGCCGCGCGATCGCCGGCGTGATTCCTCTTTATGGCTTCTACCTGCAGCCCGCCGTCGGCGGCCGGCTTCTGTCATATGACTTCTGGCGAAAGTTTTGCGAGATCGAGAACGTTGCCGCGATCAAGGTTGCGCCCTTCAACCGTTACCAGACGCTCGATGTGGCGCGCGCGGTGGTCGACAGCGGCCGCGCATCCCAAATCGCGCTCTACACCGGCAACGACGACAACATCATTCCCGACTTGCTTGCGGATTTCCGTTTCGCCAACGGCAGCGTATTCTTCCGCGGCGGATTGCTCGGGCAATGGGCGGTCTGGACGCGGCGCGCCGTCGAGCTCCTCGAATCGATTCAGGCCTGCCGCGCTGACGGCGGACGCGGCGCAGCGGCAATCCTGGCACGGTCCGCGGCCATGACCGACGCGAACGCGGCGCTGTTCGACGTGCGCAACCGCTTTGCCGGATGCATTGCCGGCTTGCACGAGATCCTCCGGCGGCAAGGACTTCTGGCTGGCCGATGGTGCCTCGATCCGAACGAAGATCTGTCGCCCGGCCAGATGGAAGAGATCGATCGGGTATCGGCCGCCTATCCTCAGCTCGCCGACGACGACTTTGTGCGCAGCCATCTTCACGAGTGGCTGGCCTGAAATTCGGCTACTCGGCGGGCTCGATGTAACCGATCGCTAGTTTCCCCTCCCACTCGACCACAACCAAAAACAACGCGTAGGAAAAATCCACCTCCGCTTCGAGGTCCGGATCGGGTACGAATTCCACCCTGAAGGACCCGCGGAAATTGGCGTCGGTAATTTCGGAAGGAACTGGAGCGGATGGAGGGCCGAACTCGTCCTCTCCCCACGACGCAGGTGTGTTGAACGGCAGCAGCGAGGGCGGATCGGCCGCGAAAGCCGGCGGAGCTGTGCCGCGCGCCTGGCGAACCATCTTCTTCAAGGCAACCGAGCGCAGCCAGGACGCCAGCATCGCCTCGGCTGCGGGGAAGTCGCGCTTGACGATCGCGTTGCTGAAGGATTGGACGAATTCTTCGGCCGTGCTCATGACGGACAAGCGGCGTTGAACGCGTCCATCAGCCGGACCAACTCATCGAGATTCTTCGGGCTCGGATGCGGCGCGCCCTCCGACGCGTGCTCGGCCACGTGCTTCGCGTGCTCGGCGTTCATATCCTGCAGGCTCATCTTGCCGGCGTCGCGATGAGACGACCTCTCGGGGCTGGCCTTCGGCTTCGGGAAAGTCGCCGTAATCACCCAGAAATCCTTTCCAAGCAGCGTGTAGAACATCCAATGCATTACGAACGCGCCGGCGACGATGCCCCAGAGCACGAGGGTTCCGTCGCTGGTTCCTCCGTACGCGCGAAACGCTTGCGCGCGGTCCTGCTTGCCGTTCTGGAAGTCGCCCAGCCGCCGGAATCCCAGGGTGACGAATTGGATGTCCACGAGCGGCAGGGCCTCGACGAAGGGAATCTCCGCTTTGTAATCGATGTTGTCGACGCGTTTCCAGATCAGCGGCGTCACGGCGGAGTCCGGCGAGAAGGGGATTTGCGCGAAGTTGGTTTCGTAGTACGCGGTCACCGGCGACTCGAGCACGGTGCGCAGCCGCGGCGCGTAGTATTTCTCGCGCAGCTTGGCGGCGCGCTCGTTCATCTGCCGCAGCGATTCGATGGTCGCGGCCAGAAATTCCTCGTCCCACTTCCGGTGCGTGCCCACGTCCCAGGGACCACCGCCCAAGCGGCGGCGCATCACGGCGATCGCCAGGTACGGACGACGTTCTTCGAGCACATGGATCTCCGCGCCGTTGAGCTCGAGGAAGTTCTGCTGCTTCTGCGCGGGATTGGTGCGGATGAAGCCGGTGCTCTTGGCAGCGAGATCGCCGATGGTCGCGGCCTCGTCGGCATCGCGCGCCCACTGCTTCGAGCTGCCGTCGACAAGGTTGAGAATCTCGAAAGCGTCGCGCAATTGCGCGGCCGTCACGCGCGGAAAGGCGTGAGAGACGTTCCACACGCCGCCTTCGACCGATCCAGAGAGGCGAAAGCGGGCCGCCGCGCGTCGCGCCGCCGCGTTCGCCGGAGGAGGATCTACGTCGTCTTCGTCGTCTTCGGCCGCGGCCAGGTTCATCTCTTCGGCGGCGACGGCCAGGAACTCCAGCTTGCCGGACTTCACTTTCGCAAGAATAGCCGCCAATTCCCGCAAGAGCCCCAAAGCATCGCGCGTATCTCCAGGCGTTGCATAAAGCGCCTTGGACTTTTTCGCCTTGGGTTCGGTGACGCGCGCGCCGAGACGGCATTCCGGCTCGCAAATCCAGGGGATGAGCCAGAGCGCTGCGGCGCGATCGAGCGGCACGGCGACCGGACCGCCCTGGACGGTCGCTTCCTTCACCTTCGCGGCATCGAGCGTATCGGCGATCAGTTGAACGACTTTGTCTGGTTTCTTTCCTGCCATCGTCAGACCTACTTGTTGAGTCGGACGGCGTACGCAGTCCCGTCCGCGGTGAACACGTAAACGGCATCTTGAACGACCCGGGCCTGAAGGTTTTCGGGCTCCCAGAGCAGCGGATATTCCTTCAGCGGCTTGCCTGTGGCGGGATCGATCTCCACAAGAACATTGTCGGAGCGTCGAGCGATGAGCTTGGCGCCGGGCGCCTGGAACTCCCGGTATCTCTTGCCAGCGGCGGGCTCGCTCTTCCAAATGAGCTCCATGTCTCCGTTTGCCGACGTTGGAACCCGCAGGGCTACGAGAGATCCACTACCAAAGCCTAAGGTAACCCCGTTTCGAAACAGGTCCGGACTGATGGAAGTGACCGCGACCTGGGCGGGAACCTTCGCCCGCCAGCGAACCGCTTTCTGCGCTAGATCGTAGGCGACAATTTCGCGCGCGCCCGTCGCGTAATAAAACAAGTCCTTGGTATGACCGGGAACCGAGAAAGCGGGATCTTCCTGGCGGTAACTCCGGTTGTTGGCGTTGAAGCCCGCAGCCTCGGTCTGATGGGCCAATTCCGTCCCGTCTGTCGCGCTGAGGAGCCAAAGATCGTTGTTCATCGAATAGACAACCGAGTTGTTGCGCGCGTAGAAAAAGCCAACCGCGGCCCCCTCGATGATCGCGGGCAGGTCGCGAGCCTTTTGCCACAGGGTTTTTCCCGCAGCGACGTCGATCGCGACAAACTCGCCGACCGGCTTTTGCTCTAGGATGCTTCCGGTGGCGGCACCCACGTAAACCTTGCCGGCGGCATAGGCCACCCGCGCGGAGTTCACGCCTTGCGACAGAGTCACTGTCGCCACTTTCTTGCGCGCGCCGTTTTCGACCGCCACTTGAAAGACGTCGATCACTCGAGGATTCTGCTGGCGCCCGGTCGCATAGAGGACGCGACGACCTTCATAATCGGGGGTCGCCTGCAAGAAGCGCTGTCCTGGATGCCGCCACGATGCGCCGGAAGAATCATAAGCGGCCAGCCACAAATCCTCTCCCGTTGCGCCCTGCATGCTTACGATTTTTCCCTGCAGCTCAAACGGGACTCCGACGGGAGGAGGGACGTTGGCTTGCCAGAGGAGCGCGTGTTCTTTCTGTAATTCCGCCAGCGCTTCGCGGCCCGCCTGAGAACCCGAGCCTTCGAGCAGGAGGAAAGCAGCGAGGTCGCGCCCGGCTCCGGAGGAATCCGCCTGCGCCTTGAGGATGCGCGACTCGACCAGGCGGGCCGGAGCGTAGTTCGGATCGAGTTCTTCCAAAACCTTGCGCGCGTACACTTGGGCCCCTTTAGCGTCCCCTTGCAGGAGAACGGTTCGCGCGAGTTCCGTATACACTTCTTTGTCCGCGATGCCGGTGACCGCTTGCCGCGCCGGCTCATACTCGAGAACGCGATCGTCATCGCTCACGAAGAGGCGATCGGCCGCAAAGTGAATTTGCGGAGATCCATTTCCCGTGTGACGCCAGACGGGAGAGCCCGTCTGCGCGTCGAGACAAGTGATTTCGTGCGCGCCGCTCTGAAAGACCGCCGCACCCTGAAATAAGTGGAGATCCTTGGCCGCCGAGCGGTTGGGATAGTCCCATTTCTTGCGCCCCGTGGCGGCGTCGACGCCATAGACGGCGTCGGCGGAGCCGGCGAGCAGAATTCCCTGGCCGACTCCGGCGATCGTCAAGGCCTGGTCCGCCGGCCGAAAGAGGCCGCGTTGCTTGCCGGTCGCCGCGTCGAAGGAAAAAATCTCGCCCGCGTCGGTGGAAACGAAAAGACCGTTTCCCTCGGCGACGATGCTGCGCGGGGCATTCTCCATCGGTAAACGCCAAAGCATGCGCAACTCGGTCTTAGTCTCCGGTTTCAGGTCCACGGCCGCGAGAGCCTTATCCTTCGTCCACAGGTAAAGAACGCGGTCGCGCAAGAGTGAGGGCGACCACAGGACGTTGCCGAACATCGCCAGCAATCCCGTGATGTCGCGCCGCGCGGTACCCGCTTCCAGCTCGGGGAGGGCGATGGGCCGGCCGGTTTCCAGTGCGAACGCGGACGCTCGTCCCTCCGGCGGGAGCGCCACAACCAGGCCGTCGCGGGCCAGCAGGGCTGCGTTCCTCCCCGCCAGAGAGGCCGACCAGACCACCGCACCCGTATCCGTGCGGATCGCCTCGAGCTGCCCCGGAGCTCCCTGGAGCAGGATCAGCGACTTCGCGGGATCATAAAACATGGTCGTAAACGGATTCGCCCCCACCAGATCGGTCATGTTCGCTGTCACTTGAAGCTGCCAGCGTTCCGCGCCGGTCTCGGGGTCCAAGGCCGAGATCTTTCGAGACCCCGGATCAATCATCACCATTAGTCGATCGAAGAGGCCGGGCAGGACGAGTCCCTTCTCTGTTCGCCGCCACGTTCGCCGGGTATCGGTTTCCAGGAGTACGAACGACGCGGGCGGCGAAAACAAAACCATCCTGGATCCGTTGCTCAGTGACGCGCCAAAATTGAGGCCGGGGTCGTCAATCACGAAACGGTCCGCATTCTTGCGCTCGAGGTCCACATAGTGGACGATGACCTGCTTCCCGCTTCTCTCGACAAATGAGACTCGACTCGTGGGCCGCGCTTGTCCGGCATCGAGCCAGTCTTGCTGATTGGTGAGATTGAGTCGGCCGTGATAGGTGGCTGCCGGATCGAAGGGCGGCCGCCAGGTCCACTTGTCGTAGCGCACGCTCTGGCTGCGTGGCAGCGCTCGCTTGAGCGCCGCGACGGCGTCGTCCCACTTCTGCTTCTTCTCGAGCGCCAGACCCTTGTAGAACCACGCTTCGCCGTAGTTCGGGTCCGCGGCCACGGCTTTGTCGAATTGCGCGAGCGCGTCGTCCACCAGATCGTTGCGCAGGAAGTAGACGCCGTCGGAAAAGACGCGATGCGCGTCGAGATTGCTCGTGGGCGCGGTCTCCAGTTGCTTGCGGTCCGAATCGCTGAGCGAGCCCTTCATCTCGGCGACAAGCTTCTTGGCGACTTCGTTCTCAAGGTCCAGGAAATTCTTGTAAGGACCGTCCACGCGGATGGGCGACTTAACTTCGCCGGTTTCGACGTCTACCACGCGCGCATGGATGCGCATGGTCTCCTCGAACTTCTGGTAGCTGCCCACGACCACCGACTGCGCGCCGAGCATCTTGCCCATCTTTTGCGCGGCGGCGGGATCGACATATTGCGAGCGGTTGAAATTCAATTCCTTGAGAGCGTCGCCGAGCCGGGCGCGCTCGACGATCACCAGATCGGGAATCTGGCCAAGCTGGCTGGTGAGCTCTTCCTTGATTCCCGTGCCCATCCAGTCGAGCGTTTTGTTTTGCGTGACGTTTTGGAATTCGAGAACGGCGATGCGCCGGGCTTTGTCCTTGGGGGCCGCGGCGCAGAGGGACGCGCCAATCAGAACGAGAGTAAGGCCGCGCCAACGCATGGGCTAGTTCTCCTTTACCGTGCGCAGAAACTCCTGAGCGGCGTTATCGGATAGCTTGAGCGCTTCCTTGGTCGGGCCGGAGAGCGTCTGCGCATGGACGATCTCGCCGGTCTCGACGCGAATCATCCGCGCACTCAGGCGCATGACGCCTTCGAAAATCTGGAAGCTTCCAACGACTAGGTACTTGGCCCCAATCAGCTTGCCGACCTGCTGCGCCGTGGCCGGATCGACCGCTCCCGAAGCGTTGAGCTTGAGCTCAGTCATCGCTTTATCGAGCTGGCTGCGCTCGACCACGCGGAAGCGTCCGTCGCGCGCGAATGAATCGGCGAAGCCGTCAGCCAGACCCTGCTCGAATTGCGCCCACTTAGGATCCTTTTGAGCGCTGGTGAAGGGCAAGGCAGCAACGGACGGCTTGCCCCCAGCGGCGGGAGGCGTCGGCGCTTGCTTTGCGGGTGCCGGGGACGCGGCCGGCGGTGGACTGGTTGCCGTACGCGACCACGGGCGCAACGCGGCGATTCCCGCGACCAGGATCAGAGCCGCGGCCACTCCGATCCATGTATTTGTTCGATTCGGCGGCGGCGCCGACGGAGACTTCGCGCCGCCATCGCGCAGTTTTTCCAGATTCTCGAGCAACTCGCGAGCTGACGCGTAACGCTTCTGCGGATCCTTCACCAGCAGGCGCTTCACCACCTGCTCGAGCCCCGGCGGCAGGCCGGTGCGGGTCGCCTCCATCGGCGGAGCTTCTTTGTTCAGGATGGCGCTGATCACTGACGCCGAGCTCTCGCGGGGAAACGGCGACTTCCCCGTGATCATTTCATAGAACAGCACGCCAACCGAGAACAGGTCGCTCCGCTCGTCGCCGCGCTGCCCGCCCAGAACCTCCGGGGCCATGTACGCCGGCGTGCCCGCCGCCCCCGCGCTCAGCGTCGCTTCCGCGGCGGACGAGGCGGCGAGGCCAAAGTCCACCAGCTTCGCGCGGCCGTCCGGAAGCAGCATGATGTTGCCGGGCTTGATATCGCGGTGCAGGATGCCTTTCGAATGCGCTTCCTCGAGGCCCGCGGTCACCTGCGTTGCAACGGAGTAAAAAGAATCGAACGGGCACGGGCCTTTCTCGATGATCTCCTTGAGCGATTGGCCTTCGAGATACTGCATGACGATGCACAGGCCTTGCTCGGTCTCCTCGACGCTGTAGACACTGCAAATATTCGCATGGTCCAGTTTCGCGGCGGCGCGCGCCTCGCGCAACAAGCGGTCCTTGGCCTTTGGATCGGATTCCAGCGTTACCGGCAAAAGCTTTAGCGCGACGAGGCGATCGAGCTTCGTGTCACGCGCCTTAAAGACGACACCCATGCCGCCGGCGCCCAGTTTCCCCAGAACTTCGTAATGACCGATTCTGCGTACGGGAACATCGACGCGGCTCACGGTAGCGTCGGAATCTTCCGGCATTGCGCCCTCTCCTTGCAGGGGATGTTAGCACAGTCGGAGAAGCCACTTGACATGTAGCGAATACAAAGCGAATATATGTCGTGGCCTTGGTTGGAATAGCTCGATTGGCGGCCGAAGCGCCTTCGCTCGAAGCGAAATCGCGGACCGAGTATCTCGGCCTCGAGACCAGGAGCATCCTCAACCGGTGCAGTAACCCGCGCCTGCCCTTCACCTGGACCATCAATCCGTATCGGGGATGCGAATTCGGATGCCATTACTGCTACGCGCGCTACACCCACGAATTCATGGAACTCGACGGACGTGCTTTCGAGGAAAAAATCTACGCCAAGCAGGACGCCGCCAAACTCCTGCGGCGCGAAGTGGCGAAGATGGGCCTGCGGCTGCGCTCCGAGATGATCGCGATCGGGACGGCAACAGATCCTTATCAACCGGCCGAGCGGCGCTTTCGCGTGACACGCCAAATGCTGGAGGTCCTCGCCGAGGCCGACGGGTTGCGGCTTTCGATCACCACGAAGTCCGACCTGGTCACGCGCGACATCGAGCTGCTCAAAAAGATCGCCTCACGGAGTCGCGTGCACGTGAATGTCAGCATTACGACCCTGAAACCCAGCCTGGCGCAGTTGCTCGAGCCGCGTGCTCCGCGTCCCGATCTGCGCATGCAGGCCGTGCGCAAGCTTACGGACGCGGGGATCGAGGCGGGTGTATTCGCCGCGCCGCTCTTGCCGGGAATCAACGATCATCCGAGCGACCTCGAAGCGCTCTTCCAGGCCACGTCGCAGAACGGCGGGCGCTACCTCATGGTGAGCCCGCTCTTTCTAAAGCCGTGCTCGGAAAAGCTGTTCATGCCGTTTCTGGAGAGGGAATTTCCCAGTCTCGTCGACACCTACCGGGAACGCTACGAGCGCGGCGCGTATTTGAACGAAGGCTACCGGCGTCCGCTGCGGATGGTGATTCGCCGCTTCCGCGAGAAATACGGATTGCCGGAGGGTCCCGCGCCCTATCCGGTGGAGGAACTTGGCGCTTCGCAGATGAACCTGTTCTGATAAACTCAACGCCGGTCTATGAAGATCGCGGTCGTGGGCGGCGGCGGGGTCCGCGCTCCTCTATTGCTGAAGGGAATGATCGGCCGGCACGGCGAGCTGCCCGCCGCGGAAGTCGCTCTCTTCGATCCGGCCGAGGATAAAATCGCGCTACTCGGCCCGGTCTGCCGCGCAATGGTCGAGGCGGCCGGCCATCCTTTCCGCGTCTCGTTCCCATCTTCGCTTGAAGAAGCCTTCGACGGCGCAACATTCATTATCACCAGCATCCGCGCGGGCGGGATGGCGGCGCGCGCGGCCGACGAGCGCATGCTGCTCGAGCGCGGTCTGCTCGGGCAGGAAACGGTCGGCGCGGCTGGATTTGCGAAAGCCATGCGCACCATCCGGCCGATGATGCGCATCGGCGAAGACGCCGCGCAGTACGCGCCCGCGGCCTGGATCATCAACTTCACCAATCCGGTCGGCATTGTCACCGAGGCGGTCCGCAAGATGGCCAACTCGCGCATCGTCGGCGTCTGCGACACGCCGATCGAGCTCTTCGAGGGCCTGGCTCGCGGCATCGGGAAGCCGGCCGCTTCGCTGCATTTCGATTATTTCGGACTGAACCATTTGGGCTGGGTCAAACGCGTGCTGCACGAGGGCGTCGATTGCCTCCCCGATCTGCTGAAGAGCCCCGAGCGTTTCGCGCATATTTACCGGCATCCGCTCTTCAGCCTGGAGCAGGTGCAGAGCCTGGGCGTCTTCCCCTCGGAATATCTTTTCTACTACTACACGCCGGAGATCGCGGTGGCGAATCTGAAAGCCGCGGGACAATCGCGCGCCGAAGCGATCGAGGAGATGAACGCCGCGTTCTGGAAAGAACTGGCGGGTTCGCCGAATCCTCTCGCGACTTACGATCGCTACCTCGCCCGACGCAGCGGATCGTACATGGCGAGCGAGACCTCGTCGGAATCGTCCGAGCAACACTCCGAAAGCTCGGCCGGATACGAGCGTATCGCGCTCGCGGTGATGACCGCGATCCACGGGGATACGCGCGCGATCATTCCCGTGGACGTGCCGAACCAGGGCGCCATCGAGACGCTCGAGGACCAGGACGTCGTGGAAGTTCCGTGTGTGGTCGGCCGCAACGGCGCGATGCCGCTCGCCACCGGACGTCCGCCGCAATCCGTTTCCGGGATGCTGCACGTGGTGAAGCATTACGAGCGACTGACGATCCGCGCGGCGATGACCGGCTCGGCCCTACAAGCCGAGCAGGCCCTGGCGTCGAATCCGTTGATCGCCGACCGCCAACTGGCCGCGAATCTCATCGACCAGTTCCGGGCCATGCATCAAGACCTGCTGGGATACTTGCGCTAGTTGGACGTGGGCGTCTTCGTCGCGGAATCCACCACCAGCACTTCGAGCGGAGCTTTCCGGCGGTCGAGCTTCAATCCCAGCGACTCAATGGCCGAAAAGAGCGTCTCGCTCGAGCCGTTCTCGGCAAAGGCCCGCGCCTCCGGCGGCAGATTGACGCCGGCATTGATCGCCGATCGCAACAGCATGGTTTGGTAATCCTCCGGCGCCAGGTTGAAGCCAAAATCGTAATTGCCCTTCAGACCGGTCAGGTCGACGATGGGCCGATCGACAAAGCGCGCCAGACTTTCGGCAAATCCGGGCATATCGATCTTGGTCGCCTCCAGGCGGTTGTTCGCAAAGCTGAAGCGGCCGCCGTTGGCGAGATTCACCGACACTCCGCCCCGGCCTCCGCTGGCTGTGACGTTGACCGGCGCGTCGCCGGCGCCTGGAGCCTCGGCGGGCTCGGCCGACTCCTTGAGCTTCGGACCGTTCTTGCCGGCCACCAGCGCGTAGACGAGAAACTCCTTGCTGTCGCGGTGGGTCTTGAGCTGAAAGCGGTCGACGAGGAGACTCTGCAACATTTCGCGGAACTGGTTGCGTTTCGCGCCGTCGGGGACCTTGGCGTTGATGTCGAAATGGTCCATCCCGATCCATTCCGGTCCTTGAATCTGATAGAGCTTCAGGTCGTACGCGATGCGGATGTAGTCCTTTAGGGTCAGGTACGAGATCCGGACCATCGCGCCATCGATGTGCACGCCCACGTCGGCCCGGTCCGCCGCGCTGGGCGGCGCGGAGGGCCGGATGGAAGCGACTTCAAATTCAACGCGCTCCTGCGCAAAGGCGGCAACGGCCACGAAGATCAAGGGAAGAAATGCGCGCGTGATGTTCTGCATATCTAGAGGTACGAACGTTCCAGGGGAAAGTTTCAGGGTTTCTTCTTCGCGGCAACCTCGAACGTATCGAGGATGCGTCCGTCGATAGCGCGCGCCTCGAAGCGGATGCCCGAAGCATCCGCTTTTGCAAAGACATAGTTCTCGATTTTCTCGGCCTTCACGGTGATGGGTAAGGGACCATCCACTTCGTAGAGCGGAGCGCCGCCGCCCCCGGTGACCACGTACTGGATGCCGGCCTCGACGTGCCGCTGGTAGTTGTGGTCGTGCCCGCCGAAGAAGATCGTTACTTTGTGTTTCTGGAAGAGCGGAACCATGCGCTGGGCGATCTTGGCGGCCGACTCGTGGCGGCTGGTCATCGCCGTGTAAGGCGGATGATGAAAGACCACGAAGCGATATTCGGCGTCCTGATGCGCGGCGAGGTCCTTCTCCATCCAGGCCGTCTCTTCATTCCAAAAAGCCTCGCGCGCTTCGTTGCTCGATGCGACGTTGGCGACGTCGGAATTCAGCATGGTCCAGTGGATGCGCCCCCAATCGAAGGAATAGTATCCGGCCGTCTTGTCGAAAAACTCGTACCAGAGCTTCGTGTTGCGCTCGTGATTCCCGAGCACGGCGAAGAAAGGCGCGGCGCGCAGCATCTCTTTGGTGATGTCGAAGAAAGTGGTCCAGAGCGCGGCATCGCGGCCGTCCGCGACCTGGTCGCCGGTGTGGACCACGAAAGTGGGTTTCGCGGCGGCGATCAACGCCGCCATTTTGCGATGCACATCGGGGCGCGTGCGCGTATCGCCGTAAACCGCGAAGGTGAATTCGCCGTCCTTCGCGGGAGGCGTGGTAAAACTGCCGCGTCCGGCTCCGGGAACTTCGTAGTGATAGGTTGTAGCCGGCTGGAGTCCGGTGAGCGTCACTTGGTTGGGCTTGAGCACCGGCACTTCGGAGTTCAAGGCGCTGGGATTGGCGCCCCAGCGAATCGCCGAGGCTTGTCCCACCCACATCACCGTTGCGCTGGTCGTGGTGACGATGGGAACGTAGGGCCCGCTCACGAATTGCGCCGAAGCGGAAACGGCCAGACACAGAGGCAGGATGGACCGGGTCAGACGCATCTGTCTCTTGTACACCGCCGGGATGAAAATTTGCAATTCCAGTTCAGTCCAGCACAACGTAGGAAATCTGCGGTTGGAACGGAAACCGCTGGATCCGAACGTTACGCACGCCCAGGGAGTCCGCCAGCGCCAGGGTTTCGCCAGGCCAGTGCTTTTGTCCCAATTCGTCAAATGCAAGGATGGCGCCTTTTGGCATTCGAGGGAGAAAGGTCTCAATCGCCAGTTTTGTCGGCTCGTAGAGATCGAAGTCCAGATACAACAGGGAGACGATCAGGTGAGGATTCTTTTCAACGAAGGCTGGGAACGTCGTCATGACGTCGCCCTTCTCTAACTCGACTCGCGCAATATGGCCGATCGGCCGGACCAGGTCGAATAGTCGCAAACATTCGACGATCTCATCGTAGACGGGCGCGGAGTACCCCCCGGCGAACGCAAGGTCCCGATTGTCGGCGTTCGTGTCTTTCTTGTCCACACCGGGAAATCCGGTAAAGGAATCGAATCCAATGATCCGCCTCACGTGATTCAGAGGTTCGAGCACGGCGCTGAGTTGGGCCCAGGTCATCAAACCTCCGCCTAAAAACACTCCGCCTTCGATGATGGCGCCGTGAACCCCCAGAATCTGTTCGAATATCTTTGCCTTGGCCAGGAACCGGCCAATATCGGCGGGCGACACAAACTTGGAGAATGTCTTGACCTTGTCCAGGTCGGTACCGGCGGCATTCCGGAAGAAGGCTTGCATCTGCTCGTAGTACTTGCGATCGCTGGCCGTCTGATGCGAGGGAATGTGAGTTGGAAACTGCATGGGTCGGCCGGCGTGCGGCTCGGCCCGGAGTATATCAAAGGACCTCGACGGCAGGCGAGTATAATGTCTCCATCGGATGGCGAGGGAGATTTCCAGAGACCGGCGTTGGGAGGACCTGACCATTGGGCTGGAAGCTTCCTTCGAGCATGTCTTCTCTTCCCAGGATTTGTCGGACTTCGCCAGAATCTCGGGTGATTGCAGCCCGTTGCACACAGAAGAGGCCTACGCCTCCCAGACTCCTTATCGGCAGCCCATTCTCCACGGCCTACTGACGGCGAGTGTCGTTTCGCGATTCCTGGGAATGCACTTGCCGGGCCGCCGCGGCTTTTGCCTGTCTCAGACTCTGGACTTCACGGGCCCAGTCTATCCGGGAGATAGCCTGCAGGTTCGGGGATCCATCGTGGAAAAAAACGACGCCCTGAAGGTCGTGGTGATCAAGGTGGAAGTCCGGAAGAACGACGGAGAGGTGGTCCTTCGTTGCAAGGCGCAGGCCGCGGTGCGGCATGAGTGAGAACCTTGCGGCGATCTTGAAAGGGGAAATAGGGCCTCCGACAGCGGAGAGCGTGGCCCGCATCCTGTCCTACCTTCCTGCTTTTCGCTTGGACGACGCGCGCTCGCTCAAGGAATGGATCGGCTCGACTCGAGTGACGCCGGATGCAGGCTCCAGCGTCGCGGCTCACGACTACTGTCTTTGGCTGGAAGCGCAGTTTCTTTGGGAGGACAAACAATATGCCCGGGCACAATCCGCTTTTTCGCGCCTCTCGTCAGGCGGAATCGGCGACTGGTGCGAAAACAAGAACTTCGAGACTCGATGCCTGATGGAGCAAGGCCGTTACGGCGATGCCTTTACCGCTCTCTCAGAGTCCCTCCGCGAGTTCCCGAGTTATCGCTCCATGGACAAGGGCTCGCGGCTGCTGCGGAGAATTCTGAAGCATTACCGCCCGCCGGCCAAGCGCATCCTCCGGATCGCCGTTCTGGGCAGCAGTACAACCGCGCTGCTGGCGCCGCTGATCGAGCTGCTCTGCTACCGCGACGGCATCGAGCCGCAAATCTACGAGGGCTCGCACGGCCAATACCGCCAGGAGATTCTTGATCCTGGCAGCGGACTGGCCCGCTTCGCTCCGGAAATCGTCATCCTCTCGACGAGTTATCGGGATGCCGGGATAGAGGAATATACCGAGAACCGGCCCTCCGTTGAGGAGCTTCTGAAGGGATTGCGGTCGACTTGGGAGCAATGCGTTTCCCGCTTTGCTTGCCACGTCATCCAGAACAACTTCGATGTTCCCGCGCTCAGTCCCTATGGAGAGCTCAGCCAGCGCCTGCCGGAGTGCCGCGATGGCGTCCTTCGAGAATTGAATCTGCGCATGGTTCGGGAAGCGCCGGCGTCCGTTTCCATCCTCGATTTTGATCAGGTTTCAGGAGAGTACTCCAAGGAACGCTGGCACGACCCAAGTATTTGGGCCGTTGCGAAACAACATCCCGCGGTGGACGCATTGCCCATGCTCGCCGAGCGTTACCTGGCGCATGTGCGCGCCGTCACCGGTCTGGCGCGGAAATGTCTCGTGTTGGACCTGGACGATACGGTCTGGGGAGGAGTCGCCGGAGAGGACGGATGGATGCAACTCAAGATCGGCGCCGGCGACCCGGCCGGAGAAAGCTATCTGGCGTTTCAGCAGTACTGCTCCTGGCTCGGCCGGCGCGGGATTCTGCTGGCGGCCTGCACCAAGAACAACCCTGAGGACGCCCTGGCGCCCTTCGAGAACCGCGTGGAGATGGTTCTCAAGCGCAGCGATTTTGCCGCCTTTGTCGCCAACTGGCAGCCCAAAGCCGCCAACCTGAGGCAGATCGCGTCGACTCTGAACCTGAGCCCCGATGCTCTTGTGTTTGTGGACGACAATCCTGTCGAGCGAGCGGCGGTGAGGCGGGAGATGCCTGACGTCGCCGTACCGGAACTGCCGCGGGAGCCGGCCTTGCGCATCGCGTCACTGCACCGGCATCATTACTTTCCCGCGATCTCTCTGTCAGCCGAGGACACGCAACGCACCGTTGCCTATGCGCAGAGCGTGAACCCAACGGAGCGCGGGCAAACGGAGTCTCTGGAAGGCTTTCTTGCCGGGCTGGAGATGGCGGCAGAGATGGGACCGTTCGATGAGGAGAACCTGCCCCGCATCGCGCAACTCATCAACAAGACGAATCAGTTCAATCTCACCACGCGCCGTTACACGCTCGAGCAAGTCCGGTCCGTGGCGTCTTCCCCCGCGTTTCTTGCTGTTTGGGCGCGATTGCGCGACCGTTATGGAGATCACGGGCTCGTCGCCGTCTTCATCGGCCGCCTCGCCGGGGAGACGCTCGAGGTCGACACGTGGCTCATGAGTTGCCGGGTCATGGGCCGCGCGCTGGAGGATGAAGTATTGTTCCAGGTCGCTGCCTTGGCAAAGTCCAGGGGACTCCGCCAAATCAAGGGCCTGTTCCTGCCGAGCCGGAAGAATGCGCCCGTCCAGGATCTCTACGGGCAACTCGGTTTTCGACTTCTCAAGAAATCCGAGACGGGCGAGTCGGAGTGGGTGCTGCCTCTCGATGGAGAAGTGAAGTCTCGTGGGTTGATTCGCACACGGTGGAAAACGGAGGTCCATGAACGAGCGCATTAGCTCAGTGTTTCGAGACATCTTTGACGATGCCGGCCTGGAACTGAAGGACGAAACGGCTGCCCAGGACATTCCCGAGTGGGACTCCCTGAATCACATCAAGTTGGTTCTCGCCCTGGAGCGCGAGTTCGGCGTCTCGTTCAGTTCCGACGACATTCTGGGCCTGACTTGCGTGCGCGATGTGAAGCGGCTGCTGCACGCCAAGGGAGTTGTCTGAGCCTGTATAATAATGCCGATGGTTGAAATCCCGTTGATCAAGCCCGACCTGCCGCCGATCGAAGAGATTGAAGCCGGGTTTCGGGAAATCCTCCGGAACGGAAAAATCACCAACTTCGGCAAGTACGTAAACCAATTCGAGACCGCGGCCGGCGAGTATCTGGGCTCGCCGGTAGCGACCACCTCTTCGGGAACCATGGGATTGCTGCTCACGCTCCAAGCCCTCGGCCTGGAGAAAGGCCGCAAAGTGATTTTCCCGAGTTTCACCTTCATGGCCACCGGACAGGCCGTTCTCTATGCCGGCGGTGTTCCGCTTTTTGCCGAGTGCCAAGACGACCTGACGCTTTCCCCGTCGGACTTGGAACAGCTTCTCGCGCAGCATGACGATGTCGGCGCGGTGATCCCGGTGCACATCTATGGATTGCCTTGCCGAACGGCGGAGATCGAGCGCGTCGTGGCCGACGCGTCGCGCCGCTGTGGACGCCATATCCCGGTGATGTACGACGCGGCGCATGCATTCGGATCGGCGGTCAACGGCAGCCGCGTCGGCGTCTTCGGCGACGCCGAGGTGTTTTCGCTATCGGTTACAAAGATTCTCGTCACCGTGGAGGGCGGCCTGGTGGCAAGCCGCAACCCGGAGGTGATCGAGCGCGTCCGCAAGATGCGCGGCTACGGCATCGAAGCGAACTACGACGCCCATTGGCCCGGCCTGAACGGCAAGATGAGCGAGTTCCACGCCATCATCGGTCTGGCCAATCTGAGGCGCATGGGCGAGCTGATGGAGACGCGGCAGAAAAAGGCTCGTTACTATCTCGAGCGTATCAGAGAGCGCACCGCCTTCCAGACGTTCCCCTGGCCGGAAGGCGTGGTTCACACCTTCAAGGATTTCACCGTGCTGATGCCGGCGGGCAAAGCGGCCTGCCGCGACGCGGTGATGACCGACCTGAAGGCGCGGGGCGTCGAAACGCGCGCCTATTTCCATCCGCCGGTCCACCAGCAGGCGTTCTTCCGCCGCTTTGCGGACCGCCCGATGCCGCGCACCGAGGATCTGGCCGCTCGGGTGATTACGCTTCCCTTCTTCACGGCGATGACCTGCGAGGAGATGGATTACGTCGCCGACGCGCTCCAAGCCGCGCAAGCGAGGCTGGGATGAACATCCTGGTGACGGGTGGCGCCGGATATCTGGGCACCGTCCTCATCCCCAAGTTGCTGGCACGCGGGCACGCCGTGAAGGTCATCGACCTCGGCTACTTCGGCCTCGGACATTTGCGCGCCTTCCGTCCCGCGGTGGAGTTGATCCGCGAGGACATCGGCCGCGTCGCCACCGATGGGCGCTTTCGAGACGAGTTGCTGGCAGGATGCGATTGCATCATTCACCTGGCGGCGATTTCCAACGATCCGTCCGCCGAGCTGAATCCCGATCTTACGCGGCAGGTGAATTTTCAAGGCACGGTGTCGCTGGCCGAGGCCGCCAAGGCCAAGGGCATCCGATTCGTCTTCTCCTCGTCCTGTTCCGTTTATGGAGAGGCGCCGGGCGAGCTGGACGAAGATGCCGCGCTCGATCCGCTCACCGCCTACGCCGCCTCCAAAGTGCAGGCGGAGAAAGCTCTGCGCGATCTGGCTGGCCCGGCATGGTCGCCGGTCTCGCTACGCAATGGGACGCTCTACGGATACTCGCCTCGCATGCGGTTTGACCTGGTCGTAAATATCTTCAGCCTCCATAGCACGCTCTACAACGTGATCAAAGTCTTTGGCTCCGGGAACCAGTGGCGTCCGTACCTGCATGTGAACGACTGCGCGCGGGCATTCGTGCATTTTGCGGAAGCGCAAGAACACTCCTACTCCTGCTACAACATCGCCCACGAGAACCTTCGCGTGACGGACGTGGCCGCGCTCTTCCAGGCGATCAATCCGCGGCTGCAGGTGAGCCATCTGGATCTTCCCGAGCCGGACCGCCGCGACTATCGCGTGTCCGCGTCTCGCATGAAAGAAGCGGGTTTTGTTCCTCTGCTGTCCGTCGCCATCGGAGCGCTGGGCATGGTGGAGGCGATCATCACCGGCTTGATCCCCGATCCCGAATCCATTTATTACCGCAATGCCAAGTGGTTGAAGGAACTGGGAGAAATCGGCGGCCGGAGCCACGGCGACATTCTCGGAATGATGGAAAAGCTTTCCGGTCACCGTCCGCCGATATTCTAGCTCATGCCTAAGGATCGTATCGTCATCGTGGGCGCGGGCAGGCTCGGCAAGGAGTTGGATTCGTTCCTGAGCCGGCAGACCCGTTGGGCTCTCGCCGGCTACATAGACGATCGGAAACCGCGTGGCCCGTGGGGGTCATCGGAGATTCTCGGGGGACTCGATGAGCTACGCCATCTCGCCGCCCCCAGCCCGCTTCACTACATTACCGCTACGGGAGAAAATCGGGTTCGCCGCGACCTGGTTCGAAAAATAGAAGCCCTCGGCGAGAAGAACCTTGTGGCGGGGAGCATAGTGCACGAATTCTCCAGCGTGGGTTCGGAGGTGGAGATCTGTGAAGGAACGTGTCTCGCTCCCGGATGCGTTTTAACAACGCATATCAAAATCGGCAAGCATTGCATTCTCAACGTGCAAGTCTCCGTCTCGCACGACTGCTGGATCGGAGATTTCGTGAATTTGAATCCGGGCGCCGTCATTTGCGGCAACGTAACCATTGGAGAGGGAGCGTACATCGGCGCCGGGGCCACGGTGATCAACCGCATTACGATCGGGGAGTGGGCCACCGTCGGCGCCGGATCGACGGTATTCGACGACGTTCCGCCGGGCGCCACGGTTCTCGGTGTACCGGCACGCGTCATCAAGAAAGGGAACTAGGTGCCCGCGGGTCTCGCGCCGCTCGTCAGCTTCGTCGTTCCCTGCTACAACTACGGGCGCTATCTCGACGATTGCCTGAAGAGCATCTTCGCGCAGCGCGAAGCGGACATCGAGATCATCGCCATCGACGACGCTTCGACCGACCACACGCCGGAGGTGCTGCGCGCGTTCTCCGATCCGCGGTTGCGCGTGATCACGCATGCGCGAAACCAGGGCCACGTGGTGACGTTTCAAGAAGGACTGGAAGACGCGCGCGGCCGGTTCGTGGCGCATATCGATCCCGACGATCGCTACCGCCCGGTCTTTCTGGAACGGACGCTACAGAAATTCCGGGAACATCCCGAGGCCGGAATGGTCTACGGGGACGTCGCCATCATCGGTCCCGACGGCCGCGTCACGGCAGAGAGCTGCGACGCAGTTCATGGGGGTAAGGACTTTCTGGGAAACGAGCTGGTCGCTTTGCTCGAGACCAACTTCATTTGCGCGCCCACGGTGCTGGCGCGCCGCGAGGCCTGGGCCCGCGCGCTGCCGATCCCGTCGAACCTGTCTTTCTCCGATTGGTACTTTACGCTGCACATGGCGCGCGAGTCGGACTTCTACTACATCCACGAGACCCTTGCGGAATACCGCGTGCACGGCTCGAACCATCACGCGCGGATCATTCTGGATCGCACCGAGGAGCCCTCGACCTTCCGGCTGCTCGACGGGATCTTCGGGACACCGGAGAAAGACGCGACGCTCGAGGCGGCCAAGCAGCGGGCCAAAGGGCGCATCTACGGGGCGCAATACCTTGCGCTGGCTCGAAAATATTTTGGGGCGCAAATGAATGCCGATGCGCGCCGCTGCTTTCTGCGGGCGATCCGTTATCGTCCTGCTTATCTCGCGCGCCCCGATGTGCTGCGCCATCTCGGAGCCTCGCTCGCCGGACGAAGGCTTTATGACGGAGTCAAGTCCGTGCTAAAAGGATAAGGAAATGCCCGAACCGGAGCCGCGCGTTACATACCTCGCCAAAGGGGACGGGCCCGTGCTGCTGCCCGCGGCGGTGGACGCCAACGTCTTCTACGGCGTGTGGCTGCGGTCTCTTCCCGCTCGACTCGTGGTTGCGGTCGTGGCCTTCGCGCTCATGGCAGGAATGGGTTGCCGCGTGATCCGCGACACGATGGCCGCAGGACATGCCCTGCAGCCCGTCGCCGCCCAACTGCAACAGGCCATCGCGCTGACGCCCGATGTGGCCGAATACCACAATCAACTCGGCGAGATCTATCTGTACTCGTTTTCGAATTACGATCCGCCGCTGGCCGTCCCCAGCTTCGAGCGCGCCGTCGCGCTGAATCCGCACGTGGCCGCGTATTGGTTGAATCTGGCTCGCGCTTACGAGAGCACCGGCCACCGAGAAAAAGGAATCCAGGCGATCAAGACCGCGCGCCAATATGACCCGCGGAGCCCATCCCTCGCATGGGCTGTCGGCAACGCTTATGCCGTGGACGGCTCGGTCCCGCAGGCATTGGCGGTTTGGCGGGACGCCATCGAGGGCGATCCGGCCACGTACGCCACGCTGGCCATCGAAGTGAGTTGGAAGCTGGCGCCGAATACAAAAACCCAGCTCGACAACCTGATCCCCGCTACGAATGAAATGGACTTTCGTTTCCTGCAGTTCCTGCTGCGCAATCACGCGGGCGAGCCGGATCTGGTCTGGCGGCGGATCGTGCAACGGGGACGACCGTTCGATCCAGCGCTCGCCGGTTCTTATCTCGACTCGATGATCTTCAGCCGGAAAGAGCCCGCCGGGAGACGCGAGGACAACGCCACGGCGATCCGCGCCTGGAAGGAATTACTCAGCACCGCTCTTCCCGCCCGCGAGCCGGAGGCCGGCAACTTGATCTTCAATCCTCGTTTTGAAGACGAGATGCTGGGGATCGGCTTTGACTGGAGATGGCCAGTGGCCTCGGGTGTGTCCATGTTATTCGACGGCGTCGTGACACACGGAGGCCGTCGCTCCCTGCGGATTGATTTCGACGGTACTCAAAACCTAAACCTCCAGCCTCTTTACCAAGTCGTTCCGGTAGAGCCGGGCCGGCACTACGTCCTCACGGGATTCCTGCGGGCCGAACACATCTCGAGCAGCAGCGGTCCGCGGCTGCAGGTGATCAGCGCCTTTGATTCCCGCGGGACGGATGTGAATGTCCAGGGCAAAGAACTCTTCGACACGAACGGATGGCAGGAGGAGAAGCTGGAATTCACCGCGCCATCCGCTTGTTATCAAGTGATGGTCGGGATCCTGCGGCAGGCAAGCAATCGTTTCAGTCCGGAAATCCGCGGCAGCGTCTGGATCGATGACTTGAAGATGGCAACGACGGACCGCTAGGGTCGACGAATCTGCTCCAGGATTTCCTTGGCCATGGCTCCGGCAATGCGCTCGCTGGCCGTATCCCCATAGTGGTGCTGGTCTACATAAACATCCTGCGGATCGGAATCATCGAAGATGTCCGCGAGATAATAAAAGTTGTTCGAATGGGTGGATTGCCGGATGCGCGCGGCAAGCGCGCGCGCTCCGGCATAATCGGGACCTTCCGGGACCGGTTGCCAGAAGAACAGCGTTTGGACTCCCTGCGCGGTCCCCAGAGCGGCTTCCGCGGTCCGGTTGGACTCGTATTTGGCCACCGCGTCGTAAGTGGGCAAGGGAAGAGCGCTCGTTTCGCGTTGCGGCGCGATGCGGCGCCGGATGCCTCTCAACAGCCTCAGTAACGGGAATTCCGGGGATATCCAGAAAGTCGTGCTCGCGGTGGGATTCCTCGCTTGTTCGTTCTCAAACGCTGCGCGCAGGCGGGCGGTGAAGGCCGGGTTGTCCTCGAGTGAATTGCCCATCGAATCGTTCAGGCCGTCCAGGAACACCGCAAAGTCGCACCGGCCTCTGCGGCGGAGCAAAGTCTGAAACAAAGCCAACTCCTGCGAGGAAAAAAAATAGCTGTGGCCGTGATTCACGACTCGCACGCTGCGTTCGGGTAGCGCGCGAGTCAAGGACTTGGCCAGATGACTGGCAATTGTTTCGTTGTCGGGCACACCCCAACCGAACATGGTCGAGCCGCCAAACGTCCAAATCACCAGCGAAGGCTTGATCGACGCCGAGTCCTGCCAGGTTCGCCGGGTTGGAAACGGTATGGTCTCATCCACATTCAGTTTCTCCGAGTGGAAAACGCGCTCGGAAAACGCGATCCAGGGCTGGTAGACATACGTCTCCGCTTCCCCCATTCGGTCAAAGAACTGGAAAAACGAGGCAGCCTGATCCGCGCTCATGCGGTGAAGGGCGCGGGGCTTCAGGATTGTCGAATACACCGGGAGGCGCGGCCGGTTCCGGTCCCGGATATAGTAGTAAGGGTAGGAGAGGAATGTGATTCCTGCGAGAAGAACCAGCGTGTTCGCCAGGATGATGGCGAATTTGGCATACGCACGACCGGCGCGCGTGAGGTCCACTACCCGGCAGTCCTAGCGTGAGTCGCTATGATCCAGCCGCGTTTTCCCTCTTGATTACGGAGTGTGCAGGTGAATCCGGCGGCTCGCAGATGCGCGGTCAGGTCCTCCGGAGTGTTCTTGGCCCACAGGTCGCAATGGTAGAGGACCAACATCACGCGGACCCGCTGCAACACGCTCGCCGGAGAAGAGAGGAGAATCGGAAATTCGGCCCCTTCACAATTGAATTTCAGGAAGCTGCATTCCGTGATGCCGGCATCCTGGAAAAACTCCTGTAATGTGCGGCACTCCACGGTCTCGCCACGATCGGAAAACGGATGCACCACGGAGTGTCCCCAGTTGCCATAGTCGTAATAGAGCTTGCAGACGCCTCGATGGTCCGAAAGCGCCAGGTGATGAGTGGAAATGTTTCCGAACCTGTTGAGGGCGGAATTGATCCGCAGCAGGTTGAAGGTATCCTGGCAGGCTTCTACCGCATGGACCGTTCCCCGCGGAACTTTCGTGGCGGCGAGTAGAGAAAACGTGCCGATATGAGCGCCGACGTCGACAATGACATCGCTCTCCGAGGGCCGATACTCGGGAACTTCCGCGAAGAGAATATCTCGGTCGAAGCTTGCCTTCAGCACTCTCTCATCGGCTGTCCCTTGGCGGTAGGCCACCTCAAACCCGTTGAAGGAGCTTATTTTGAGTTGAGCAAAACCGTCTGGTTGAGCGTGAGTGGCGGCCAGATCCGCGGACAGGCGGAACATCGCCGGCTGGATGGCCTCCTTCAACTTTTGCGGGAGGAGGCGGCCGGCAGTCCTTCTCAGGGACTTCACCAAGGTCATTTCCCGTTTAGCTCCCCTACGGACTTCAGTTTACTCCAATGTTTTTCTCGCGCCATGCGAGATCGTGGGGAGGACCGCTGGCCAGCCGGACCCCCTTCCACATTCCTGACAAAAAGCGGGCCGCTGCCACAGGCAGCCACCAGGGCCGCGTGACGTTGTACTTGTTCAGGACCCGATGGCGGATCGGCGGCCAGAGAAAGCGCCGTCCAGACCAAAGAGAGAAGTTTTTGCAGAAGAAGTACACATTTGGATAAATCTCATCCTTGTCCGGAAGATGCCAGCGCTCCTCGCGCCGGCATCCTCCGCGCGGCGCACGGATATGAAAGATCGCCGCCTTCGGATCGTGCCAGGTCCTGCCGGGAAACAGTTTCCCGATCCGCCACCCGAAGTCGAAATCCACCTTCCCCGCCATCCTGCCGAAGTTTTCGTCAAAACCTCCCACAGCCAGGGCCGCGTGCCGCCGGACAGACAGATTGAGAGAATGCATCGGCAGCTTCGGTACTCGTCTCGAAACGTGGGTTGGCACTTCCATCCAGCCGAACGGCTCGCGAGCCGCTTCCAGCGGAAGCGTGTCGGTAGGCGTGAACATTTGCTCCCCCTCCCCCGTCATGGCCCCGCTAATGCCAACGACGTTGGGATCCGTGTAGTTGGCCAGATGGGCGGCGAGAAAACCCGGCTCAAAAGTTACGTCGTCGTCGAGGAAGAGCAGTACTTCGCCGCGCGCCTCCAGGATGGCCCGGTTCCAAGCCTCGGGGAGACAGGGCGTTTCCTGGGAAATCCAGCGAATCTCACCTGCCTCGTGCTTCTCTCGCAGGAACTTCTCTACCTCTGGCGGATGTTGGGCCGTCTGATCGATCACCAGGATTTCATCGGCCTTCGGCTCCTGCCGCAGCAGCAATCCGAGCGTTTGGCAGAGCACTGTGCTGCGCTCGTACGTAGCTATGATGACGCTCAGGCTGGGCGGGCTTGCCACAATTTCATCTTAACAGGCTTTCAAAGACCGTTGTCCCCAGCAGCTCATTCCCTCGAGGAGTCAGGTGAACCTGATCGGTAAATGCCGCAATCCGTTCCGAACGATTGAGTTTTTGGAACGCACCGTACGCATCGACTAACGTGACCTCAGGATGCGCCGCGCCGAAATCGCGTATCGCCTGGAGATAGCGGCTCTGCCAGTCCAGAAAGTCCGGGACGCTCAGCGGAAAATTCTCAAGGAACACCAGCATCTTGCGCGCAACTTCCGTATCCCCCGCCAGGGCCGGCGTGGGAAGCGCCGGAAAGAGTACCACAGCCAGCCGGGCGCGTGCTTCTTGGCACGCGCCCAGAATCTTCTCCAGGTTCTCGACGTACAACCTCAAGGCTGCATCGTTGAAGACAATGCCGCTCGGCGCTTTGCTTCGGTTCAGCAAATCCTCGATGCGACGCGCGTTCCAGCGCACGTTGCGGAAGTCGCGGATGGAGGCGGCAACCCGCGAGTAGCGATAGAACAGATCCCGCAGGCGCGGCGTGGACCGAACACTCTCGTTAACGTAGGCTTCCTCGAGCTGCGTAAGGTCCATGCCGGGCTTCCAGTCTTTCCGGGAAGAATAGCCGAGGTCATTCCATCCGGCCAGCAGCACGACCACGTCAGGCTGAAACTTCAGGCCGCGGCGTTTCAACCGCTCGAGCACCTGCCAGGAAACGTAGCCGCCGACGCCGGCGTTCAGCACTTCACATGCCCGTTCGGCTTTCTCTCGGCAGGATCGTTCCAGCACTCGTTCCCAGGTTTTCCCTTCCTCCACGGTGAATCCCTGCACTACGGAATCGCCGGCGGCCAGGATGCGAAACGTCGACGCCGGCTTGGGAATCGCGTACTCGGGCCCGCGAAATCCCTCGCTGTTGAGCGTCTCGAGAATCTCCGCGCCGTCCGCCAGAACGACACGCAGTATCGCCCCGGGTTTGGGCTCGTATCGCGTGGGGATCCCGTATAGAAATGGGGAGCCGCCGCCGTACAGAATGGTTCCGGGGATGGGCGCGGGCATCCGACGCGGGAGCGCTCGGAGAACTCCCTCGGCAAGGAAGAACGCGAAGACACACGCTCCCAACATCACGAGAACGTTCTTGTAACTCTCTTTCATGGCGTTGCGATTATAAATGAGACAGAGTTATTCTCGCGCGGGAGTTGTAGAGAGTAATGCCTGGATCGTGGGCAACAATCGCTTTGCGTACTCCGCGTGAGCCAGTTTGTTGGGGTGACCGTCGAACGGGAAGTTGCGATACTTGAATCCGCCGGCCTCTTCCAAGTTGATCGAAAAATCGACAACGCGGAACCCAAGGCCGGCAGCGTACGCAGGCAGCGGATCCGACTTCTCCAGCGTCTGGATGGCAAACACTGGGATGATCCCATGCTGCCTGCAAAACTCGGAGATCCGATAGAAAATCACTTGAGTAACCAGGATCTCGTACGCCGAACCGGGATCGGCTTGGCTTCTCCACAGTTGTTCCCTCAACTCCACGTGTTCAATCTGGAAGTTGCCTTCCGGATCGATCTTCGCGCGCACGAAGCGGATGCCCTTGTCGTCGCCGTATTCATCGCGCGACATGCTTAGCAGGTAGGCCGGTCGGCCGACATTGCGCTCCATGTGGAAGGTATCGTAGACGAAGACCGCGATTGCCGGCATTGGCTTGCCGTTAGCCGCAGCATCGTTGAGCAGCAGCAAGGCCGGCAAGTTTCCGTACCCTTGGATGGCCAGGTTGCGAACGCGCCAGTTGGGCAAGTCCCGTTGCAGCAGCCATGGGAACGTTTCGGCGTCGTTCTCGCCGAGGCCCCAGGTAAAAGAGCAGCCGAAGATCCAGATTCCCGGTTTTCCTGCGTACGCCTCCGGGTTCGCGCTGGTAATTCGGAATCCGTCCGTCCCAATCGTTACTCGATAGTCTAGCCGCCGATTGCCCTGAACGTAGGCCTCGCCGTGAACGCCGGGCTGGTATTTGTAACCAATGACCGGGTCAGCCTGGAAATAGGGCTGTCCGACATGCCTTGCTCCCGCAGTCGCTGGGCCCTTTAGCGCCAGGAGCTTTTCGTAGATCTGCACGAGGCCGGCCGGATAGGATGCGTGCTTTTGGTAATAGTAGGCGCGGACAGCCATCTCGGCCGTGGCAAGCAGCAGCAGCAAGGGGATCAAGGCGAAAAGGCACTCTCTAACCCGAAGCTTCATGGCCGCTTGATGGTACCACTAGCTAGTACCTCGCTCTCTTTTGATCCGCGTTGCAATTATAATGAACAGAGTTCATGGAACCTGTCATTCGTTTTGAAGATGTCTGGAAGCAATATCGGATCGGGGGCTCGCATTACCGGAGCATCCGCGAAGACGTTTCCCGGGCCGGCCAAGCGGTGGTTCGCGGGGCGTCGCGCTTGATGGGACTCCCCATAAAGCCATATTCGCCTCGGCCCACGTTCTGGGCGTTGAAGGGACTGAATCTCGATATCCAGAAGGGCGAACGGGTCGGCATCATCGGTCCGAACGGCGCGGGAAAGACGACCGCGCTGCGTTTGATGGGTCGCATCACGGAGTGCACAAAAGGCAAAATCCATGTTCGCGGCAAGGTGGGCGCGCTGATTTCCGTCGGGGCCGGCATTCATCCCGAGCTCACGGGACGGGAGAATATCTTTCTCTACGGCTCCATCATGGGCCTGAAGAACCGCGAGATCCAGGCCAAGTTCGACAAGATCGTAGCGTTTGCGGGCGTCGAGCAGTTTCTCGATACGGCGGTGAAATACTTTTCTTCGGGAATGCGCATCCGTCTGGGTTTCTCGGTGGCGGTTCACGTCGATCCCGACATCATGCTGGTGGATGAAGTGCTGGCCGTGGGAGACCATGAGTTTCAAGTGAATTGCCTGGACAAGATAGAGGAGCTCTCCAGAAACGGCTGCACCATCGTCTATGTTTCACATGACCTCTATTCCGTGAAGCAGGCCTGCCGGCGCGTCGTCTTTCTGAATCACGGAGCTGTCGTCGAAGATGGTGACCCTCAACATTCGATCAATCGGTATCTCGACATGGCTCGCGAGGGGGAGGCCGCCAAGGAAGGCGCAACTCCGTCTGGACTTGGGTCGCGCGAGGGTTCCTTCGAGGCCACCATTGAGAAGGTGATGCTGCTCGACTCCAATGACCAGCCCGTGGAGACGATAGACAGCGGGGCCTCCCTCACAGTAGAGATTCACTACTCTGCGCCTACACGAATTCCAACTCCGGATTTCGGATTCAATATCAAGCGGAACGATGGACTGTGGATCAGCGTCGCCCTCGCCTCATGGGAGGGGTTCCGCCTTCCCGAGATTCACGGACCTGGCGTGGTTCGCACAACCATCGCCAATCTGGATCTCGGACCGGGAAGTTACCGCGTCAGTGTCAGTTTAACCGACCAGACGGGGATGGCGATCTACGATCAGCACTACGATGCCTATCCCTTCACGGTCGCGGCCGGCACGCGCACCGGAGCGGGAGTCCTCTGGCCTCTGGTGCGCTGGCAAGCGGGCGTTACCGCAGCAAACCCAGAACGTCGCTGATCTCACCCGACTCCGGGCGGAAAATCTCGAGCATCGAGACCGACGCGAATCCGGCGCGGACCGCGGTGTAATCGGAATCGCCCGGCGCGGTGTCGTAATCCACGACTTCGTGGAACCACAGGTCCTCGCGGCCGTCGAGCGGAACCAGGTTCGTCTTCGCCAGTTGGCGATACGCGCGCGTGAGCCGCACTCCTTTGATGCCGTCCTTCGGCACGTTCACGCTGACCAGGGTGCCCGCGGGGATCTTGCGTTCGAGAATCCGCGCCGCCAGATCGGCGGCCAGCTTCGCCGCGGGACCGAAATCGTATGGCGCGCGTCCGCAAACCGAGACGGCCATCGCCGGGATGTCGTTCAGTACGGCTTCGGCGGCCGCGGCCACCGTCCCCGAGTAGTGGACGTTCTTGCCCAGGTTCCCGCCGTGGTTGATGCCCGAGACCACCAGGTCCGGCCAGAAATTCAGCAACGCCAGCGCGGTGATGACGCTGTCGGCCGGCGTTCCGTCCACGGCCCAGCGCCGCTCTCCGGCGGCGCTGTACCGCACTCCTTTGCGCAGGGAAATGGAGTGCGACGCCGCGCTGCGCTCCTCGCTGGGGGCAACCGTATAGATTTCCGCCAGAGGCGCCAGCGAGCGTTCCAGCGCGTGCAGGCCTTCGGCGGCGATCCCGTCGTCGTTGGTCAGAAGGATGCGCGTCATTTCTTGAGCAGTTCGACGAGTTCGCGCAACTCTCTGCCGATGTTCTTGAGAGCCTGGCGATTGGAATCTCCGAAGGGCAGGGCTTTCTGGCGGCTGTCACGGGCGAGTTGCTTTCGCGCGCCCTCGATGGTGTAGCCCTGCTGATAGAGCAACTGGCGGATCTCCAGCACCAACTCCACTTCTTTTCTCCGGAACATGCGCTGTCCGGTGGAGCCTTTCTTCGGTTTGAGCGACGGGAATTGCGTCTCCCAGAAACGCAGCACGTACTCCGGCGTGCGCGTCAGGCGGCTGACCTCTCCGATGCGAAAGTAGAGCTTCTCCGGGATTTCTACTGCCATTCGAGTTAATGTAACACATGAAGAAGAGGAAATCGGCGTGATCGAGTTTCGCCAGGTAAGCTATCGATTGCCTTCGGGACGCGCGCTGCTTCGCGCCCTCGATCTCAACGTGCAGGCGGGCGAGCGGCTGATGCTCCTCGGGCGCAGCGGCTCGGGAAAAACCACCACGCTCAAGCTCATCAACCGGCTCCTCGAACCGAGCGAGGGCGAAGTGCGCGTGGACGGCCGCCCGGCGCGCGAATGGGACGCGATCCGCCTCCGCCGGAGTCTCGGCTATGTGATCCAAGAGGTGGGATTGTTTCCGCACTTCACCGTCGGGCGCAATGTGGGCCTTGTGCCAACGCTCGAAGGCTGGACTCCGGAGCGCGTGCGTGCGCGGACGCGCGAGATGCTGGCGCTCGCCGGACTCGATCCGGATGAGTTTGCCGCGCGATTCCCGCATCAGCTTTCAGGAGGCCAGCGGCAGCGCGTCGGCGTAGCGCGCGCGCTCGCCGCCGATCCGCCGGTTTTGCTGATGGACGAGCCTTTCGGCGCGCTCGATCCCATCACCCGCATGGAGATCCAGCGCGAGTTCCGCGCTCTTATGGACCGCCTGAAGAAGACCGTGGTCTTCGTCACGCACGATGTTCGCGAGGCCTTTCTGCTCGGCACGCGCATCGCCCTGATCGACGATGGCGGGCTCGCCGTTTGCGGCGCGCCCGGCGACTTCCGGCGCTCCGAGCATCCCGTCGCGAAGTTGTTCCTGGAGTGTCTTTCGTGAACACGCTGGACTTTCTTTGGCAGAATCGTGGCGAAGTCCTGTCGCTGACCGGCGAGCATCTGATGCTCGTCGCGGTCTCGACGTTCGGCGCGGCGCTCGTTGGAATCCCTCTCGGGATCGCGGCGGCGCACCGCCTGAGCTTGCAGCGATTCGTGCTGGGCTTCGCCAACGTCGTGCAGACTATCCCCAGCCTGGCGCTCTTCGGTTTCCTGATCCCGCTGCCCTTCATCCGCGGCATCGGCACCCCCACCCCTGCTGCGGCCCTGGGTGCCCAACCCTTGCCTT
>CAZRND010000011.1:0-31228 GCA_964601345.1 uncultured Acidobacteriota bacterium | reverse complement strand
GCCGATCGCGTGATCGTCCCGGGGCAAGGCGCGTTTCGCGACTGCGCCCGGGCCGGTGAAGGAACTGGTCCGGCCGACGAATCCGAGCGTGTACACCGGCTACCGGGCCCATTCTCCCGACATTTGGGATCCCAACTACACGGCGTGGATCGCCGGCTATTTGCAGCACGATCAGATCGGGTCAGCGTGGATCAACGGTCCGAACAAATCCTATCTGGCTGGGATCAATGTGGATGAAACCGACACGCTGCAGGGCTTCGGCGCCGGAACGGACTTCCTGACCGTCGTGAACGGCCAACTGGTGAACGACAAGCAACAGCCGCACCTCGCCTGGCTGATCTGGATCACTCCGCCGACGCAAGCCGGCAGCGCCGAATACGGCCTCACCTACAGCGATCGCACCGTCTATACCAAGCTGGCGTTCAGCAACTTCTTCCAGCAGAGATACGTCACTATCACGGCGCTGAACCTGGCGTGGGGATCGAGTTACACCACCTTCGGCTCGATCGGCGGATGGGGAACGGGAACGGGCCTTCTCGACGAAGACGGCACGCACTCGTGGGTGCCCAAAGACTACAACGCCCTCGGCGACGCGAACCCGATCGT
Organism: uncultured Acidobacteriota bacterium; assembly: GCA_964601345.1. Lineage (GTDB taxonomy): Bacteria > Acidobacteriota > Terriglobia > JAJPHL01 > JAJPHL01 > CAZRND01. The sequence goes on along the minus strand of CAZRND010000011.1, from coordinate 30,622 downwards.
CAAGCGAGACCTGGACGATTTCCTGCTCTACCATGCCCAGAAATATTTCTCGCAAACCAAGTCGGTTCTGAACACCTACGCGCCTGGACGGCTCTACCTCGGTCCCACGGTGCTGAGCACTTGGGGCTCGCCGCCGCGAAGGCAGATTCTGCAGGCGGCCGCGAGCTACATCGATGTCTACATGGCTGGAGGGATTCCCGCAGGCGTTGCCGACGACCAGCAGCGCGTCGATTTCATCGCGCAGTATCTGGGCGACAAGCCCTGGCTCGAATGGGAAGGGCTGGTGGCTCAGCCCGATTCATACATGTACCAGTTTCCGGATGTGCCCACCGACAATGTTTCGAGCGTGCCGTACAGCACTCAAGCGCAGCGCGGCCAGGCCTACTCCGACATGGTTTCGAGGCTCGTGAACACGCGCACCTCCGCGGGCGCTTACCCGATCACCGGATTCAAGTGGTGGCAGTTCGCCGACAACGCCGGGGAGCTGCTGAACTGGGGCCTCGTCACCCGCCGCGACAACGAATACAACGGCACTGCGGCAAGTCGCGCCACGGGCGCGGACTCCTGGGGTTTTCCGACCGGAGGGGAAGACCGCGATTACGGAGATTTTCTCTCGGCCGTGCGGGCCGCCAATCGGTCCTTTTGGACGACGTTGCTTTCGAGAAGTTGGTGAAGGATCGAACACAACCGGTCGCCGTTGGTGTGTTGTCGCCACATCCCATCGTTCTCGACGGGTTCCAACTCGTGTTGTCGCGGGGCGGGTTGCGATCGAAAGCGATCCGCGTTCACTCGCTTCACGTATCCGATATCCGCCTCTTGAAAATCCCCGCGTGCCAGGCCTACGTAGTGGACGATCCTGCTCCGAATCCTCTCCTCGATGCCTTGGTGGCGAATCTCGCCGCTCGATTCGAGAAGGTTCCCATCGTGCTGGCCACGGGAGATGCCGGCGACGAGCATTGTTTCCCGTTCCTCCGGATGGGTGTGCGCGGAGTGGTCCCGTATCCGCAGATCGCGCGGCAGTTGGCGCGGGCCGTCAAGGCGGTTTGCAAAGGCGGCTTCTGGATTCCTCGCGAGATGCTGACGCGTTTTGTGGATTCGCTCCTGAGCCAGATCGCGATTCGTAGCCGCGCGGTGGACGCGCCTGATATGAGCCGGCGGGAGAAGGAAGTTTATTCCGGGCTCATGGAAAACCGTTCCAACAAGGAAATCGCCGGGCAGTTGCACATCTCCGAGCGCACTGTGAAATTCCATGTGTCGAATCTGCTCGGCAAGTTCCGCGTGCGGCGCAGGGCCGATCTCATCCTGCTCTCGACGCAGGTGGCGCCCCACGTCATGTAGGGCCCGGCCGGTCTCCGCCCCATTCCGGAGACCGGCCGGCGAAGGGGATACGCGCTTTTACCAGGACTTCGAGAGCAGGAACGGCATCACGCCCTGGTTGGCGGAGCGCACCGAGCTGATGAAGTCGCCGTAATTGCGGACTTCCCCTCCGATCTTGAAACCGAACAGATCGAGACTGATGTTGACGGCCGACGCCACGCCGTCGTATTCGTTATCCCGGCGGGTGACCAGGCCCCAATTCATCCGCTCGCCGCGATTGTCGATGAGTTGCCACCACTTGTAGCCCACGACGGGATAAACGCCCGACGTCGTGTGGGCGCCGGTCAGCAGGTTGATCATGCTGACAAAGGTCTGACCGCGTTGCGCCTGCGAGGAACTCTGCGGCTGTACGGTATCGCTTGCGGGGAAGGCGTCCATGTAGGAATCGGGCTGCCCGGCAAAGCCCTCCCATTGCAGCCAGGGTTTGTCGCCCACGTTCTGAAAGACGAAGTCGATGCGCTGCTGATCGTCGGCGACACCGGCGGGAATCGAGGGCGCCATGTACACGTCGATGTAGGGGGCGGCCGCTTGCAGGACCTGTTTCCTCGCCGGCGTCCCCCAGGTTCCGAGCGTGGTGGGCCCGAGGTAGAGTCGTCCGGGAGCGTAAGTGCTCAACGACGCCTTGATCACGGAGAAATACTGCTGTGCGTGCAGGAAGAGAAAATCGTCGAGGTCCTTGCGCATCGCCGCAGTGGCGTCGTTGAGCCGCGTCGAGTCCCTGGGCACCCACGAGTTCCGTCCGTCTTCGTCAAGAAGTCCCGTGCCTGTTCCCCATCCGCCGCTCGTTCCGAGGCTGGTGTATTCGGCGCCCCACGCCGCGTTCAAGGCCGCGACGGACGTGTAACGCTGTTGCAGGAAGGCAGCGAACTGCTTCTTCGTGTAGACCGTGGTATCGCTGTAGCTCTGGCTTAGACCCTGGTTGGCGGTTTGCGTCGGCGGGGTCACCAGCGCGATCCAGCCCAGATGCACTTGCTCGCGACCGCCCCCCGGCTGGCCGTTGGCAATGGTCGTGAAGTCGGGGCCGGCGCCGAAGCCGAACAAGTCGTCGGCGTCGTCCACGTTGAATCCGATGACGAAGCTGTTGTTCGGTCCGTTGATCCATTGCGTGGCAGCGACCTCGTGCTGCAGGAATCCATCGAGCCACGACTTGAAATTGGGATCCCAAACGTCCGGCGACATGCCCTGATAGCCGCGGTAGTACGTCGTGTTCACGGAACGGACCAATTCCTTCACCGGAGCATTGGCAAACCCGCCCGAATTGATCAACGAGTAGTAGCCGGGCCACGCCAGGACGCTGAAGGGCATCGGCACAGGCTGCTTTCCTCCCGGCCAGGAGCTGTTGGTCGTGGTGGCTTGCGTGTAGAGGCTGGCGTACTCCGCCAGAGAATTGAATCCCCAACCTTGCAGGCGGCGATTTTGCTGCGGGCCCCAGGTTAGGTCGCCGTCGCCGTACTTGGCAATCGCCAGGCTCTTGTAGTTGACGCCGTTGAAATCGGTGGTGTCGTCGGCGTCGACCACGTAGACGCTACGCATCCAAAACACATTTCCCGCCGGCGTGCAGAGCCACCACCGATTGCCGATTTTCTGCGTTGTAAAGAATGTCGATGGGCCGGCGGGGCAGGGCAGTTGGGTCGAGCCGCCGTAAATCTCGCTACCCGACGGCGGTTGCGGCGGCTGCTGCGTCGCGCCGGCGATGCTGATCGCGAACGTGGTGTATGCCACCTGCGCGTAGGGGAGCGAGGCATCGTTCACGCGGATCGTCGCGCTAAATGACCCGGACTGCGAGGGCGTTCCGGAAAGCACGCCGCTCGTCGCGTTCAAGTTCAGACCTTGAGGCAGCGCGCCGCCGGTAACCAGCCAGCCGTAGGCTCCGTAGCCTCCCGTGGCGGAGAGCGTGGCCGAGTATGGTTGCTGGACCTGTCCCGCCGGCAGACTGGCTGTGGTCAACTGCAACAGCGGCGCCTGGAGGATCGTCAAATTGTAGGAAGAGGCTGCCGTGTTGAGGGGGGAAGACGAGTCGTGCACCGAGACCGCGATCGTGAATGTACCGAAGACCGCCGGGTTGCCCGATACGACACCCGCCGGCGACAGGGTCAGCCCGGCCGGTAGCGCCCCCGAAGTGATGCTCCAGACGTACGGCGCCAGCCCGCCGCTGGCCGCGAGCGGGACGCTGTACGCGGTTCCGAGCTGTCCGGACGGCAATGATGGCGTGACGATCTGCAGAGTCGTAACTGCCGGCGCGATGCTGAAGGAGAGCGCGTTGGAGACCGCGCCTTGATTTGCGACAGTGACTCGCGCGGTGCCTGCCGTCAAAAGGTCGATGCTCTTGATTGTGGCGCTCAAGTGTTGCGCGTCGGCAAAGAGGGTGGTGCGCGACGACCCGTTCCACTGGACCACCGACTTGTGGCTGAATCCGCTGCCAACGACCTGGATCTGGAAGCCTGGGCTTCCAGCCACGGCGCTGTTCGGGGAGATCGAACTGACGACGGGGAGGCCGGCTGAAGGAAGAGTCCCTAAGAACACGATTGCGGCGAGAGCGACTGACTTCATGTTTCAAACCTCGTGCTGCAAGTACTTGCGTGCAAGATGTGATCAACTTGCGTGCAACGCCCAGCAGTGTACGAGGCGAATGGCCCCTTGCCTAGTTGGTCGAAGGGCCAAAAAACGGACAGGGACCTATGTTCTGGGACGGGACTGTACGAAAGGGCAGGGTGCTTCTCGTCCTTACTGTACGTCGATTGTCACTGCGTTCGAGGCGTCACACAACGAACCGAAACGCGAGGGGTATTTCATGGCCGTCCAAGGATACTTGGAGTTCACCTCGCCCGCCATGTTTTTTCAAGCCGCGGTTGCGAGGAGCCCAGCGATGGCCGTTGCAACGGGTTCGCCTTCGAGCCGATCGTAAAAGGTGAACCCGGGCGAAGGATTTACCTCGAAACAAATCCAGCGGTCTTCCGGAGTCCGGCGCAAATCGAGTCCGGCCAACATCAATCCCAGGCCCGTCGCCACCTCCTTCGCGCGCGCCGCCACGCAATCGGGGAGAGCGCAAGGACTCACGTCGCTTTGGGCGTAGCGATAGTCGTCACCGGCCGATTCCACGGAGCAGCCAAAAACCGATTCGCCAGCCACGTGAACTCGGTAATCGACGCCCGAGACGTACTTCTGAAACTGCGTAGGACAGGTGGTGATGTGACTCAGCCGATCGAGGTGCTGGGGCGTCATCCGCGCGACCCTACTGCGCACGCTGCTCACGGATTTATAGATCACCTCTTTATGCTCGTTCCAAAACGCCAACGCCGCACTCGGAACCGTGGTCACCAAAGTCTCCGGCGTGTCGAAGCCCAGTGCACGGATCAGTTCGAGCTGATAGGGCTTGGAGAAGTTGCTTCCCATGGCGCTGGGCCGGTTGATGACCAGCGCCGGCGTCATCTCGGTCCAGGAAAGAAGCGTATCTTCGACGCTGAGCGCATGAAGCCAAGCCGTACTCTCCGGTCCCGCCGCGGAAACGTCGGCAAGCTGGCGAGAGTCGTCAGGCCGTATGTAGGATGCCGTGACATCTTCGAACCGGAGTTCTTGTCCTCCGCAACGGACATAGCCGCGTATTTCCGCGCCGGCATCCAGGTGTACTTCGGTATCGAGAATCGCGCGCTGATCGAGATAGAAGTATGGCGCATTGCGGCGATCCAGCGCGCTTCTCACCGCGGCCAACGGAGGATCGCCGTCCATGCCCCAAAGGAGAATCATCGTGCGCGGCTTTCGTCAGTGAGACAGCCCAACATGGCGTCGCGAATCGCTGGATTCGTGATATCCGGCCAAAGACTCACTCCGGCGAGCTCCGGGTCTCGATCGTGGTTCGAATAGTAGGCCGTGAGAAAGCGCACTCCGGCCGCGGCGGCGAGCTGTCGCGTCGGCTCGACCAATCGAGAATCGGGCCCGACATACCTGTCGGCCACCACCGTGACCTCCGCGAGGCCGCCGGTAGCGTCCCTTTCGGCGGCGCTATGCAATTTCGGCGGCGAACCCGGTCGGGTAGTCCGCTGTGCGGAACAAACCCGGATTCCCAGCCGCCCGGCTACGCTGATCCATTTCTCGTGGCGCCAGGCTGGACCCGAGAGGCAAGAGGGTGTCGGGCGGTTCAGCACGGGGCAGGCTAGGCGCGAAAGCCACGCGAACAGAAATGATTGCATTTCTGCAGCCACATAAGACCGGTCTTGTTCCGCGACGTGGGGGATCTCGCCCTCGGCGATCCAAGGCAGTCGAGTGACAATTCCATGGATCGTCTCCGCCGGCACGGTTTTGCCGTCGACAACGGCCGTCCCCGGTTCAGGCGTGCAAAAGCGACAATGCCAACCCGGAAGGGAGAGGTCCAGAGGGGTCAGCACGCGTGCGTCCGCGACTTTCCACACCCCCGCCAAATCGCGGGCGGTTTGGTCTCTCGCGCTCGCAACGATTACGACCACTGGAATGACTCCCGGCGGTTACTTTTTCTTGTCCTTCATTTCGGCGTGGGCCGCTTCGCCCACCATGGGGCGCTCCAGCGGCGTAATGAACGATTGCTGCGACACTTTGATTTCCAGGTCCCGAATGCGTTGTTCCAGATCGCCGGCCGGATCCGCGAATGGCGTTCCCGTCAGAGAGGCGGGGTCGCCGATGTGCTGGATGCCGCCAACTTCCACAAGGTCTTTGTCTTTTTCCTTAAATGGTTTTTCGAAGGGTTTCTCGAAGAACACCTCTTTGTGCTCTTTGACAATCTCCTTGTGGATTTCCTTGACTTCCTTGTGGATCTCCTTGATCTCCTTGCGGAACCCCTTGGAATCGATGATTTCCTTGATACGGGTCTTCTGCGTGGCCGCCCAGTTTCTCCACCACAAATCCACTAGCCCGTGGATGCCATAAAAGATCGTACTTAAAGGGGAATGGAAAGTTCCCACGGTGGGTTCATTGAAAGCGACTGCGGATGCGCCGTGAAGGAAAGAGTGAATCCCTCCCTCGATGTACTGGCCCAGGTCGTCAACCGACGCAAACGCCGGCGTGAGGGTCGTCAGGCGAGCCTCCTGAGCAATCTGAACGCCGCCCCAGCCCGTAACGGCGCCATTCTTGAGCGCGTTCGGGATCGAGGTCCACCCCGCGACGGCCGCCTGGGCTGATGCCAGTGTCTGAAATGGCGCGACATTGTACGGAGCCGTGCCGAACGGCAGCGCGTTGTACCAAGCCATCACTTGGGCCATGTAATCGCGATGAAATTGCAGGAATTCTAAGCCGCCTCCAGCAGTCCCGAACGGATGCACTCTCCCTCCCGGTCCCGGATGCGCGCCCGCCTGGTGCCAGTTGTGGTGCAGATCCAAGAGGTTTTGCGGAAAACCCGGAATGACAGCCATACCGTCCTCCTTAAGAGATTCTTCAGCGTGCGCCCAGCGGCCACAGTCTGAGCTTCCCAGGATGTTTGGTCTACTGTACGAGGCCGGTTTTTTTAGTACAGGTTTCTCACCCCGAGCGGTACAGGAGGGTTTGCTCTTAACGAGCGGACCGCAGTGGTTCCAGCTTGCGCGGAAGTCGGCCCCGTATCGCCGCCACTCTTTGGGGAGGCCGCCTACTTCTCCCAATCAACTCCAGTTCGGCTATCAGGGAAAGAACAGCTCTGTTGCCGACGTGAGGCAGAGGCGCGGGGACATCCACAGGACCGCCCACGCGCTCCAGTAGCTCGCGGCGGTTGACCGTTCCCGTTTTTAGAAACACGTTTGAGACATGGAACTTGACCGTACGCTCCGTTATGCCCAATGCCAACGCGATCTCTTTGTTTGACATCCTTCGAATCATGAGCTGCACAATTTGATCCTCCCGCGCGGTCAGGGAAAGGCGTGTTCGCAGCTCGTTGTTCACGAGAAGATTCGTCTGCTTCACATAAAAGGATAGGACTTCACCGGAAACCCAGAGCTTTCCGGCGTGTAAGGACTCGATCGCCGCACGTAGTTCACGCTCGAAAGCGTCGCCCATCTGTACAATTCCATCCACGCCCATGTACAACAAGCGAACCATGCCATCGAGGCCGATGGCAGGATCCACCATCGCCAAAAACTTGCTTCCGGGACATTGATGGCGATAAGCGCGAATCAGTTGTCCGATGTCAATCGGAAGGGAACAGCCGTCCAACAGGACGATGCGGGCCTCCGGAGGCTCGACGGGCTTGGCTGTGGAGGGCGCCGGCAAGAAACGGTGCATTTCTCGATCGCGCGATAGAACATGAATGACGTACGCTTCGACGAGCGGATGCAAAGTGGCCACTTGAAACTGCACCGGCATTGCTCCTTAGGATAAAAATGCGGAATTATTTAGTTTGTTGCCAACCTGAGCCCTACAATCGAGGAATTGTGCTTCCTGGTGTCCGCATTGTCAAGAAAATTCGGAATGTTTGTCGAAAAAAGACCCTACTGTACCGCGATTGTCACTGTGTTCGAGGTGACGCCGTTGACGGTCAGCGTCAGCGGCACGGCTTGACCCGTTGCGGCACCCGAGGGAACCAGCACGTTCACCTGATACAACCCCACCAAGCCTGGAGTGAGTCCGGAGAACTGCACGCTCGTCGCGGCCGCCCCGCCGATCGTAACCGTGGGAACCAACGTTGTATTGGCCACGGGACTCGCCGGGCTGGCGGCGCCGGTCGCCGGTTGATTCGAAACCGCACCCAAGCCGCTGCAGTAGATCGTGATGTACTGTCCGCGCGGCGCGGGAGTGGCCGCCGCGGCGAGCTGTCCGGTCGCGGTGATGGTGACGATGGCCTGGCCGCTCCCCGAAGAATCTGCCGTAAAGATACCCGGCGAGACGGCGGATATCGCGGCGGTCTGCGGACTGCTCGCAAGCGAAGAGGCCGTGACAACCATCGCCGATTGAGTTTGCCCGGCAAGCTCCCAGGGAACCTGGAAATTCATCTGGCCGGAGGATGCAAAAAACAGAGGCGCCTGCTTGCCCCCGAGTGTCAACGAGGCGCTCCCGAGCGTCGTGGGGAGGGGAAGTGTAGCGGCGCTCGCGTTGCCGGCGGCGAAGTTGGCGCCGTAGACCGAGGCCATGCCGCCGGGCGACACGGATGGCTTGTAACCCGCGGCGTCCACGATGCCGCTGGAATTGATCGAGGGAGGCTGCATCGTTACAGGCGTCAGCACGCGAATGGCGTTGTTGCTGGTATCGGCGATGAAGACTTTGCCGGAAGCATCCACCGCCACGCCGTATGGAATGTACAGTTGTGCGCCGGTCGCGAGTCCTCCGTCGCCGGAGTATCCCTGTATCCCGTTCCCCGCCACCGTGGTGATAGTCCCGCTCGGCGAGATCGCGCGAATGGCGTTGTTAGCGGTGTCAGCGATGAAGACTTTGCCAGAGGAGTCCACCGCCACGCCGGCTGGACCGTTCAGTGGGGCGCTGGTCGCCGGGCCCCCGTCGCCGGAGTATCCAAGCGTCCCATTCCCCGCGAATGTGGTGATGATCCCATTCGGCGAGACCCTGCGAACGCGAAAGCTGTCGTATTCGACGATGAAGAGATTGCCGGACGCATCCAGCGCCAGGGCGATTGGGTTGTTCAGTTGCGCGCTGGTCGCCGCTCCACCATCGCCAAGCCCGGTTCCGCCGCCCGCCACCGTAGTGATGGTTCCATTTGGCGCGATCTTGCGAATACGAGCGTTACCGGAATCGGCGATGAAGAGATTGCCGGACCCGTCGAAGGCCAGGCTGTAGGGATGGTCCAATTGCGCGATGGTCGCCGGTCCACCGTCGCCCAGCCCGGAGGTTCCGCCGCCCGCCACCGTAAAGATGATTCCGTTCGGCAAGATTTTGCGAATGCGACTGTTGCCGGTATCGGCGATGAAGAGGTTGCCGGACGCGTCAAACGCCACGCCCGATGGAAAGGTCAATTGCGCGCTGGTCGCCGGGCCCACGTCGCCCGAATATCCCGGTGTCCCATTCCCCGCCACCGTGGCGATGATTCCGTTCGGCGAGATCTTGCGAATGCGATGGTTCAGGATATCGGCGATGAAGAGATTGCCGGTCGCGTCCACCTTCATGCCGGATGGGCCGGCCAGTTGGGCGCTGGTTGCCGGGCCTCCGTCACCGGAATATCCAGACGTGCCATTCCCCGCCACCGTGGTGATGATCCCGGCCGGCGAGACCTTGCGAAATCGATTGTTGCCGTTGTCGGCGATGAAGAGGCTGCCGGACGCGTCCACGGTCATGGCGGTTGGAAAACTCAACTGCGCGTTAGTCGCCCGCGACGAGTCGCCGGAATAACCTCTTGTTCCATTCCCCGCTACCGTAGTGATGATTCCGTTCGACGAGACTTTGCGAATGCAATAGTTGCCGGAATCGGCGATCAAGAGATTGCCGGACCCGTCCACCGCCACGCCGAGTGGATTCCGCAGTAATCCGCCGGCCGCCGGACCTCCGTCGCCGAAATACGCGGGTGTTCCATTCCCGGTCACCGTGCTGATGATTCCGCCCGGAGAGACTTTGCGAATGCGCTGGTTGCCGGGATCAGCGATGAAGAGATTGCCGGACGCGTCCACCGCTACGCCGGCCGGACTGTTCAACTGCGCTCCGGCCGCCGGCGTACCATCGCCGGAAAATCCAGCTTTTCCATTCCCTGCCACTGTGGTGATGATTCCGTTCGGCGAGACCTGGCGAATGCGATGGTTCAGGATATCGGCAATGAAGAGATTGCCGGACGCGTCCAGCGTCACGCCGCCTGGACTGTTCAACTGCGCGCCGGCCGCCGGTCCGCCGTCGCCGGAATATCCAGGTGTGCCGGTGCCCGCCACCGTGGTGATGATTCCGTTCGGCGAGACCTTGCGAATGCGATGGTTCACGATATCGGCGATGAAGAGATTGCCGGACGCGTCGATCGCCAGGCCTTCGGGCCCGAACAACTGCGCGCTGGTTGCCGCGCCGCCATCGCCGGAGAACCCCGCCCGCGAATTCCCGGCAATTCTGGTCAGGGTTCCGCTTGAGTCCATCTTAAATACACAATGGAGGCTCGCGAAATAGACGTTCCCGGCCGCGTCGGTGGCCACGCCCGCCGGATTCCCAAGACTGGCGCTCGTAGCCGTCACGGGCGTTGGCGGCGGCGCGCCGCCGGCGATAGTTGAAATCGCGTATTGCTGCGCGAACAGCAAGGCAGGCGCAAGCAACAACCAAGCGCCAAGAAGGCGACCGAAACGGGTACGGCGAATTTTTCTCAACGGGGTTCTCCCAACTGGGATGTGAGTGTAGCACCTATCTATGCGTCATGGCTCTACAATTAGGGCAGGTTTATACTACGCTGGACTAGAAAATGAATCTTACGCGCGCGATTTTCATTCGCGTAATACGCGCCCTGGTCGGGCTGGCCATCGCCTTTGTGTTTGGTTGGGCTCCCTTGTCACTCGTCTTCATCAGCTTCCAGGGCCTCGGCAAGATGACAGGAGCGTTTGCGGCAGGACTGTGCTCCGGCTTCACCGTCGTGTGGATGGCGGCGGGCGGCGTCTGCGCGCTGATCGCTTGGCCGGGACTCCGCAACGGCCTGTGGACCATCGCCGCCTTCGGTGCAGGAGGGTTCTGCTCCGCCTGGATCTGGGTGACGGCCCTCTCGCACTCCGGCGGCGGATTCTGGCGCTGGAACAACGACGCATGGCGCTGGCTTGCGTGGATCGCACCAGTGGCGTTCGGCGCTGCGGTCCTGGCGATCGGAATTGTCCGCGAGGCCCTGCAACAAGACACTGGACTCACACGCCTGCAACTGTAGCTAGTGCGAAGAGGTAGCCGCCGCTTTCGGTGTCACATGAATGAGCGCGCCGGGCATCTCGTCTTCCAGCATCCACAACGACCCGTCGGGACCTTGTTCGATGTCGCGGATACGCTTGCCGACATTCCACCGTTCGGCGGGCTTTGCGCCGCCGTGGCCGTCAAAGATGATGCGCGTGATCGAGGTGCTGGCCAGGCCGCTGATGAATCCGTTGCCGTTCCACTGAGGGAAGGTGTTTGTGCCGGTGTAGAACATCAAGTTTCCGGGAGCGATCACCGGAACCCAATAGAGCACCGGCTTCGTCAGATCCGGCCGTGTGTCGGGCTTGGGAATCGGCACCGTGTTGTAGTTCTCGCCGTAGGAGACGAGCGGCCATCCATAATTCTTGCCAGGCTCGATCAGATTCAGCTCGTCGCCGCCCTGCGGGCCGTGCTCCACTTCCCACAATTCGCCCGCAGGCGAAAACGCCATTCCGTAGGGCGTCCGCACACCGCTGGCCCACGTCTCCGAGGGCGTCAGATTCTCGGCCGGGAAGGTGTAAGTGCTCACCACCTTCGCGGTCTTGGCCGCTTCGGTGTCACGCGGCGGATCGATCAGAGGAATGGACGACGCGCCCGTTTTGCCGAAGTTGGGATTCCCGCGTGCCGGCTTGCCGTCAAGCGTCAGGCGCAGGATTTTGCCGACGGGCTGGTCCGGATCTTGCGCGGGCGTCATGCGCTGCCGGTCGCCCACCGCGAGGAACAGGTACTGGCCGTCCGGCGAAAAGGCGATTTGCGCGCCCGCCTGTCCGCCCTTGCCTCTCGGCAATTGCCGCCAGAGCACTTCGAAGCCTGAGAGCCGCGCCGATGTGGGTCGGATGTTCAGCTTGGCACGAGCCATAGCTAGGCCACCGCCGTAGTCGCCCGGCTCGACGTAGGTAAGATAGATGCTCTGATCCGTAGCGTAACGCGGCGACACGAAAACGCCCATCATGCCGTTCTGCCCCTGCCAATAAACGGGAGGCGTACCGCCGACCGGAATCTTCTGCCCTTGCTGCGAGACCAACCAAACGGGCCCGACTTTTTCGGTGATCAGCATTCGGCCATCGGGCAGGAACGCGATCCGCCAAGGCAACTCGAATGTGGCCACCGTGGTCATGTCGAAAGGCAGGCTCGGTTCGGGCTTCTGCATACCTACGTTGACCTGAGCCCAAGCCGCGGTCGCCAGCATGGAAAACAAAGCTACTCTTACTAATTTCATCATCGTGTATCCAGTCTACAATGGGGCGCTATGAAGACAAGAGCCTATGTTGTCGTGTTGGCCGCAACTCTGATGATTACCGCGCAAACCAAGCCTGCCGCGCAGAGACCGCAGGGACCGTGTGATATCTACGCCGCGGCCGGCGATCCATGCGTGGCCGCGCACAGCACTACACGCGCGCTGTATGCCTCGTACAATGGACCGCTTTACCAGGTGCTGCGCCAATCCGACGGCAAGACTCTGAACATCGGTATTCTTCTAGAGGGATACGCGAACGCGTCCGCGCAGGACGCGTTCTGCGCCAACACGTACTGCTGGATCACGATCATCTACGACCAGTCGCCCAAGCATAACGACCTGATCCAGGCGCCGCGCGGCGGATTCAGCGGTCCAGCGATGGGCGGGTTCAACAATCTTCCGGTCGCCGACATGGCGCCCATCACGATCATGGGCCACAAGGCCTATGGCGTCTTCATCGAGCCGGGCATGGGTCTTCGCCAGAATGACCCGAAGGGCACGGCGGTTGACGATCAAGCCGAGGGGCAATATTGGGTGATCAACGGACAGCACTACAACTCCGGCTGCTGCTTCGATTACGGCAACGCCGAAATCGACAGCCGCGACGACGACAACGGCACGATGGAAACCACCTACTTCGGCAACGCCGGCGCGTGGTTTCGCGGGACGCCTCCAGGTCCGTGGATCATGACCGACCAGGAGAACAACCTCGTCGGCTGCGTCAACGCGGATGGCTCGAAACAGTGTCCCAATCTGCCGAGTATCTCTTGGCGCTTCGTGACCGCGATGGCCAAGGGCGAGCCGCATCACTGGACGTCGATGGGCGGCGACGCGCAGAAGGGCGACCTGCGCGTCATGTTCGACGGGCCGCGTGTCGACCACACTTACGATCCGATGCGCAAGCAGGGGACGATCCTCCTGGGCAACGGCGGCGACAACAGCGTCGGGTCGCAAGGCACTTTCTATGAAGGGGCGATGACCGCCGCCGGCACGTTCCCGACGGACGTTACCGATCAGTTGGTGCACGCCAACGTGGTGGCCGCGAAGTACGACGTGCCCCTTCTGAGCCTATCGCCGGCCTCCGGACTGCAGACCTTCTCACCGGGATCATCGCAGGACACGACCGTGACGTTCACGAACACAACCGGAGCGCCGGCTACAGGAATCCAGTTGAGTCTTGCAGTGCCGAAGCAGTGGACGGTTACAACCTCGCAGACGATTGCCGGTCCGATCGCGCCGGGTGCGAGCGTAAGCGCGACATTTAAGGTCACATCCGGGCCCGCGGCGTTCAACGGCGATCTGGCTGCCGTTGCCCGATGGGGGAAGCAGTCCGAGACTACTGCGCTGAAGGTCCGCAACGTCAGCCCGGTGAAGATCAACGAATTCCGCGTCGGCGCCCCGAATAACTCGACGAACTCGTTCATCGAGCTGTACAACGCCGGCTCGAAGGACGTGGACATCTCGAACTGGACCCTGACCGAGCACGCGACCCAACTGCCCGCCTTCTCCGCGGTGAGAATTCCGGCTGGGACCCAGCTCGCGGCTGGCGGCTTCTACCTGCTGGGCATTTCGAACTCAGGGCTCGCTGCCGACACGCGCGCGGGCGACTCGACCATCTTTGTGAGGAGCACTGCCGGCATGTCGGCCGGAGACACGATCCGCATCGACACAGGCTCGGGCGCCGAGACGCGAAAGATCGCGAGCATCGGAACGGCGGCGGGCAACAGTACGACGCTTTGGCAGCCGCTCCCCGATGGTCCGGTGATCACGATCCCCGCGGGCTCGACGAGCGTTCCGGTCACCAGCGTCGCCGGCTTTGCGGTCGGCGAGAAGATCGCGATCGGCCACGGCGCCACTTATCCCACCATCGCAAAAGCCATCGAGCACTATGAAGTTGCCACGGTGACCGCGGTCGGGAAACAAGGAACGCAAGCCTTTTTGGGCGCGGACGCGGCGGCGGGCGCGACCAACATCAAAGTGACGGCTGTCGCTAACATCTCCGTCGGCGACAAGATCCGCCTCGATATCGACAGCGTCGGCCACGGAATCGATAACGTTACGGTGACGCGCGTCGGCACGCAATCGAACCGCACGGGGCTTTCGGCGAATGTCTCCGCCGGCGCGACGAGTGTCAAAGTTCGCAGCGCGAACGGTTTCGTCGCCGGCGACAGGCTCACGGTCGGCACGCCCGCAAATCACGAGGTCGTGACAATCACGGGCGCCGGTTCCGATAATAGCGTGGACTTCACGCCGGCCCTCGCCCGCGCGCATCTTGCTCGCGAGTTCGTTGTGGCGCAGGGAACCGGCCTCGATCTGGCCGCGCCACTGAAGTTCAACCACGCGGCAAATCTCCCCTTCAGCGCTTGGGGCACCGGGATCAGCTTCCAGCCACCCACGACAGTGGCCCACTCGAGCAACGAGCCGGTGCAGCCGCTCGGCACGGGCATCACGCTCGATAAACCGCTCGACAGGAATCACGAGATCAACGCCGTTGTGCACGACGCCGCGGTGATGGTAGCGGGATATCAGGGAAGTCCCGCGCCGAACCTGTGGTTTGGCGGACCGGCGTTGTCGCCCGCCGCCGGCAACATGGTGCTGCGCGACGCCGCTAACCTGGTCGTCGACAGCTTGAACTACGGACTGCTCGTCGATCCATGGGCGGCGGAGGGTTATCAAGGGGTCTCAGGAGCGCAGCAGAACGGTTGCCGCGTGTCGACCCCTGGCGGAGGTTTTGGACCGGGTGCCGCCGTGATGCTGAATCGAAGCGCAGGACGTTTCCCCGACGGCGCCGACACCGACAGCAACTGTAACGATTTTCTTTTGCAGCCGGCGACGATGCTGCCGGTTGGGGCAGCGGCCGGCGCGACCAATATCAAGGTCGCAAACGTTGCGGACTTCGCGGCAGGTCAAACGATTCTGATTGATTCGGGTGCGGACATCGAGACCGCCGTCATCACACTGGTCGGCACGCCGGGCGCGACAACGGTGGCTCAGGCTACCAGCACCGGCGCAACCGTGATCTCTGTCGCGAGTCCCATCGGATTTAGCGCCGGTCAGGCGATCACAATTGACAGCGGTGCGAATCAGGAGACGGCGGTCATCGCGTCAACTGCATTCGCCAGAGGCAGCGCATCCATCACGATTGCCGCGCCGCTTGCTCGCGCGCACGCGGCCGGAGCGCAGCTTGCAGGCAGCGGCGTCACTCTTGCCGCTGCCTTGACGAAGACGCATGCAGGCGCGGCGCAAGTGACGCGGAGCCTGCCGACACCCGGTGCGCCGAACCAATATTTCCGCTCGAAGTAGCCTAGTTAGAGTTTTCCGTACAGAGCCAGCAAGCGGCCCCATGCCTTCTCTGCCGCCGGCTCGCTGTAGACGGTCGAATCGGGCGGACACCAGCCGTGAGCGGCGCCGGTGTACACTTCGATCTCCGCCGACAGGTTCGCCTTCTCGAACGCTTCCTTGAGTGTGGTCTTGTCGTTGGGGGATCGCTTGTCGTCGTTGTCGGCGATGCAGATCAGGAAGCTGGCTTTCGTTTTCGAGGCCTGAAGGTGTGGGCTATTGGGCTGATCGTTTACGAGTCCGCCGCCATGAAATGACGCGACAGCGCCGACGCGATCGGGTACCGCGGCGGAGGTGCGGAAGGCAATTGGACCCCCCATGCAATATCCCTGCGTGCCGATCTTCTTGTTTTTGGCGACGGAGGACTGCGTGTCGAGCCAGGCGACGAAGGCCTTCGCGTCGGCCATCTGCGTCGTTTCGTTGAGAGCGCGCGCCAGCGGCATCAACGACTGGAGAGGAGTCGCGCTTCCGGCCTCGGCCGTCGGAGCCTTCTTGACCCGGTAGAACGGGTTGACGACCAGCACCGAGTATCCGGATTCGGCGAGACGTTTGCCCATCTGCCGGAACGCCGGACGGAGTCCGAAGATATCGGGCCAAATGAGAACGCCCGGAGCGGTTCCGCTCGCCGGATGGACGAAGTAGCAGTCGGCTGAGCCGTCCGGAGTGGTGACCGTGACTTCCGCATCCGTCACCGTCACGGCGTTCGCGACCTGCGGGAGCAGCATTGCGACACCTGCTCCAAGAATCTTGCCGAACTGCTTCCGCGTGACCAGCCCGAGTGAATCGAAAAGCTGGCGGTCGTCCTCAAAATGATCCTGATCGCACATAATCCCTCCCGTTTGGTTGCGCTGCCAAGGGCAGTCGCATCCGGGCATTATACACTCCATTTTGTGGGAAACTGTTGCGATGCGGACAATTGCTTTCTTGCTGCTGACGGCGGCCGCCCTGTGGGCGCAGCCAATCAAGATCGAACGCCATCAAACCGTGCCGATGCGGGACGGCGTCAAGCTCTACGGCGACCTCTATCGTCCGGCGGCGACGGGCCGGTATCCGACGCTGGTGGTGCGCACGCCCTACGGCGTGCAGCGCGACGGAGTCCACGAAGCGATGACCAAGTTCGCGCAGCATGGATACGCCGTTCTGATTCAAGACGTGCGCGGCCGCTACGAGTCGGAAGGCAACTGGGATCCATTTCGTCACGAAGCCAACGACGGATACGACACGATCGAGTGGGCCGCGCGCCAGCCGTGGTCCAACGGAAAAGTCGGAACGCAAGGCGGGTCGTATCTGGGTCACGTGCAGTGGCGCGCCGCGGGATTGGCGCCGCCGCACCTGGTCACGATGTTTCCTGCCGTCGCGTCCACCAACATCTATGCGAACTGGTTGACGCATGGCGGCGCGTTCCGGCTGTCCTTCAACTACGGATGGGGCGTGGTGCGCATGCCGAATCGCATCATGCTTCCGCAGTACTGGCACACGGAAGCCTACACGCCGGCTGAGCTCAAGTACGAGCAGATCCTGATGCACCTTCCGCTGAACGACGGCGATCTCGAATCGGCGCGATATTCGGTCCGCCACTATCGCGAATGGCTCGTCCATCAGAGCTATGACGATTACTGGAAGAAGATCAGCGACGAAGAGCAATTCGGCAAGGTTGTCGTGCCGGCGCATACGCAGGGCGGTTGGTTCGATATTTTTCTCGCGGGCACGATCCACGGGTATACGGGCATGCGCGCGAAGGCGGGAAACGAGAAAGCGCGCCGCGAGTCGAGAATGGTGATTGGCGCCTGGGGCCATGGCCCGAGCCGCCGATACGGCGACGTGGATTTCGGAGAAACCGCGAACATGACACTGATCGATCGGGAACTCGCCTGGTTCGATCATTATCTGAAGGGCACCGACAACGGCATGGATCGCGAGCCGCCCGTGCGAATCTTCTACATGGGCGCGAACGTCTGGAAGAACGAAGCGGACTGGCCGATTCCGGCGACGAAGTTTACGCCGCTGTATATCACCGCCGATCGCAGGTTGACCTTCACACAGCCCGGCAACGCGACCTCCGACACGTACCTCTACGATCCGACGTCGCCCGTGCCCACGCTCGGCGGCAACAACTGTTGTGGAACGCCGACGTTGGCGGGTCCCAAGGATCAGCGACCCATCGAGCAACGCGGCGATGTGTTGAGTTACACCGGCGAAGCGTTGAACCAGCCGCTGGCGATCGCCGGTCCGGTGAAGATGCTTCTCCGCGCTTCCACCGACGGCCGCGATACGGATTGGATGGTAAAGCTCGTCGACGTCGCGCCGAACGGTTTCGCCATGAACATCTGCGAAGGGATGCTGCGCGCGCGATTCCGCAAGGGACTCGACCGGATGGAGCTGCTGAATCCCGGGGAAGCGTACGACTATGAGGTCGACCTGGTCGGCACGGCCAACGTCTTTCTGCCGGGACACCGGATTCGCGTGGATATCACCAGCAGCAACTTCCCGCAGTTCGACCGCAATCCAAATACGGGCGATGATCTCGGAGCGTCCGCCAAGGTGAGAACGGCAAAGCAGACCGTCTTTCACGGTTCGCGCGTGATGCTTCCCGTCGTTCCGAATCCGTAAGCTAGATGGGCTGATCGGCGGAAGTCGCGACCGCCGTACTGTTGGCGCGGATCGTCGAGGACTGGTCGACGAAGAACGACCGCTGTCCGGTCGATCCGCGGGCGTTCGGTTCCGCGTTGACCGTGAACGTGGCGATCGATCCAAATGCGCCGCTCGGTGTGTAGGTGATGGTGTAGCCGGACTTGGTGAAGCTGTTCGTCGATCCGGCCACGGTGCCGGCCAGGATGGGGTCCACCAAATCCGCGGTTGTGACAGTCGGGGTGCCGCCGGGCGCCGGCGGACCGAGCCTGTTCAGCGTGTCGGTAAAACCCGAATTGTAAGTGGAAGAGTAGGTAAGTTCCGCTGTTCCGAGAGTCCTCATGGCGGCGGTAGCGGAAGCTTCATTCGCGGAAATCTTGGAGCGAAGGAGGTTGGGAATGGCGATCGCGGAGATGATCAAAATGATTGCTACTACGATCAATAGTTCAATCAGAGAAAAACCCTTCCCCAGTGTTTTCGTCATGAGATCCCCATGTCATAGGGGCAATTGTTGCACCAAAGTGCGCAATGGCGGCTATCGTGTTGATTCCAAGATCATCCCTTCCGCCCCAACGGAACCGCTTGTAGGCGGAACGACACTTTGCGTCAGGACAGATGGTCAAAAAATGTCCAAGAATCGTTGAACTAGATCGGTTGGTCGGCGAGGGTCGCGGGCGCCGTAGCGTTGGCACGGATGTTCGCGGTCTGATCGGCGTAAAAGGATCGCTGGCCCGACGATCCTCGGGTTAGCGGCTCCGCGTTGATCGTGAAAGTGGTGATCGATCCAAATGCGCCGTTGGGCGTGTAAGTGAGAGTGTAGCCGTTCTTGGTGAAGCTGTTCGTCGATCCATTCACGGCGCCGGACAAGACGGGATCCACCAGGTCCGCGTTTGTGACACTCGGCGTAACGCCTGCGGCGGGCGACCCGAGTCTGGTCAGAGTGTCGGTAAAACCCGAACGGTAGGTGGAGGCGTAGGTGAGTTCCGCATTTCGAAGAGCCCTCAGTGATGCGGTAGCGGAAGCCTCATTCGAAGCGATCCTGGAATGACAAACGGTGGGAGTTGCGATCGCTACAATGATCAGAAGCATCGAGAGCACGATCAGCAACTCGAGCAGAGAAAAGCCCTTCGGCGTTATCGTCATAAGCCCTCACGGTTCCAGAGGCAATTGTTAATCCAAACGGAGCATCGTGTTGATTCCAAGGCGCCGAGCCAAAATTCCAGCAGCTCGCGGGCGGCTGAAAGACATTTTCGGTCACGGATGATGGTCAAAAAACGGCATCTCGAATCGCGCTATACTCGTAACTATCGTCGTGGCTAGCGCTTCGCGCAAGTTCGATGTCCGTGTCGCCATCGGCACCGTCCTCCTTCTGCCGACCATCTGGTTTACCTGGCTCACCGTCGACGGCCTCGCCGCGCGCCGCAAAATTCGCACCGATCTGGCGGAGATGGATCATGTCCGCTATGGACTGGTAAGCGCCGACAACTGGCGCGCGATTGTCGGCCCCATCCTGCACGCTCAAGTCGACAAGCTGGATTTGAAAGCGCAGGGGAAGAATCTCAAGCCGACGATCGAGCGAGCTCTCAACACGCTTCTCGATGCGATGCCCCAAAAGATGAAGGGCGGCAATCCGCTTCTAACGAATCCGCTGATCGTGAACATGATCGTCAAGTCGCTGAAGCCCCACGTGCCGGAGTATGCCGACGTGGTGATGGCGGAGTTGGCGAAGCCCGAGAATCAAAAAGGCTTCAAGGAGTCCATTCGCAGCGTCGTCGCGGACGCGATCAAGAACACATTCGCCCGGACGGACATGACCACCTATTCGGCCATCTTAAAGCGGTATGGATGCGCGAACGGGGATGCCTGCGAGCAGACCCTCCGCCAACGGATTGACGAAGCCGATGGGAAATTGAATCTGTACTACCGCGCCGCGCTTGGATTGCTCGTCGTTGCGTTTGTCCTGCTCATGGTGGGGCGTCCGTCTCTGTCGCGAGCCTCCGTGGTTGTGCTGATGCTGTTCTGCATCACGGTTCTGGTTGGCGGCGTAGCGAGCCCGATGCTCGAAGTGGAAGTAAGGATCTCGCGCCTGAACACGATGCTGCTCGGCGCGCCGGTGGAGTTTCGCGAGCAATCGCTCTACTTCCGCAGCAAGACTGTCTTTGAAGTGTCTCAGACGCTTTTCGAGATGCACCGCGCGGAGATGACTATCGTCGCCGTGCTGGTGCTGTTGTTCAGCGTGGTCTTCCCGGCTCTGAAGATGCTGTCGCTGAGCGCCTGCGTTTTCCGGCCCGCGCTGCTGCAAACCAAGGTCGTGAAGTTTCTCGCCTTCGACTCATCCAAGTGGTCCATGGCCGACGTCATGGCGCTGGCGATCTTTATGTCTTTCGTGGCTTTCAACGGCGTGATCGAAAGCGGTATGGACGGCTTGCGGGGCGCCGTCGGGCAACTGGTGATCCCGACGCAAGCCTCTAAAATCCTGCCGGGCTATTACCTGTTCATCGGATTCTGCCTGGCGAGCATCTTCCTCTCGAAGAAGCTGGAACGCGGGATCGCATCCGGATCATGAGGAAGCGAAGTCTCCTCCCCTTATTCCTTTGCGTTCTCGCAGCCAGCGCCGCGGCGGCGCCGTGCCGCAGGGACCCGCAGGTCCTGCGCGTCCTCTTCATTGGGAACAGCTACACCTACGTCAACGATCTGCCGCTGCTGACGCGCGACTTGGCGACAGCGGCAGGCAAGCGCACGGAAGTGAACATGGCCGCCCTGGGCGGCGCGGACCTCGTGAAGTTGTTCCAGAATGCGGAGGTCATTGCCAAGATCCGGGAGGGTTGTTGGGATGACGTGGTGCTGCAAGACCAGAGCGAGCTCGGCGGATACATCAACGATCCGCAGAAATACAACGCCGAGAGTTTCTACTGGGCCGTGCGCGCCTTCCACAATGAAATCCGCGCCGCGGGCGCCAAGACGATTCTGTTCGTGACTTGGGAGCGGCGGGATCATCCGGTTCGCCAGGACCTGCTCTACGCGGCCTACCGGAAAATGGCCGACGAGACCGGCGCGCGCGTCGCTCCGGTGGGGCAAGCCTGGGATCGCGCATTTCAGGAACGGCCCAAGGTCCGGCTGCACCTAGAGGATCAATCCCATCCCAGCCTGGCAGGTTCTTATCTCGCAGCGTGCGTCTTCTATGCAGTGCTTTACGGAAAGAGCCCCGCGGGACTCCCACCGGAAGGTCTTCCCGCGGAGCTAGCCGCGTTTCTCCAGAACATCGCGTGGAGCACCGTGCAGGCCTACAAGAACTAGTCCGCCCATTCACTTGCCCTTTCGCTTGGGGCTCCAGTCGAACTGCCCAGGTCGATCTACCACGAGCGTGCCGAATGGGAGAGTCTTGCCGAGAACGCACGAAAGTGCCGAGGAGTACGAATCCTGGCCTGTGGCAACCGAGCGGTAGTCAAACCCCTCAAAGGCAGTGAACGAAAATCGTCCATCGTCGTCGGTATACTCGTCAATTCCGGGGAAGACGCCAAGTCGACTAGAAATGTGAACCCTGGCCCGCGCAAGGGCTTTGCCATCGGCCGCGATGACGACTCCGGAAACTCTCCTTCCCTTTGGTTCAGGCGGCAATTGAAAGTCGTACCGTGCCTGGGCTGCGGAATCGGTTACTTCGATCACGAGAGCATCCGCTTCGGCCCGAGAATTCGGCCAATAGATCGCGGGATACGGCGCGTCTGCTGTTGGGAAGCTGTAGGGATTCATTACGATTTTGTAGCGGCCGGGGGAGACTTCAAGGAAAACGTACTCACCTTGCTCATTCAGTTGCTGGTCACTTCTGTGGTGTGCCGTCTCCCTTCCTTCATGGTCCTCGATTCGAATCAGATTCATAGTGATTCCCGCAGGGGCGGGCTCTCCGTGCGATTTTATGACCCGGCCTGCAACGGCCCCTTGCCAAGTTCTTCGCATGGCAAGGTCGACGACAGCGCAACCGCGCGCCTCCACGTCAGTCGGTCGCAGCTTCCCGTCGTGAGTAAAGATCAGCATCCGGTGGCCAGCAAGGTCCGCCTGAACCGTGTACGTCGCGGGTGTAAGATTGTCAAAAATGTACCGGCCGTCCCCATCCGTAGTAGTGGTCCGTTTTCCGTCAGGACCCGTGAGTTCCACTGTGGCCGCTACGGCCGGTTGCTCCTTGCCGTAATAGTCATCTGTGCGGGCCATGACCTTGCCGAACACTCTGCTCAAAGGACTGGCATCGCCGAGACCATTGAGGAACTTCAGATCTTCCTCCGCATACTTGACGTGCCTGCTCCTGGAACATCCGCGCGAGGGAATCCTGCCGTCCTCACCTCGCCAGGTGTACATCAAATACTGCTCCCCTACTTGGAGGTCGGGACCATCGCACATGCCATCATCGAACAGGTCGAGAGTTATCTCGGACACGCCTTTGTAAGCTCGATCGATGTGCATACGGGCGCGCACCACGCGGTCGTCTCTGTACTGAAGGGCATCTATAACCGTACCCAAAAAGATCATTTGCGTCCGCCAGTAGGCTTCGCAAGGAGGCGGGGGCGGGGAGCAGGAGCAAGCGAATCCTTGGGGATATATTACGAGAGAAAGCGCAACCGTGAGAGCGACCTGTCGGGCCAACATGTCTACATTAGACAGCCGCGGCCGGCAGCAGGTTCCTGTCTACTTCTTCGGACGCTGAGCTAAAGCCCGGTAATACTGTTCGACTTCTTTGCGGTAGCGGTCCGGGATCCTGCCGGGCTATTACCTGTTCATCGGATTCTGCCTGGCGAGCATCTTCCTCTCGAAGAAGCTGGAACGCGGGATTGCCTCGGACTCCGGTGATTTGCGTGGGCGAACTCAATGAGATAATATGAGATTCAATGCAAAGGATTTCAAAAAGAACGGTCGTTAAAGCCGGTGGGGTCGTTGAAGTTAGCGCTGACAATTTACCGGCCGGTACTACTGTGGACGTTGAGGTCATCCCGGTCTCCGGCCCACGGGATTACCGCCCTGCGTCACTCGAAGACATCCAGAGCCGCTTGTCTGAACTCCGCCTCACCGAAGAGGATGTGCGGGCCGCCATCCGGTGGGCGCGAAGCTTTCCTGCTTGAGAGTTGTTCTCGACACCAATACGCTCGTTTCCGCGCTGTTGTTTCGTCACGGTCGGCTGGCGCAAGTGCGGGACCTCTGGACCGCCCACCGCATTGAACCGCTCGTCTGCACTGCCACGATGAAAGAGTTGATCCGCGTGCTCGCTTATCCTAAGTTTGGACTCGACGAAGAAGGGGTCCAGACTGTTCTGGCCGCTTACGTGCCTTTCACAGTTACAGTCGCATTATCTGCGCCAACGTCTCCAAGACTTCCGCAATGCGACGACCCGGACGATCAAATCTTCCTCGACCTTGCTCTCTTAGGCGAAGCCGAGGTCTTAGTGAGCGGTGATGCTGCCGTTCTGGCGCTTCGAGGGAAAACACCCTTTGCTGTTGAGTCAGCGACAGACTTTCTGGGACGATTCGGAGACTCCTAATCCGCTACTTCTTCGGACGCTGCGCTAGAGCGCGGTAATACTGCTCGACTTCTTTGCGGTAACGGTCCGGGATCTCTTCGTGGGCCGGGAGGCGGAGGCCGCTGCCGGTGTCGAGCTTGCGGCTGAGTTGCAGCTCGACTTCGCGCCAGCCGTCGAGGACGGCGGCGCGCATGCGCTCAAGTTGCTCCGGATTCCCTGGGAAGCGCGATGGATCGACCTTGGCGATCGCGTCTATCAGAGTCTGCGCGCGGCGCGCCAGCTCGGGATCGCCGCGGAAGTCGCGTTGCAATCCGCGCAGCCAATCGAGATTGCCGTTGTATTGCTGCTGGAAGGTGCGCCATTCCTCGGGTGTGAGCGGGCGCGTGCCTTGCGGGTAGCGCCGATCTCCCCAGTTCGAAGCGTTGCCGGCGTAGCGATTGCCCCAGACTCCGCCGTAGGGCCCGCCGCCAGGACCGTTCCCACCGAATTGCCCCGCCTGCTGACCACCCTGGCCTTGCTGGCCGCCTTGTTGTCCTTGGCCGCCTTGCTGGCCTTGTCCACCTTGTTGTCCTTGGCCCTGCTGTCCTTGGCCTTGTTGACCCTGGCCCTGCTGACCCTGGCCGTTCGGCCGCTGTCCTTGCGCTTGCTGATTCCCGCCCGGACCCGGGCCTTGCCGCAGGCGATTCTCCATCTCTTCGAGACGGCGGCGCATGTCCTCGGCGCTGGCCAGCGCGCGTTCGGCGCGCTTGTCATCCTGCTGCTTGCCTTGGCCCGCGCCGCTCGCCTGTACCTGACCGGCGATGTCGCCGATCTTCTTCTGCAGATCGTCGAGTGCGCGGCGGATTCCTTCTTCGTTCTGCTTAGCCAGATCGTTGAGCCCGCGCGCCACCATGTCTGATCCAAGACGCATGCGATCGGGCAGGCGATCCTGGCGGATCGACTCGCCCGCGCCACGCAGGGAGCGGGAAACGTCCGGCTGCGACTTGGCTAAGTCGCGCGCCGACTCCAGCAGCCCGCGCTCCAGGCCGTTCAATCCTTCGCGGACCTGATCTTTCTTCTGCAGCAAATTCCGCATCTGCTGCCACAGTTCCTGTCCGGTTTGCGCTTGTTGCGCGCGGCCGAGCTCATCGGCGATCTTGCCTTCCTGGTCGGCGAGTTGCTTGGCCTGCTGCGCCAGTTCGTTCACCTGCTGCTGGCTCTGCTCTCCGGCGCGGCGCGCGAGCATGTCGCGCGCTTCCTGCAAGCGTTGCGCGGCGCGATCGCGGGATTGCGACGACTGCCCACCGGACTGCCCCGACGACGAGCCGGCTTGGCCGCCGGATTGTCCGCCCGACTGCGTGCCCGATTGTCCGCCCTGTTGCTGTCCGCTCTGCATGTCGCGCGCGGCCTGGTCCACTCGCTGGCGGATGGCGTCCAGTTCGCGCGAACCGGACTGGCGGGAAAGCTGATCGAGCTTGCGGGCCAGGTCCTCCGTCTCGCGGCGCAAGCGTTCCTGTTCCCACCGCGATGCCGCGGGCGATTGCTGGCGGCGCTGCTCCTCGGCGAGCTGTTGCTGGCGCCGCGCGAGTTCCTGCAGACGGCGCAGCGCTTCATCCACTTCGCTATTGGCTTGCTGCTGCCCGCCGGCGTCGCGACGCTGCTGCGGTGTCTCGTACTGATTCTTCTGCGTATCGAGCTCCAGATCGAAGAGGCTGGCGAGATCGCGGCCCTGATTTCCGCCGCCGCCACCGCCGCCTCCGCCCCCGCGTCCGCCGAAGGCCACTTGAATCTCGCGGAATGTCGCTTCGGCGCGCGACAGATACCGCAAGGCCTTCTGCTCGGGCGCGAGCGCGTCCGAAAGTTTGCGCGCCGCCAGATTGTCGGCCGCCGGCCCCATGGCTTGCGAGGCCTTCTTGAAGTTGTCGACCATGTCGAGGAACTGCTGGTTGTGTCCGGCGAGCTCGCGCGCTTCAAGGCGGGCAGAAAGCGTCTCGGTCTGTTCTTTCAGCTTGCGCTGGATACCGGCGAGCGTCTTCACATCCTCGCTCTGCGCGGCGAGTTTCTTGTCGCGCAGCAGGTTGTGCGTGGCGCTAATGATTTCCTTCTGGCGATTGAGCAACTCGGCGCTGTCGTTCCCCTGCTGCCCGCGTCCGCCGCCGCCACCGCCGCCGGGCGATTGCCCCTGGCGATATTCGCGGTCGAAGGGACGCACTTCCATGAAGTACATGTCGGTCTTGACGTTGTGATTGTTGCTGTCGGTGGCCTGCGCGTAATACGCGATCAGGTCGCCGGGCTGGAGCTTCATGTCCTCGAGCGCGAAGGTGTGCGAGGCGCGCGATTCCTTGCCGGAAGCGGGCAGCGCGATCTTCTGCTCCGCGCCGCCGTTGACGGCGTACGTCAGTTCCAGGCTCTTCAACCCGAAATCGTCGCTGGCGGCGACTTCGGAGGCGACTTCCTCAATATTCGTCGGATGGCTGTCGCGCCCCGGACGGCTGATGGAAACGAGCGGCGGGCGATCGTCGACCACGTCCATGAAGTAATCGTCGCTGGCGCGCAGCGGCGGGCCCGACTCGCCCTTGCCGGCGAGGCGCACATGATACAAGCCCGAATCTTCGAGCGTGAATGATCCGCGCAGTTGTCCGCCGGAAGAAGTTAGCGGAATCGTCTTGCCCGATTCGAGCAGCAGATCGCCGGCGGCGGCTTCGGTATTGGCGGTGATCTCGACGCTGGTCCCCTTCACGGCGTGGATGTCGCCAGTTCCTTTTTCGGTGCGCGAGGGCATTCCGGTCCAGGCAGGGAAGTGATACGTAACGTCGAGCGACTTCAGGGCGACGGCTTGCGCCACGGTGATGCGGAACTCTGACGATTTCACGCCGCTGCCTTCGACATAGTAGCGGACGTTTTCGCGGAGGTCTTCGAAGAGGAAGCCGAACTCCGCGCCACTCTGCGCGGGCTTCATCGGCGCCTCTTCCCAACGCGTGCCGCTCTCATGCCAGGCCATCAAGCGCATTTCGCGCGGCTGAAATCCGCTGGGGATCGCGCTGACCAGTTGATTCGAGCGCCGCGCCAGCTTCACGTTGCCGGGCTTCACGTCGATGTGGTAGAGCGGCATGGCATGGACTTCGAGCCAGCCGGTCCACAGGTGACGCGTGCCGTAGCGGAACATCGTGGGTCCGAAGAGCGCCAGGCCGGCGAGCAGGGCGAGCGAGCCTGCGCCGACCGCCGCGAAGCGCCTGATCTTTCCCGCGTCCCGATAGGTCTCGGCGGGGACGGCCTCGGCGCAGCGCGCCGTATCTTCCATCAACAGTTCGGAGATCGCGCCGGAGATCGGATCGCGCGGATGATCCTGGCACTCGACCGCGGTGACCAGGCGGTCGCGAAATTCAGGACGGCGTTCTTCGATGAAGCGGGCGATTTGCGCGTCACTGCGGCGGCGCAGCAGCGGACGCACCAGGAGCCAGGCCAGTGCCAGGGCGGTCCCGCCGAAGAGCAGCAAACGGGCCCATCCGACGGCAACGTCAGAAAAGCGCGCGCGGTCGACCAGAGGCACGGCGACCAGGGTGAGCGCGAGCACCACGGCCAGCGACCAGCCCACGCCGCGCGCCGTCGTTTCCCAGCGCAGTCCGGCCCGCACTTCCTGCAAATAATCTGTGATGCGATTGCGCCCAAGGTTTGTCATGACTCTTCACCCGTTCCCGTGCGCGGCGCTTTGAACATATCGTTCCCTGCAAAGCTTTCCACGATCGCCAGCAAAACCGCAAGCACCAAAACCGTCCACCAGAGGCTCTGCCGCTTCTCGGCATCCTCGCGCGTCGGTTTTTCCTGAGCCAGTTCCACTTCCCTCGATGCGGAAGCGGCTGCGGCCCTCCCGGCGAGCAGGTCGCGATCCTCAGCGGGCATCGGCGTCAGGTCCGACTCGCGCGCGTCGGAATTAGCCGCCAGATACCCGGTTTGGCCTCCGCGCCGGACTTCGTAGAAGCCGATCAAGTCTAGTTTCGCAAAAGTCGAGCCGTCTTGCAATTCCTCATGCTGGCGTTTGCCGGCCGGATCCACCACCACCGCTGAACCACCCAAGGCGGCTGTGGCGGGAACAGTGTAGTAGGGCGGATCGTCCGAGAGCCCGCCCAGGTATCGCGCCGTCTGATTCAAGAGTGGCACAAATCCGGGACGCAGAGGCAAATCGCTCCAAATATTGTCCGGCGCGGAGGTAAGCAGTATTACGCGGCCTTTCCCGGTGGTCTTTTCGAGCAGCGCCGGGTCGCCCGTGGAGAAGCGCGCGAGAACCGAGCCGTCGTCGGGCTTTACCTTGAAATATCCGAAGAAGCGCGCCGAGAGTAGGCCCGCGGCCGCCGATCCCGAGAACGGTTGGAACAGGACATGGTCGCGCCGGAAATCGCCAAGCGTGATGAACTGCTCGCGGTCGCGGCGGACGTAGGTCTTCTCTCCGGACGATGCGGGCAAAAGCGCCCCGAGCGAGTTCATCCCGCCCCATTCGGTGCGGTCGCCGGGAGCGACGAGGACTCCGCCGCCCTTCTCCACGTACTGCTTGAGCTGCGCGGGCAGCGGAGCGGGCAGCGAGGGCAGATTGAAGAGCACGACGGCAGCGTATGGCTGCAGAGAGGCCGCGCCCTGTTGCGCGGGCGTGCGCGACTCGATCGTGAACGCGGGATCGTCCCCCGAGGTCAGCGCCTGGCGAAAATAGAGCAGCGCACGATCCTGTCCGGCCGAGAGGAAGAGCAGCTTGTACGGCTCGCGGCGGATCACCGTGAAGGCGCAGGCGTCGTCGAAGGGCAGCGTGTCGCCCGGCGTGAGGCGGATCTCGCCGCGACTCACGCCCGGCGGAAGCTCGAAAGGATCGAAGGTAACGGTGACGTTGCCGCCCGCGGGCAGATCGACGGAGCGCTTCTGGATCTCGCGCCCGTTGAGCGAGAAGATCACATCCTTTTTTCCGGCGGGCGTGCCGTAGCCGTGCACCAGCGCCTGCATCCGGCGCGGATAGCGGCTCTGGAACGTCTCGTGAGCGACACGCACATCGGTCACGGCCCAATTAGCATGCGGGCGATCGTCCACCGCGATCCACTCGAAGGTGCCGCCGGGGCGCAGCGCGGGCATCTCGAGTCCGGTGGTCCAGCCGGTCTTCTGCGCGTCGGTGATCAGGTAGGCGGCGGTGGGTAGGGACGACGCGCGCGCCATTTTTTCCAGAGCGCTGAAGGCCGTGCCGTAGCGCGTGGGAAGCAGGCCGGGCTTCAGCTCCGTGTCTATCAGGGAGGTAACAAGCGTTCGATCGCTCGACGGCGGATTGAGGATGCGCGCCTCGGCGTCGAAGGAGACGATTTGCGCCTGATCGAGCGCGCTCATCTTTGCAAGCACCTTGCGCGCGGCGGCTTGTGCCTGCGCGGCCCGATCGCCGTATCTCATGCTCATCGACGTATCGACCATCACGACAAAGAGCCGCGACCTCGCTCCCACCACGGCCGGAAGCGCGTTCGACGGAAAGAAAGGACGCGCGAAGGCTAGGGCTAGCAGCAGCACCAGCAGGCAACGCGCGGCGAGCAGCAACAGGTGGCGAAGCTGGCGGCGCGACATCGTCCTCACCGGCATGCGCCGGAAGAACATGAGCGAAGGCAACGGAATCGGATCGGCCTGCTGCTTGCGGATGAGATGCACCCACACCGGAATCCCGACGACTACTCCGCCGAGGAGAAACCAGGGAGCGAGAAAACTCACGATTTGGACCTTCCACCGGTGAAGGGAACCGCTCGCCGTCCGCCGACGCCCGAGCTCTCGCGCAACGAGAGATAAGCGAAGAGCGCTTCATCCAAAGGCTCGGTCGTGTACATGGGGCGGTAATCCATGCGCGAATCCTGGCAGGTGCTTGAAAGACGGCCGAGATGCGATTCCAGTTTCTTCAAATACTCGCGAACGTACGAGGGCGCGACTTCCAGGCGCGAGCCGGTCTCCATGTCTTCGAGCAGCGAGACGTCGCGGAGATCGGGTTTGCGCTCATTGGGGTCGAGAACGTGGAAGATCATCAGGTCGTTCATGCCCGCCTGCAGGCGTCGCAGCGTTTTTCCGAGCAGCTCGGGATCTTCGTAGAAATCGGAGATCACCGCTATGAGCGACCGCTTGCGGACGAAGCCCGCGAGCTTTTCGAGCGAGCGGCAGAGGTCGGTTGGGCGTCCGGGCTGCACGCCGTCGAGCGCGGCGAGCGCGTGCGTCAACTGACCGCGGCGCAGGCGCGGCGGGACGTAGCTCACCAGGTCCGTATCGAAGACCGCGAGCCCGGCAAGATCGCGCTGGCGCAACGCAAAATAGACGAGCGAGGCGGCCAAAATCGATCCGTACTCCAGCTTGGTGATCCCCTTCGATCCATAGCCCATGGATTTGCTGATGTCCAGGGCTACGTAAATGCGCGTGTTCGTCTCGCCCTCGAATTTCTTGATGTAGTGGCGGTCGACGCGCGGGTAGACGTTCCAGTCGATGGTGCGCAAATCGTCGCCGGGCGTTGAAGACGAGTCCTCGGGCAAATTTGGACTGAAGGCGTGGCCCGGCGATGGCCTCACCGTGCCCTTGAAAGCCCGGCGCAATCAGAACGGTGCAGAACGCAAGGACAAGAATGCCCAGCACCGTCGGGAAATAGACCGGCCCCATCCTGAGGATATTGCCGGGCCCGAATTCGGAGCTTTCAACAAGGTCGCCAGCCGCAAGCGCGAGCGTGAGGAATCCGCCAATGACATCGGTGTTGCGCAATGCGGCCGGGCTCATGCTATCTGCTCGTT
>CAZRND010000010.1:31037-31382 GCA_964601345.1 uncultured Acidobacteriota bacterium | reverse complement strand
CCAAACTATCCCGCCCTTCGGCCTACGCCGGGGGCGGGATACTTGTGTTTTTGGGCGGTGAATGCCGTCTCGCCGTACTCGCCTAGGTTGACCGTCCCCGAGATTTTGTCTCCATCCACCTTGCCGGAGAAGTCGTAGGAGAGCCGCGTGCCGTGAACGCGGTGAGAGCTGCGGAAGCGCACGGTGTTCCCGGCGACCGTCCCGGCGAGATCGCCGGAATAGAATTCGCCGTGATGCGTGCCGAGGAGCTTACTGCCGTCCTGCTCGAAAACCACGCTGTGGTTCGCCGATCCGCCCCCGAACCCGAGGCGCACCGCCCAGAGGTCACGCCAGTCCCAGCGCCTG
>CAZRND010000010.1:26411-31027 GCA_964601345.1 uncultured Acidobacteriota bacterium | reverse complement strand
CTTCCCACTGCCCGCCGACAGCGGCGAGCGGTCCGGAGGGCGGCGGTTCGGGATCGGCAGCCTTGGGCGGCTTCGAGAGCGTGGCATAGAGACGATCGGCGACGATCTTCTCTTCGCCGGCGATCATCATGTAAGGAACGATCGACACCGAAGTGGCCGTTGATCCCGCCACGACAATGCGCGGCTCGGTTTCGAGAACGTGACGGGCGACGTCCTGCCCGCTGATCTTGAGACGCGCAGCGTCCCACTCGACCACCAGGCGCGGCGTGCGATTCGAAAGATCGGCGCTCGGCTGGACGACGCGCGCCGTGACACCGTCCACGCGCTTGACGCTCGTGGCGATGGAATCGAGCCAGCCCTCCCAAACTTTCCACTCTGCCTTGTGATCGCGCTTGGTCCACAGCTCGACGGCCGCGAGCATCCCCATGATTTCTTCCTTGCCGACTTTCAGCGAGCGTCCGAAGGCGTGATGCGGCGCGCTGTTGGCCCACGCGGCCTGCAGCCACTCTTTGTCGCCGAGCAGCAGTCCGGCCGCCTGCGGCCCACGAATGCATTTACCTCCGCTATAGGCCACCACGCTCGCGCCGCGTTGCAGGTGGACATTCGGTTTCAGCGTCAGGATTTCGGCGGCGGCGTCCACGACGACGGGAACCTTGTGGCGGCGAGCGACTTCGGAGACGACCGCCGTTCCGAGCGGGCCGTCATCGCCCGGTCCGCCCAGGATGTAGCACATCGCGGTGCGCTCGTTGAACGCGGCTGCGAGCTCCGCTTTGTCCTTAGGCTCGACGACCTTGACGCCGAGCATGCGGATGGCGTGATCGTATACGTTGCGCGAGTACGGGGGAATGATGACTTCGCTCTTGAGTCCCGTGAGCTCGGGGAGGCGCTGCATCCGCTCGGGATTGTTGCCGGCGAGCGAGGCGGCGGTGAGATGCGTGAGTCCCGCGGCGCAGCCGGCGGTCACGATGCCCCACTCGGCGCCCGAAAGCTCGGCGAGGCGCTTGCCGACGCCGTCCATCAGCTCGTCCATCTGGACGTAGGAACGCGAGGCTTCGTCCATGGCGCGCTTCACGTCGGGCAGCGTCTGCGATCCGGTGATGATGGTGAACGTCCCGCGCGAATTGATGATCGGACGCACGCCGATAGCGCGATAGAGATTCATGGCTGCATCGACCGGGACGGCCGCGAGCGCTTGCGCGCGTGACGCGAACGCCGAGACCGTGGCGAGAAATCCGCCCTGCCGTACGAGATGCCGTCTGTTTAACATAACTGCCTCCTCATTTACCGCAAGCCTACCGCAAGCTGAAAGCTATGATAGCCGATCCAGCGGCCACGCCGACATATTGAACTCCGTCGACCGTGTAGGTCATCGGCCCGGCCTTCCATCTTTGATTGGCAAGAAAGCGCCAAAGTTCCTTGCCGTTCTTCGCGTCCGCGGCGATGAAGGCGCCGTGGCCATCGCCGTAAAAGAGCAGCCCGCCGGCAGTGGCCATCAGCCCGCTCTCGAGAATCCCGCCGCCGACATTGGCGATCGACCAGGCGACCTTGCCGGTTTGGATGTTGATCGCGCGGAGCGATTTGCCCGGCGACGTCTCGCCCGGCACGCGGCGGGTGTCTCCGGCATTCCTCCGGAGGAGACCACTACCGCGCGGTTGTTCAACGCGAGGCCGGTGTGGGCCGGATAGGGGCCGGAGAGCATTGTGGATTGGCCCGGCGCGGTCTCGCCCGGAAGGGGGGGGGTGTCGCCGCCGTAGAAGGACTTCCCTGCCTCCCACCATTTGCCATCCTTCGAGTAGAGATTGCAGGACTCGACGGCGAAAAGATAAAACAGGCCCGTCGCCGCGCTGTAAGCCGTCGATGGCCAGTTGGTCGCGCCCGCCACCGCTGGGCAGACGCGCTGGCCTTCCGCAGTGGGCTCGTTGCCCGGAAGCAGGATCGGGCGGCCATCCTTGCCGATGCCGCTTGCCCAAGTGACATTGTTGACGAAGGACTCGGCGAGAAGGAACTCTCCGGTAAGGCGATCGAGCACGTAGAAAATCCGTTGCGATTCCCTTGCAGCAGCAGTTTGCGCGACTTCCCTTGAAAAACAGCGTCGACGAGCATCGGCGTCTCCGTGGCGTCCCAATCGTGGAGATCGTGCGGCGTGAATTGGAAATGCCATTTCAGCTTCCCGGTGTCGGGATCGAGAGCGATCACCGACGAGCTGTAAAGGTTGTCGCCCTTGCGCTCGTCGCCGTTGTAATCGGGACAGGGATTTCCCGTGGGCCAGTAGAGCAGCTTCGCCTCCGGATCGTACGTGCCGGTGAGCCAGGTCGCCGCGCAGCCGTGCTCGGCGGCACGACCGGCCCACGTCTCCGAGCCGGGCTCGCCCGGCGCGCGGACGGTCCAGAAACGCCAGGCGCGCTCTCCCGTCTCGGCGCGGTAGGCGTCGAGAAATCCGCGGACGCCTTCGTCGCCGCCGGAGACGCCCGAGATCACCAGATTGTTCACGACGAGCGGCGCGCTCGTCGCGCCGTAGTTCTGCTTGGAGTCGGCCATCTCGACGTCCCAAAGGAGCTTGCCGGTTGCTGAGTCGAGAGCGATCACGTGCGCATTGTCGGTGACCATGAAGACGCGGCTGTCGAGCACGGCGACGCCGCGGTTGATGCCGCTCGCGGCATCACCTGCGAGTCCGGTCGTGCGCGGGCGCTTGTAATGCCACTTCTCGCGGCCTGTGCTCGCGTCGAGCGCGTACGCCTCGTTCACGGCCGTGATGTACATCACGTTGTTGACGACCACGGGCGTCATTTGCAGCGAGCTCGCGCCCGGGATCATGAAAAGCCACTTCGGCGCGAGGCGTTCGACGTTGCGCGTATTGATTTGATCGAGCGAGCTATAGCGATTGCCGCTTAGGCTGCCGTGATAGGTCGGCCAGGAACCCGGCTTCGGGCGGGTGACGTCGGCGAAAGGAACAGGCACTGCGGTCGCCGCGGGCTTCGCGGCGTCGGCGCCGCGAAGCGACATCACGTACGCAGCGATCGCGTCGAGCTGAGCTTCCGGCAGATCGAACGCCGGCATGCCGGGAAGGCCCGCCCGGATCAAGTCATGGACTGCTTCCTTGGTTGCGGAACGCTGCCGGCTCGTGACGATGTTGCTGCCGCGGCCGGCGCCCGTGCCGTCAGCGCCATGACATCCGGCGCAGCGCGCGCGGAAGAGCGCCGGGCCGTCCTGCGCCAGGGCGGGCAGGACCACGCAAACGCAGATTGCTAAGAGTCGCAGGCGCCCAGTATACTGGGGCCGCTGGTCCAAAGAAAAGGAGACGTGCATGAAGAAATCGAATCGCAGAAGTTTCATCGGACGTGGCGCGGCCGCGGGTGCGGCGGTGGGCGTAGCGGCGCTTCCCGCGGCTGCCGCGGCGGACGACAAGCCCGTGAAGAAGGTCCATTACCGCGACGGCAAGAAGCCGGAGAAGACGCCGCTCTTCAACGGCACGGTGTCTTTCGGCAACCTGCTCTTCATCGCCGGCGTCGGCGCCCACGTCGAGGGCGATATCAAGTCTCACACCAAAATTGTCCTCGATCAGATCCAGGCGCAGCTCGAGCGCGTCGGGTCGTCGATGGACAAGGTGCTGAAGTGCAACGTCTATCTCAACGACCTGAAGGATTACGCCGGGATGAACGAGATGTTCCAGGGCCGCTTCGGCGCGGAGCCTCCCGTGCGCACCACGATCGCGGCGGCCGCGGGGATCCCCGGCAACTCGCTGGTTGGGATCGACGTCATTGCATGTCTCTGATCGCGGCCGCCCTCGCGCTCATTTCCGTGACGCAGGGGGCGGAAGTCATGGGGACCACCTTTTCGGTGGTCCTCTATGGCAGCGATCAGGCGCAGCTCGAAGCGGCCGCGGGCGCCGCGCTCGATGAGGCGCGGCGGCTCGACCGCCTGCTTTCGAATTACGATCCGGCGAGCGAGTGGAGCCGAGTGAATCGCGAGGCCGCGTCGCGGCCGGTGAAGGTCTCGCCGGAGTTGTTCGCGCTCCTCTCGCAGTGCCTCGAATACAGCCGCCAGAGTGACGGCGCGTTCGATATTACCGTCGGGCCTCTCATGCGGGCCTGGGGTTTCTTCAAAGGCGAAGGACAAATGGCGCGTAAGCCCGACGTCGCCGCAGCCCTTGCCCGCGTTGGATATCGCCACCTGCGACTCGATCCCGCCAACCAGACAGTGCAATTCGATCAGCCGGGAGTAGAACTGGACCCGGGCGGCATCGGCAAAGGTTACGCCGTCGATCGCATGGTGGATCTGCTGAAACGCTCGGGCGTCTCGATCGCGCTGGTCTCGGCGGGAGGCAGCAGCATCTACGGCCTCGGCGCGCCGCCGGACGATCCGCGCGGCTGGCGGATCGCCATCGCACACTCCGAAGTGTTTCTCAAGGACATGTCGCTCTCGACATCCGGAAGCGCGGAAAAATTCTTCTTTGCCGGCGGGCGGCGATACTCGCACATCATGGACCCGCGGACCGGTCATCCCCTGGAGGGCGCCTATTCGGTTTCGGTCGTCGCGCCGCGCACGATCGACAGCGAGGCGTGGGCCAAACCCTACGTCATCCTTGGCCGCGAATGGACCGCCGCGCACAAGCCTGC
>CAZRND010000010.1:25869-26401 GCA_964601345.1 uncultured Acidobacteriota bacterium | reverse complement strand
TTCAGGTCTATTTTAGTAGCGGTCCAAATCCACAATCGAAAGAACCCGGAACGGCGGGACGGTAAACTCCGTGACCTTGCCCAAGTCCTCGATGTCCGTCAGCTTCGCGTCATCGGCTTGCCGATATGCCGCGACGCTCACCGGCTTGTAGCGTCCCAGCAGGCGAATGCGGATGCCCGGAGGCTCACCGCCTCCCTGGCCCCCGCCGCGTCCCTGCCGCGCGAAATTCAAAAGAAAGAGGCGGGCGTGCTTCTTGTCGCCGGTGAGATACGCGATCACCGTGCTCGTGCCGTATAGCCGGATCAGGCGCCGGTCGTCGCCGAGTTTCGAGCGAACGAGCGCCGCAAAATCGCTGGGGTTCACTATCGACTCGGCGGGAAAGTCCTTGCTGCCGATCTCAACGGTCAGATCGTGTTTGCGGTCGGGCGCCTTGACGATGTCATAGAGAAGGTTGCGCCGGGTGTGCAGGTTGAAGACTTCTTCCATTGCTTCGGTGCCCTTTTCCCCGTAAGCGAGATTCTCCACCACCTGG
>CAZRND010000010.1:23523-25859 GCA_964601345.1 uncultured Acidobacteriota bacterium | reverse complement strand
CCGTTGTCCACGACAGCGAGATTCGCCATCGCGGGCATCGGGGCCCGCGCGTGAGCCTGCACGAAGCGCAGCATCTCGATCACATCGTCGAGATCGGCGGGATCGGGCTCGAGGATGGCATCGACGCCCGCCGTGAACGCCTCGGCTGCGGCCATGGGCGCAGTCCCGGCGGCGAGCTTCGTGTACTTGGCCTGCCGGATGCCGCGGCGGAAACGCCACAAGTTGGAATCGATCCACGGCGCGGAAGTCGCTTGCGCCTCGTTCATCCGAAAGCGGACGGTCGGATTGGGCACTTCCTGGAATTTTGCGGCGTCGGTCCCTTCCGGAACCGCGCCCACCAGATAAATCTTGCTCTGCGCCGCGCACACGAGCGATCCGAGCACGATCCACAGCCACGCGCTTTTCATACCGTGATTTCCGTGTGCTGGATCCTGGCCGTGTCGTAAACGCCGAGGCCGAGCTTCGCGGCGTACTCGATGTGGCCCGTCTCGCGGAAATAGCGATTGACGCTGGGATTCGCCTGCCACTGCTCGGTGTTTCCCATCTTCGCCGGGTCGCGATCCCATACGGAAATGTGACCTTCCTGCTTGCGCTTGTCGTCGATGATGTCGATGAGGAACCGGTCCATCGCCACGGGATCGGTGCCGAATTTCATCTGCTTGGGATAAAAGCGATAGCGCCGGTCGCGCGAGAACGGACCGGCGTGCCAGACGCCGCGCAATCCGTCCATGATGTTGAGCACGGTGCGGGAGCGAAGCGGCTCGACGCAGCAGAGCGCGCCGATAAAGGTGAGCGTCTCGGTCTGCTGCCGGTAATGCGAGCGCGCCACGTTGCCGAATTCTCCGTAGGAAATGTTCTTCAGGCAGCCGGTGACGCCCGAGGCGCTGTGATCCTTCATGTTCGGCACGTTGATGATCTTGGTGAACTGGTCGGTGACCATGCGGATCAGGTATGACCGCGTGTCGTCCTCGCCGAAGAAGTTCGCCTCCACGTAGACGTCGGGATCGTAGCCGAGCCAGGTGCTGCCGCATTCGATGCGCACGCCCTCGGGCACGAACTCCTCGTAATGGGCCATGAATATCTGGCCGCCGCCGCGCTCGTGAATCACGATGTTCGTGGGTTTCACGCCGGCGATCCTCAGGTTGCGGATGATCTCCGCGACCACCTGTGGCATCGACATAGCGTCGGGCGCGCCCGAGCAGTTGATCTTGATGCCGACGAAATCCTGCGCGTTGAAGAAGCGCGCCCAGCTATCGCGCGGGTCCTTGTCGCCGGTGAGCGCGGTCATGCCGCCGGCGATCATCGTCTGCACCGTGGGGACGTCCACGCGCTCGGTGGCTTCGTCGATGCAGTTGGGCGAGCGCACGGTGACCACGCGCCCGGGATACAGGCCCGGCATTCCCAGCTTTCCCGACGCCTTGTACTTGGTGACAACCTTGTAGTTCGGGATCGCCCGCCCGTTCGGATCGAGCGCGGCCAAAGCCGGCGCGGCCAGGGCCGCCTTCAGAAAGGAACGACGTTCCATCGTTTACGCCGCCTGCAGGACCGCTCGCACCCGTTTCGCGACAATATCGACTTCGCCCGGCTGCATCATCCACACGGCGAGGACCAGATGCTCGCGATTGGTGAGCGGGCACGCTTCGATCGACGGATCTCCGCCGCGCAGTTGTTTCATCGCTTCCTGCGGCGTGATTTTGACCTTCGCCTGGTCCCAGCGGATCTGCAGGTGCGGCACGTGATTGGCGATCGCCGGCACGTCCACCGAAGTCGTCACCGTCGGGATGCGCGAAACGGCGTCGGCAATCACCTTCACGCGGCGCTCCCACTCCTTCCACTCGGCAACGTGGTCGCGCTGCAGGTAATTCTCGATCGCGACCAGCATCCCGAGCATCTCTTCCTTGTTGACCTTCATGCCGCGCGAGATCGTGTCGCTGTTGGGCGAGGTGTTCATGCGCGCAGCTTCGATCAGGTCTTTGCGCCCCATCAGGATGCCCGCGCTCTGCGGGCCGCAGATGCCCTTGCCGCCGGAGAAGGTCACGAGGTCAAAGCCCATCTTGACGTACTTGGTTAGGTTCTCGACCGGCGGAACGTCCGCCGAGGCGTCGTTAAACGTCGGGACGTTATGTTTCTTGCCGAGCGCCACCCACTCCTGCGCCTGGATCTTCCCGACCGGATCGTTGTTGTTGTAGAAGAGCATCATCGCCGACTTCTCGCCGGCCACGCGCGCCACGTCCTCGGGCGTCTCGACCTCCACCAGCTTGACGCCGACCGCGCGCACGGCGTGATCGTAGCCGTAGCGGTGCGACTTCTGGATGATGACCTCAGTCTTCATGCCC
>CAZRND010000010.1:0-23513 GCA_964601345.1 uncultured Acidobacteriota bacterium | reverse complement strand
GCGGTGGGTCGTGTTGATGGTGTCCTGGCTATTGTAGGCGGGGGTGTCGGGAAGGCGCGGGATCAGGCCCGGACGCTTGCGGGTGATGCAGGCGGCCGAGCCGATGGTCATGGCGCCGGCCGGGCCCGATGTGACCATGGCGGCTTCCGCGCCGATCAGCTTGGCGATGCGCGCGCCGACGGCGTCCTGAACGTCGGTGAGGCGCACGAAAATCTTCGAGGCGTACTGCATCGCCGCCACCACTTCTGGCTGCATCAGCGAAGCGGTCAGCACGGTGTAGGTTCCCGCGGCGTTGATGAAAGGCTTGACGCCGAGTTCCTTGAAATAGTCCCGGCCCTTCGTGCCGTTCGCGAATGTTTTCGCGGAGAGCAGCGGCCCAGCCAAAGGCAGAGCGGCAGCGCTCTGTAGGAATTTTCTTCGATTCGCCATGACTTGTTCCTCCTTACTGTTTCTTGGGAGCGGCCGCGGCCCCTCGGCTTCCGCGCCCCCCACGTCCCCAGCTATCCCACTTCGGATCGCCGCCCGCATAATCGGCGGGCAGCTTGTCCCATTGATCGCGCATCATGCCGTTCAAATCGAAAACCACGCGGCCGTCGCGGAAGGTCATCTCGCAGGCCAGCTTCTGCGTGCCGTCGAAGCGCGCGTTGATCTGGTCGAGGAATCCGAACTTGCCGTGATCGACGCGAAGCACGGCGATGTCCGCCGGCGAGCCGACCGAGAAGTTGCCGAGGTCCTCGCGCTGGATCTCCCGGGCCGGATGCCACGTCGAGCGCAGGATCACTTCGTCGAGCGACATGCCCATGGCCAGGAATTTGTCCATGACGTTGAGCATGTCCTTCATGCCGCCGTTCATGCTGCCGATATGTAGATCAGTGGAGATGGAATCGGGGATGAATCCGGCCTTCATCAGCGGGATGGCGCAGGACCACAGGAAGCTGCCGCCGCCGTGACCCACGTCGAAAATCACGCCCTTCTTGCGGCCGTCCACCATTGCCTTGCTCGGGCCCTTGGTGGCGGCATCCTGCTCGCCGCGTCGGCCTCCGTAGCAGTGCGTAAAGATATCGCCGGGGCGGAAGTATTTCATGAACAGCTCGTCGAGCGTGCGGCCTTGACGCACGTTGTCGCCGAAATCCACCATCACCGGGATGTTGGCGAGTTTGCCCGCTTCCTCGGCCCGCTCGTACGGGAGCCATCCTTGTCCGGCAAAGTGCGCGCTCTTGATTCCGATAATGACGCCCTTGTGCTTCAGCGCCATGTCCACGAGCGGCTTCACTTCCATGTCGTCCTGATTCTGCTCGCCCGCGCCCATCCCCGCGCCGACAATGTTCAGCAGGGAGAGGACGCGCGTTTTCGCGCGGTCGATGATGCGGTCCTTGAAATCCTCGAAGTTCCGCCAGCCCGACGTTCCCGCGTCGCCCACCGTGGTGACGCCGCTGCGCAACGTGAACCCGTCGGGATACACGCTCAAATCGCCGTTGGCGTAGGAGTTTTTCACCGGCCCTGGAAAGACATGCACGTGGATGTCGATGAGGCCGGGCGTTACGTACAGCCCGGCGACGTTCACCGTCTTCAGCGCCCGCGTCGCGGGGATGTTGGCGGCGACGGCGGCGATCTTGCCGTCCTTCACGGCGACGTCGCGAACCGCGCTCACGCGGTTCTTGCCGTCAATGACGTGGCCGCCCTTCAGAAGCAGATCGTAGTCCGGTGTCGTCTGTGCGCCGGCGACGCAAGCCACGGCCGCAAGCAGGATAGGGAGGTTACGCATGCCCGGATTCTAACAACATCCTCGCGTCGCCACAAGGCTGCTATACTCCAAGGAAAAACCATGCCGCTCCTGTTGGTTTCTGTGGTTGCCGGGCTGCTCGCGGCCCTCGGCATCGCCACGCTTCTCGTCCACGCTCTGACGGAGCGGTCCCGGTCGATTCACACAGAAAGGCTGTTGCTTTGGCACCAAAGGCTCGATGGAGCCGCGGCATGGGGATCGTGGCCGCTGGCGTCTCGTCAGGACCAGGAGGCTGCGGTGCAGGTTCTTGTCGCAAAAAGCGCGTCGTCCCTGTTCCGGTCCTCGCCTTTGTACGCGATCCGCCAGGAACATTTGCGATCGGGCAACCAGTGGACCCGCGCGGAAGCAGCGCTCACTCTCGGCCGCTTGGGTTGCACGGAAGCACAAGCCTCGCTTGCCTTGTTGCTTCAGGGAGACGGTACACCCGCGCACATCGCCGCCATCATCGCCCTCAGCCTTGTGGGCGATTACGCCTCCGTCGAGCCGCTTTCGGAGTACCTGAACCGTCAGGGCAGGCGCCGCGCGCGGCTGGTATTGCTCG
Organism: uncultured Acidobacteriota bacterium; assembly: GCA_964601345.1. GTDB lineage: Bacteria > Acidobacteriota > Terriglobia > JAJPHL01 > JAJPHL01 > CAZRND01. Next base: position 21,189 of record CAZRND010000010.1, on the reverse strand, counting down.
CATTGATTCGCTGCGGCGCGAGCAATCCTGCCAGTCTGGCTGGATTGCTCAAGCATTCCGATTCCGTGGTTCGGGCCGCGGCGGCCGGCGCGCTGGCTGAGACCGCGACAGTTCGCGAGACACCGGACCTCGCTGCGGCGGCATCCGATGCGGACCCGCAGGTTCGGACCGCTGTGGCGAGGGCGCTTGGCAAAGCCGGTGGCGAGGCGCGAGCAACGCTGGCGCAATTGGCCGGCGATCCTGTTTTTCACGTGCGCCTGAATGCGATTCGAGCGCTTTCGAATGACGATGAGGTGTTTTGGCGGCTGATCGAGGACCCGGACTGGCGCGTGAGAGAAGAGGCCGTGATCGCGCTTCGCAAGCGAATCGACGATCCCCTCACGCTGCTGCAGGCGTTTCGGCAGAAAGGCGCCGATCGCTATGCCATCGAGTCGCTCATCAGCGTGCTCGAGCGGGAAGGCGTGATTTGGCGGGCCATTTGCGAGCCCGGCCCGGGCACGCGGGATTTGCTCTCGGCCGTGCTCAAAGAAGGTAAATCCGCCTCGATCCGCTACGCGCTCGAGCAACACCCGAACGCCGCCGTTCGCTCCGAGATGTCGGACCTGCTTCGCGAGTACGGGGGCTCGGCGCCTTCGTGAGCTTCCTTCGAGGGCCCATCCTGGTCTTGAACGGTCTGATCATCGCCTACTACGTGGCGCTGAACGCGTTCTATCTCATCCTGCTCATCACCGGCATTCGCGGGGCCTGGATCACGCGGCGAAGGTCGCGGTTGCGCGTGGAGGAATTCCTGATGGACACGCCGGTCACGCCGCCGATCACGGTTCTCGTGCCGGCTTACAACGAGGGCGTGGCGGTCGCCGAGAGCGTCCGCGCTCAACTGGGAGTGCGCTATCCAGGCCTCGAGGTGATCGTCATCAACGATGGCAGCACCGATAGCACGCTGTCCGAATTGATTCACTCCTTTTCTCTTCGCCGCGCCGACGTGGTTTTCAACCCGCTCATCCCCACGGCCAAGGTCCGAGGCATTTATCTCTCGACGCTCGAGCCGCGTCTGATCGTGATCGACAAGGAGAACGGCGGTAAGAGCGACGCCCAAAACGCCGGCCTCAATCTCTGCCGCACTCCTTGGGTCTGTATCGTGGATGCGGATTCGCTCGTGGAAGAAGACGCGCTGTTGCGAGCCATCCGTCCGGCGGTGCTCGACGAGACGGTGGTCGCGACCGGCGGCATCATCCGCATCATCAATGGTTGCCGCGTGGCCGGCGGGCGCATCCTTTCCGTAGGCTTGCCGCTTCAGCCGATCGTGATCTTCCAGGTGGTCGAGTACCTGCGCAGCTTCTTGATTGGCAGGCTGGGCTGGAGCTGGATCAACGGGTTGTTGATCATCTCCGGAGCGTTTGGACTCTTTCGCGCCGATGTGCTGAGAGAGGTCGGCGGCTATTCCGCCGGCTCGATGGCGGAGGATATGGACGTAGTGGTCCGGATTCACCGGCACTTTCGCACGGAAGGAAAGCCCTACCGCGTCATGTTCGTCCCCGACGCCGCGTGCTGGACCGAAGGTCCGGCGCAGGCGGGCGCACTGGGACGTCAACGCCGCCGATGGCAGCGCGGGCTGGCCGAGGTCCTCGCGGCGTACAAGAACATGTTCTTCCAGCCGCGCATGGGCCTGGTGGGGTTCCTGTCCCTGCCCTACTTCGCGTTGGAGCTCGTCTCTCCTCTGCTCGAAACGGTCGGAATCCTGATGGTGCCGGCGGCCTATCTTCTGGGATGGGTGAGCGGCGGGTATGTGGCTTTCTATCTGACTCTGTCTCTTTTGCTGGGGGCTCTCTTTGGCGTGTGGGCCGTGGCGATTGAGGAGATCACCTTCCGGCGCTACACTTCCTTGCGGGATGTCTTCCTTCTTCTTCTCTTCGCCCTGGTGCAGAACATCGGCTATTATCAGTTATTGCTGTGGCACCGATTTGCAGGACTGGTCGATTACGCCCGCGGGCGGCGCGTATGGGGGGAACAAGTGCGAGTCGGATTCAAAAGGTCTAAGGCACAACGATGAACAAGCCTCCCGATATTGAGCTGGTGGAGCCCGCCGATCTCGCGTACTTCCAGCGGCTGGAACGGCGCGATTGGGAACTCTGGTCCATCGCCCTGCTCTTGATGGTGGTATTCGCGGGCGGCATGCTGGCCCACGTCTACTCGGCCGAAGCCGCTCAAATGCTTTCACCCGGAGCCTCCCGCATGATTTGGGTGGCTCTGCTCGGGCTGGTCGTGCTGGTAGCTCTGTTGAATTATTACCTGATCGATCGGAAGCGCGCCCTGGGGCGGCTCTGGCGCCGGTATTTGCTCCAGTCCGAGCAGTTGCAAAAAGAACGCGAGCAGGGACTGATCGACCCGTTGACGCGCGTCTACAATCGCCGTTCCTTCGATGAAATGATCCCGCGGACGGCGCTCCGCTGCGTGCGCAACGGCCACTCGCTCACCTTCGTCCTCTTGGATCTTCCCGACCTGAAGTGGTTGAACGATCGCCTGGGACACATGGGCGCGGACGAAGTCCTGCAGCACGTCGCCGCGCTGCTCAAGGAGACGCTGCGCCTCTCCGACCTGACCTTCCGGTTCGGCGGAAGCGAGTTCCTCCTGGCGTTGCCGGATACCGACGCGGACGACTCCTTGATTGTCGAAGGGCGACTCAAGGAACGAATCGCGAAGCAGAAAGAAATTCTCGAACTCGTGGGTCAACCGCTGCGCGTGCTCACCAGCCATTCCACGTATTCGGAGCTCGAGAAGCTGCATACCGTGATTGAAAAGGCCGAAGACGCCGTGCAGGCCCTGCGCGAGGGGATTGAGCCCCACTAGAAATCATGCGCCTCATTTCAACCCTCATCCTCGTGGCGACCGCGACGGCGGCCGTCGCGCCGCGCTGGATTCGCATTCAATCGGCCAATTTCGAGATGAGCACCACGGCGGGCGAGGGCAGCGCCCGCGATACGGTGAAGTATTTCGAGCAGGTCCGGGGTTTCTTTCTCGAAACCATGGGAGGCAACGTCAAGAACAGTCTCCCGATTTCCATTGTCGCCTTCAGCTCGCCGGCCGAATTTCGCCCTTATCGCATCAATGATTTCGCGGCCGCTTTCTACCATGCGGGCGCAGGCCGCGACTACATCGTCCTGGGCCATACCGGTTCGGAAGTCTATACGGTGGCGGTTCACGAGTACGTTCACCTGCTGGCCCGGCACATGGAACTGGGGTTTCCTCCCTGGCTGAACGAGGGCATCGCGGATTTATATTCAACCTTGAAGCCGGACGGAAACAGGATCATTGTCGGCACGCCTCCTCCGGGCCGCCTGAGGGAGGCGCTCGAGAGCAAGTGGGTGCCGCTCTCCATCATCCTGAACGCGGATCAGAATTCGCCCTATTACAACGAGAAGAGCAAGGCCGGGAGCCTGTACAGCGAAGGATGGGCGCTCACGCACATGTTGATGCTCGGGCAAGCCTACCGCCCCGGCTTCGAGAAGTTCTGGAAGCTCATGAAGGAGCACAAGCCGTCGGAGGAAGCGCTCGTCGAAGCCTGGGGCAAGCCGCTCGCCGCGATCGAAAAGGACGTCCAGGCGTACATCCGTCAGAGCACGGTGCAGGGGCTGGTCTTTCCGACCAAGCTCGCCAAGGACGTCGGGGTATTAGAAGTGTCCGCGCTTTCTCTCTTCGATGCGCAGCTTCGCCTGGCCGAGATCCTGAACCGGCCCAACAACGAAGGGGAAGCGCGCCGGATGGCGGAGCAACTGGCCGCGGAACAGCCCAACCGCAGCGAGCCGCGCGTCCTGCTGGGATACATCGATTGGCATGAGCGGAAACTCGAGTCCGCCCGGACCAATTTCCAAAAGGCCTTCGAGATGGGAAGCGACAACCAGCGGATGCTCCGGGATTACGGGCGGCTTCTCTATAACGACGCCAAGCGGGCGGTCGAAGTGTTTGGACGGCTGCTGGCGCTCGATGCCGGCCGTGTCGACGCGCGCGTCGAGCTGGCCGCCGCGCAGTTGCGGACGAACGACCCGAAGCTGGCGCTGGCGACGTTGCGGGCCGTGGGAAAAATCAAGGAAGAAGATGCCCCGGAGTTCTTCCGCATCTTGATGAGGGCGGAGTTTCAGAATGGAAACTGGCAAGGCGCGAAAGCGGCTGCGGACAAAGTTCTCGAATTTGCGAAGGCGACGAAAGACGCAACGACGATTTCCGACGCCAAGGCCATTTTGGAGATGATCGCGCATCCCCCGCAGGCTCCGCAGGCCGCGGCGCCGGAAGGGACTCGACCGGCGCCCGTCCAGTTCCCGAGCCGGGGCGCGCCGCCGCCGTTTCCTTCCATCACCGGATCGTTTATCGAGCTACGCTGCACCGGCCAGCAGGCGACGGTGATGCTCGATCCCGGCAACGGCAAAGTGATGCAGTTCCTGGTCGACCAGCCCGATCATATCGTCCTGCTCGGCTCGCAGCCGGGAACTCGCGAGCTGACCTGCGGCTTGCAGAAGCCGCCCGTCCGAATCCTTCTCAAGTACGCGCCGCCGCCAACGGGAGGAACATTCAACGGGCTGGTGAGAGTCTTGGATTTCAATCCCTAAGCGCAACGTCCCGCAATCCGCGAAGAAAAGCTGCTTCGGCCTTCTCCGGCGACAGGACTTTGACTCGCTCGTAGCCCGCGGACCTCAGGAGAATCCGCCAGGCGAGCTGCATCGTCGGCTGTCCGCTCACGACAACCGTTTCGGAGCGGCTCTTCAGGATCCGCGATCTTTCGAATGTCGCGAGATCGGCGCCGATGGCCGATCCGTAGAAGATGCTTTCGAGCTGCGCGGCGCGATAGGCGCGGGTCTGTTGCAGAATGCGCAATTGAAACAGGCTCCGCGCGAATCCGAACTGCCGGGACCAAAGAGCCCCCTGTCGAACGAAGGCCGGTAACAGGTTGCCTTCCAGGCCCTGGAGCGCCTGGCTGAGAATCGTCTCCTTGCGAACGGCGAGCATCAATTCGCCGGTCAGCGTGGTCATCCCGCCGGCGATGCGGCCCTGCCGGTCGACGCGCGCGGCCTTGGTGTGCGATCCGGCGTGCAGGTAGACGAGCGGCGGCCGCAGCGCGAATTGGCGGAGCGCGCCGCAAATTTCCGTCTCTTCGCCGCGCATCAGATCGACCTGCGGAGTTTGTTTCAAGGAATGCGGAAAAGGCCCGACGCGCACGCCCGGAATGAAACGGAACGTAAGATCGAAGATTTCCGGGAAGCGCGCTTCGCGGATGCCGCCTGCCAGCTCCGCGATCCCCACCGGCGCGCGCAGATGCGGCACTTCCGCAAGGCCCAGCTCGGATCCGATCATTCCGGCGGCGAGCGCGAGCTCGGGAACCGGCGATCCCGCCTGCCGCAGGACTTCGCCGATGGCATCGCGAATCGCGTTCTTCAAAAACGCTGCGCTGCCGGTGCGCGACGTGTCGCGCACGCCGGCCTGCACCTGCGTCCGGGCGATGACGGCGCCATGCTCGATCAGCCAGACACGAGTATTCGTTGTTCCGGAATCGAGCGCGAGATATTTGCGCGCAGCCATAGGGGTCAGTGTATGGCAACTTATTGTAACGAATTGTGGTATATAGGTAGGTCGAGATACTGCCAACCGGGGACTCCTGAGCGGGGAAAGCGTGCTGAAGAAGCTAGGGAAGTTCGAGATTAAAGAACAGCTCGGCCAGGGCGGCATGGGAGTGGTTTACCGCGCCTGGGATTCCCGTATGGAGCGCTGGGTCGCGCTCAAAACCATTTCTCCCGACAAAGCCGCGCGCGCTGATTTTCTCAAGCGCTTTCGAAAAGAAGCCCTTTCCGCCGGCCGCCTCGACCATCCGAATATCGTCACCGTCTACGAGTTCGACGAACAGGACGAAGTGTGTTTCATCGCCATGCAGTTTCTGGACGGCACCGATCTGGAAAGCCTGCTGGCGTCGCCGCGATGGGAACGGGAATTCACGATTTATCCGAAGCTCACCATCCTGATCCAGATTTGCCAGGGTTTGGCATACGCCCACCGGAACGGCGTGATTCATCGGGACGTGAAGCCGGCGAATATCATGGTGCTGCCCGACGGCACGCCGAAGCTGGTGGATTTCGGCATCGCCCGCATGGGAGAGGCTAGCTCGGCGACCCAGAGCCTGCTGCTCGGAACCGCGCCCTACATGGCGCCGGAACAGGTCGACGGGCGCCTGGTCGACGAGCGCGTCGACGTCTTCGCCGTCGGCGTGATTGGCTATCGGATGTTCGCGGGCCACTTCCCCTTCGAAGGCCCCAACGTCTCCAGCATTCTGCACAATATCCTGCACAATCCTCCGCCGCCCCTGAGCACATATCTGGCCGACTACCCTCCCGATCTGGAGAGGATTCTGCTCCGGGCGCTGGCCAAGGACCGCGGCGACCGCTTTGGCGCGATGGAGGAGATGGGCTTCGAATTACAGAGCCTGTTGAGCTCGCTCAACACGAAATTGATTTCCTCCTACCTCGAGGAAGTGCGCCGCTTGATTCTGCTCCACGATTTTCCGCGCGCCAAGGATCTGTTGCGCCGGGTTTTGGAGCTCGAGCCGGGCAACACCACCGCCAACTCCCTGTGGCAGCAAGTGCAAACGCTGCTGCAGCAGGAATATACCAAGCGAAAGGTGCAGGGCCTGCTGAACGACGGCATCGAAGCCTACGAACGGGCCGACTGGCCGCGCGCGATGGAGTGCTTCGAGTCGGGATTGGCGCTCGACGCCAATCACGAAATGCTGCAAACCTACCGAAACCTGACCGAACGCGAGCAGGAAAAGATCCGCGCGGTCACCGAGAGTTTGCAAACCGCTCGCGACAGGATGCACCGCCGGGACCACGCCGGCGCTCGCCAGCATCTGGTCAAGGTATTGGATCTCAATCCGGAGAACCGCGAAGCGCAAGCGCTGCTCGAGCGCGTCGATACCGAGCTGGCGGAGCTGGAAAAGCAGCGCGAGGCGCAGCAATACATGGATCGCGCCCAGTCCTCGCTGACCTCCAAGCAGTACGCGGACGCCCTCAGCCTGCTCGACAAGGCGCAAGCCCTGGACCCGGAAAACACGCAGGCCAATCGCTTGCGGTCCGTGGTTCTCTCGGAACAAGCGGAGGCGGAGCAGCACAAGATCCGCGCCGAGCGGATCGCCACCGCCCAAGCGTCGTTCGATCGCGGCGATTTTGACTTAGCCGTGCAGCAGACCGAAGCGAGCCTGCGCGTGTTCCCCAGCGACCCCGCTCTGCAGCAGCTACAACTCCGCGCCAGTCAGGCTCTGGAGCAGTCCCGCCGCAAGAAATGGCTGGCCGAACAATTCGATCTGGCCAAGACGTTCCTGGATCGCAACGACCTGGCGGGGGCCCGCAAAGTGCTGGGAACGATTCGCGAAAAGGAGGCCGGCGATCCTCGCGTACAGCCTCTGGCCCAGTCCATCAACCAGCTCGAAGAAAGACTGGAAAGAGAACGGATCCTTGACGGCGAACTCGAAAAGGCGCGAGCGCTCATCCGCGAGAATCGCCACGACGAAGCGCGCCGCGTACTCTCGGATGCGCGCGACCGTTTCGGGAAAACGGACGCCCTGCAGGAACTGCAAACGTTTCTGACGCAAGAAATCAAGCGCCTTCAAACCGAGCGTGAGATTGAAGAGTTGGTGAAGCAAGTCGCTCAACTTTGCGACAGTGATAACGTCGCGAAGGCCGTCACGTTGCTCCGCAAGGCCGCGAAGAAGCACAAATCGCCGGTGGTGGACGCGGAATTGGAACGAGTCCTGAAGCTCCAAGCGGAAACGGAAGAGCGCCGCGCGCTGCTGGAACAAGCCGGCACGGCGGTGAAGCGGAGACAATGGGATCAAGCGCGGCTGTTGCTCGAGAAGGCCACCGGCGCGATCCGGAGGTTGCCGAAGTACAAGGAACTCTGGCAAACGGTCCACAGCAATCTGCGCAGCATACCCTTCGGCTCCTCTGCCAACCAGGACGAGATCCCGACAGGCGTGATCCCGGGAGCGGCTGCGCCCCCAGCTTCCGCCACCGCCGCTCGCGTGGAGCCGGCGTCGCCCTGGCGGCGGATGACCGGCCAAGCCTGGTTCATTCCGGCAGCGGCGGGCGTGGTGATCGTCGCGGTCCTGGCGGTGGTCCTGGCGATTTACCTGCGGTCGGGCAAGACGACGCCCTTATTGACGCCGGCCACGACTGAGCTCCGAATTGAGGTTGCACCCTGGGCCGATCTCAAGGAACTCAAGAACGTGACAACGGGAGAGGTCGTTCAGGCCGGAGGTCAAACCCCGCTCCTGGTGACTCTTCCGCCCGGCGAGTATCGCCTGACGTTGACCCATCCTTCGTTCCAGCCTTTGGTGGTGCCGGTACGAATCACGGCGGGAACGCCGGCCGTGGTCCGCACCAGCTTCAGCGAATTCAACCTGGAACGCCTGGTGAAGACGTATGAGTGAGCGCTGGAAGATTCTCGTTGTTCTCGTCGCGCTGACATCCCTCTCGGCTCAGCAACCGGCCGGAGATCGCCGCGCGGCGGCGGCGGATTTCTCGGTCGCTTCCTCGGCCTGCAAGGCCGCGACGGATAGCGGCAGCGTCACCGATGCGCTCGATCGCCTGGCCAGAATCGGAACCTCCGATCCGAATTATCCCGGGTTGAAGGAGTTGCAGCAAAGCTGCGGGGAAACCCAAAAACGCTTGCGTACCCAGGAAGACCAGACCTTCGAAGATGCGAAGGCCGCGTTCCAACGCGGAGCGGTGGAGGAAGCCCGCGTCAAGTTCCAAAGCCTCGCCAGCAAGAAGACGCCGCACTCCGCGGAGGCTACCAGCTATCTGTCGCGCATCGCGCGAGAGCCCTCTCAAGGAGGCGCCACGTCGCCGCAGGACTTCGACAACCTGGAACAGGCCAGGCGATATTTTCGGGCCAACAATTACGATCGAGCCAAACCGATTCTGGAGGGTTTGGTAAACAAGGGTGGCGGCGTTGGAGCGGAGGCTAAGAAAATCCTGGATCAGATGGACGTTCGAAATAAGAGCCAGGGGTTGTTCCTGCAAGGCATCCAGGCTCTCAACCAAAAGCGTTACCGCGATGCGCTGGACCTTTTTCAGAAGATCGAACAGCAGGATCCCGCCTTCCCCGGCCTTCAACCCATGCTCAATCGAGCGGCGGCCAACAGTCCCGATGTGCCTGTGGCCGCGCCTGCGGCCGCCCCGCCGAAGGTGGATACGAGCGGATTGCAGCGCGCGAAGGCGCTCTTGGAGCAAAAGGACTACCCCGGCGCGCTGAAAGCCTTCCAGGCGCTTCCGGACTCTCCCGAGGCCCGCGACGGAGTCCAAACGGCGCGCAACTCCCTCGCGCAAGCGGACAAGCAGGACAAGGTGGATCGGATGGTGAGAGACGGCCAGGCGTTCCTGCGCCGCAAGGAGTATGCCAAGGCCGATACACAATTCCGCCGCGCCGCGGCGCTGGCCCCGAATCAGACGGGACTGGCGGAATTGTTGCAGCAGGCCCAGGTCGGCATGAAGCAGTCGGGTCAAGTCGCCGATGCCGCGGCCTACCTGGCGACTTATTTGGAGAACGGCTTGCGGGAGTTCTATGCCGGCAATTTTTCCGAAACCAGCCGCCTGCTCGAACAGTATGTGAAGGAAAACGGGAAGCGGGCGGATGTGGCCCTGTTCTATCTGGGCGCCGTCTCTTCCACCCAGTTCTATCTGAGCGGAGAGAAAGACCAGGAACGCGCCACGCGCGCTCAGACCTACTTCGCCCAGGCCAGAAAACTAAATCCGCGCTTTTCACCCCCGAAGGACTGGATTTCGCCTAAAATCGTAGCGTTATACCAGAAGGCCGCGGCCCAGCCGTGAGCGCCAACCCCGGGAGGTTGGGAAAACATGTTCTGCAACGTACGACGGATGTGGCCGCTGCTCGGTTTGTGCGTGGCCGCAGGATGTTTGTGCCTTTGCCCAGTCTGGGCTCAGAAAGCTCCCTCCGCTAAAGAACTCGTCGCGTTAGCCGAGAACGACGGGAAGAACAATCGCTGGGACCTCGCCTACGAGAAGCTCAAACAAGCGAGCGCCCAAAAACCCAAGGACGCAAAGATCGCCGAGGCCCTGCTTCACGCCGCCACCAGCGTGGCCGACAAGGCGGCGGGAGACGCCATCAACCTTTGCGACAAGGGAGAAATTGCGCAGTGCGAGAAGGAAGCGGCCCGCGCCAAGACGTTTGCGGATACCGCCCGGGTGAAAGAGGCGGAAACCCTCGTTGTCACTCGCAAGAAAGAGATTCAGGACCGCTGGAGCGCGTTGCAGCAAAACATCCGGGACGGCAATTACGCCGCGGCCTTGACCGAGATCGACGCCCTGCAGCGCTTCTCCTATCTTCTCCCCGCCACGTACGCCGGAGAGAAGGACCGCGTGCGAGTGTTCCAAATCGAAGGCGCGCTCGAGCTGGGGCGCTCGGAGCTCAAGGCGGAAAAGTGGGACGCCGCGATGGACGCTTTCCGCGCGGCCCAGAGGCTCGATCCCGGCAACAGTGCAGCGGTTCGGGGTCTTGAGAGCGCGCGCCAGGAGAAAGACGCCGCGCTGTCGTTCCAGCAGGCGCAGAATGCCTACCAGTCCAAGGGCTACCAGGTCGCTTGGGATGCTTGCAACCGCGCCGGCAAGCTATTCCCCGACCGAAAACAATACCAAGACCTGTCCAAGAAGATTGGGGCCGACTGGGCCGTGGTGCTGATGGAAGATGCGAAGAAGCTCAGCGCCAATCTCGAAAACCAAAAAAACACCCAGGCCGCGCTCGACGCGCTAGACATGGTCCGGAAGCTTAATTCCAAGCAACCGGGCCTCGCCGACGAGTTGCGCACCGTGCGGCTCGCGCTGTTCAGCATCTACGTTACCAAGGCTACGCAGTACGAGAGCGTGACGGATAATTCCCGGATTGCGCTGGCGTACGCCTTCTACGCCAACGCCCAGCAAATCAACCAGAGCGGCGAGTTCGCGTTTCAGGCCAAGCTCAAGGAAGCCAGAGCGACCTTCGATCGCAAGCGCGCCGCGCAGTTGCTGTTCAAGATCAACAACCTTTCGACCGCCGCTCCTGGGCAGGCCGACGCGCTCGATGCCCGAGTCAAGGCCATGCACCGCAAGTTGGGTCTCACCGATTTGAAGCTGCGGACGCCCGAGGAGTATGCCAAGAGCAAGGACGAAGATCCGCAGTTCGTGGAGACCCGTCCGGACGGTAAGTCTCCCACGGTTCAGCTCACCGTGGATTTGACCAATTACGACGCGCAGAGCTCCGGCGACGACAAGCCCGTCGACAAACCGTCGAAGTTCATCGCCGGCCAGGAGATGGTGCCGAATCCGCTGTACCAGAAGATCCAGGCGGATTATGACAAGGTGAAGGAAAACTTGTCCAAGGTCAAACCCGGAAAGGTGACCACGGGTATGCAACAGGACTTCACGCTGTTGCAGCAGCAACTCGCCGCGACGCCCCGCGAGATCGCCAAGGACAAGACGCAAGACTATGTCTATCAAGAGTACCAGCTCAACCGGCAAGCGGTGGTCAGGATGAACCTGGAGTTGCGGGACATGCTGGAAGGACAACTGATCGCCAGTGACACGATCGAAGTGATCGACAAACGCAACGGGACGGAAATTGGCGGAGTCCGGGACCGCGACGCCAACCAACTAATGAACAAGCAGGCGCGCCTGCCGTCCGCCGAATCGATCCTGGCGGAGTGCCAGCGCACCGCCTTACAACAGCTCGATCAGAAGCTCGCCAATCTGGTGGTCCCTTACGTCCAGCGCTTCTTCGCCGAAGGGGAAAAGGCCCGCCGCGAAGGACGCGTCGAAGACGCTGTCGAGAACTACCTCTGCCACTGGTATTTCTTCCGCGGACGCCTGACGGAAGAACAGTCGGAGCAGATCCGCGCGTTTATCAAGAGCGAGATTGGCTTCGACTTGAATCCGGGAAACTAGCCTGTTGCGGTGGCTGGCTTAGACGTGGGAATCACGCGATAGACCGGAAGAGGTTCGCGTTTGCCCTTGAGAGGCATGGGGGGAAGCGCGTCGGTCGGCACGTCGTTCTTGACGTGGCGCCAGGTGCTCTCCCCCAGCAGGATTTCCCCGGCCCCGGCCTTCGACGTAAACCGGGCGGCTACGTTGACGACGTCGCCGATGACCGTATACTCCATCCGCTGCGGCGACCCGATGTTGCCGGCGATCACTTCTCCCGAATTGATTCCGATTCCCATGGGAATGGAGGGGCGTCCTTTCCGCACCCATTCCTCGGATAGTTCCTGAAGCGCAGCCTGCATGGACAGCGCGCATTGCACGGCGTTGAGGGCGTGATCGTCGGCGGCGAGCGGCGCGCCGAACACGGCCAAGAGCCCGTCGCCCAGGAACTTGTCCAACGTTCCGGAAAAATGAAACACTTCGCGCGCCATCTCCGTGAAGAACTCGTTGAGTAACTCGACCGCTTCTTCGGGAGGCAGGGTTTCGGCAAGCGAAGTAAAGCCGCGCAGGTCGGCAAAGAGCGCGGTCAGGTTGCAGCGGGCGCCTCCCAGGCGGACGGCATCGGGCGACGTTACCAGTCGCTCGGCCAGATGTTCCGGCAGGAACCGGAGGTAAGCTTGCCGGACCTGCTCCTGCCGGGCAATCTCTCCCCGCGCTCGCTGCGCCTCGATGTGGATGGTCGCCGCCTGCGCCAGCACCGAGAGCACTTGCAAGTCATCTTGATCGAAGGCCTTGGCCCGCAGTGTATTATCGGCGTACAGGAGCCCGTACAGTTTTTCGTCCACGACCAGAGGTTCGCAGATGGCGGACCGGATTCGACTGCGAGAGATGCTCTCCTTTTTGGATAACTGCGGATCGGCGGCCGCGTCGCGAATCAGCACTCCTTTGCGGGATTGCAAGACCTGGTTCAGAAGCGTTTGGCTCAGCACGAACTGGTGGGAAGACCCCGAGGAAGGAGACTGCTGGATCGAGGCCGGCGACAAGCACTGCTTCTCTTCGTCCCAGAGCATCACTACCACTCGTTCCGCTTCCATGGCGATGAAGACCTGGCGCGTCATGGAGTCCAGAATGTCCGTGGACGTCAAAGATGTCCGCATCGCCTGGCCGGCGCGATCCATCACCTCGAATAACAGGGCTCGGCGTTCGGCCTTTCGCAACTTGCGGAGGATGGCGTCGCGGTCTTCCGACGAGGGCATATGAGCGGAGAGCTTGCGATAAGCGTCGGAGATCTTGCGAAGGTCGCGTTCCGCGACGCGCCCAAGGGAGGGAAGATCGCGATCGACATCGTCGAGCGTGGTTTGCATCAAGTCCGCGACAAACGTATCCTCGAAACGCAGAACCGAGTCCCCCATCTGGATGGATGCGCCGTCTTGAAGAAGGGCGCTCTCGCAAGACCGCCCGTCCACGAGAATGCCGTTGCGGCTGTTCTGATCGGCGATGCGATAACCGCTGGGCGTAAGCTCCACGATGGCATGCAGGCGCGAAACATTGACGTCGTCGAGAGCCAGATCGTTCTTTTCGGAACGCCCGATCGTGATGCGCGGCTTCAGGATTTCGAAAAGTCTGGGTTTCTTCCCGCCCGGTTGAACGACGAGTCGCGGCATGAAAATCTCCTCGTAAGCCTGATCATTGTACTCCAGCGCGGGTGTACAATGGCCCGAACGGAGGAACCATGAACACATCAGTGAATCGTCGGAACCTGATCCGCGGCGCCGTAGCGATGGCCGGCAGCACGGCCGCGTTCGGACTCGAGAAGAGCCGTCCGGCTCCTAAGGGCGGCACGGCGGCGCAGAACGGCTCGATCCTGGCGTCGGACAAGAGCGCCGTGGTTGCGACCACCGCCGGCAAAGTCCGCGGCTTTACGCGCAACGGCATTTTCACTTTCAAGGGCATCCCCTACGCCGGTGATGCCGGCGGCGCGGGACGCTTTCTCGCGCCCTCGAAGCCCGTCGCGTGGACGGGAGTGCGCAGCGCGCTGTCGTTCGGTCCCACGTGCCCGCAGGCCGAGCGCACCGGCTGGAAGAATGACGAGAACGCCTTCCTGTTCCAATGGGACGACGGGCAGCCCGGCGAAGATTGCCTGCGCGCCAATGTCTGGTCGCCGGGTGTGAACGACGGAGGCAAGCGGCCGGTGATGGTTTGGCTCCACGGCGGCGGATGGACCGCGGGATCGGGCCAGGAGCAGCCCGCCTATTGCGGCGAGAATCTAAGCCGTCGCGGCAACGTCGTGGTGGTGAGCTTGAATCACCGCCTGAACATGCTCGGATACCTCAACCTCGCGGCGTACAGCGACAAGTTCTCGAGCTCGGTGAGCGTGGGCGTGCTCGATATGGTCGCGGCGCTCGAGTGGGTGCGCGACAACATCGCGAATTTCGGCGGAGATCCCGGCAACGTGCTGATCTTCGGCCAGTCGGGCGGCGGCGGCAAGGTGAGCACGCTGATGTCGATGCCCATGGCCAAGGGACTTTTCCACCGCGCCGTCGTGCAGAGCGGATCGACGCTGCGTCTCGGCGAGCTCGAATCCTCGGAACGCCTCGCGGCGGAAGTGACGGCACAATTAGGATTGAACAAGTCGAACATCGACAAGATTCAGACCATCCCCTACGCGCAACTTCTTGCCGCGGGCGATGCCGCGGTCAAGAAGCTGCAGCCGACTCCGCCGGCCGGCGGAATCGGCATGCCGACCATGCGGAACATCCCGCAGCGCATGGGCTTCAGCCCCGTGGTCGACGGGCGTGTTGTCACGCGGCATCCCTTCGATCCCGGCGCGCCGGATGTTTCGGCAAGCGTGCCGATGATCGTCGGCACGGTGCTCAATGAGTCCTCTCCCAGCATGACCAACGCGGCGCTCGAATCGATGAACGACGACGAGGTTCACAAGCGCGCCGCCGCTCGCTACGGCAGCAAGGCCGGCATGGTCGTGGACGCGTATCGCAAGGCCTATCCTGACGTGAAACCGGTGGAGCTGCTCTCACGCATGCTCAGCGTCCGCACCAACGCCGTCACGCAGGCCGAGCGCAAGGCCGCACTGAAGGCCGCCGCCGCGTACGTCTATCTTTTCTCCTGGCAGACGCCGATTCTCGACGGGCGCCCGCGCGCGTTCCATTGCTCGGAGATCCCGTTCGTCTTCGCGAACACCGACGTCTCGGCGTTTGCGACCGGCGGCACCGCCGAGGCGCGGGAGTTGGGAAATAAGGTGAGCGACGCCTGGATCAACTTCGCGCGTAAGGGCGACCCGAATCATCCCGGGCTGCCGAAGTGGCCGGCTTATTCCGCCGATGCCGGTCCCGTGATGATCTTCGACAATAAATGCGAAGTGAAGAACGATCCCGACCGCGAGCTGCGCGCGGTTGTCGCGGCGGCGCTGAGCTGACCTATTTCGGAGAGACGACGTAATCTTTAAAGTAGCTGGTGCTGTCGGTCTTCGACCACAATCCTACTTTGCCCGCCACCGGCGGCCGGAGCACAGCATTGTTCGCGGGGAACAAATCCGGATGCGGAGGACCGCGCCTTCCCGCACCCGGTTCGCTGCCGAGCGTATGCTCGATCGCGGGAGCGCCGTCCAGAAAGGCTTGCAGGTTCGCGCCATCGACCGTCAGCTTCAGCTCGTGCCAGGCGGCGCGATCGAGCGGGAACGGTTTGGCGCGATCGCTGAACTTGATGTTGCGCCGCACACCGTTGTGGAATTCCCAAAGAGCCACGTTGTGCTCGGTGTCGTTGTAGCGGACCGATAGCCAGTCGCCGTTGGGCTTCACATTGAAGAGAATGCCCGAGCAGCGGTCGGCTTCGCCGGCCACGGTCTTGAACTTCAGAGTAATCGTGCCGTTCGAAAAATTGTCGAGGCCCTTGAGCAGCGCGACCGGGTAGTAGGCAAATTGCTTGGCGTTGTCCATCAACTCTTCATTCGATGTGCCGTACAACTTGCGCGCGCTTTCGATGAGCAGCTTCGTCGGATTGTCCTTGCTCGCGACCCAGGGACGCCCGTCCACCATCACGACCTTGTCGCTGCCGTCCTGAGCGATGACCCATGTCCCGACAATCGATTCGAAGACCGCGGGCGCTTTACCGACTTGCTCCTTGCCGAGATCGACCTTCATTTCGGCGGGCGCGGCAATCAGGATGGCGGCGAACAGAGCGGCAGCGATGATGGTCCTCATTTCAGCCTCTTTCGTATCAGGATTCCGGCGCTCAGGAAGAGACCCGGCCAGAGACCATAGAATACCGCAGATGCGCCCGCCGGCTCCACGGACAGTGGATGTCCTCGAAAAATGCTGTCGCCCGTCTGCAGCGATGGCGTGACTCCGGCAAGCGAATAAATCATCTCGAGCACGCCTTCCTCGGTGGTGCTCCGGCTCACCGCGCTCTTTGCGCCGAGCGAATAGTGAATCTCTCCATAGCCGGGCGCGGATTGCTCGAAGATGCCTGTGGAGGACTTCGAGACGTACTCGATCTCTACGTTCGGCATCGTGCGCCTGAGTTTTTCAAGGACGCGATGCTCCATTTCCTGACGGCGAGGATCCTCAGGCGCCAAGCGAGCTTCGATGTGGAGTGCCTCATGAATGCTGCGCAACGCTAGTTCGTCAGACGCCGCAAAAGAATTGCTGTGACTCTCGGAAAAGTCCCAGCTCGCGGCCGGCGGGATCCGAGTGCCGGACCACATGATGACCGCCGCTACCAGTCCGAGAACGAGCGACTCGACCACGCGGCGCGACACCGTCTTTCCCAACTGCATCCAGATGGCGGCGATGGCGAGTCCAGCGAGGATCAGCCCCACCGCAACGACGCTCGTGTCGAGACGCACGAGGCCATGCTGAAACTGGCTAACCATCGCGGCGGGCGTGTATCTCGCCGCCAGTTCCAACCACCCGCCTTGGATCGCGCCGAAAAACGCCAAGATCCAAGTTCCGCTGGTCGCCGAGAGCGTCAAGATCGCTGCTGTCGAAGGATTCTCGGTGAGCGATGCAGCGGCCACGCCGAGCGAAACGGTGAGCCCGGCGTTGAGCATGTGACCGGCGAGAAGCGCGATCATCTCCGGGGCGTATAAAGTCCCGCCGTAGCTCTTCCAGAGCAGGACCGCGCTGAGCGGCGGCAGCATCGCGATCAGCCATCCGAGCAGCGCGACCGCAGCCTTCGCGGCAATGCGTGCCGTCGCCGGCATTCCCTGTTGCAACTCGAGTTTCAGCGCGCCGCTCTGGACATCGCCGGAAACCAGGCGGATGGCAACGAACGGCAGCAGGAAAACGGCCGCTAGCTCGCAAGCGCTGAAGGTCGGGCCCCACACGCCGACGAGCGGCGCGAGCACTTCTCCTGCGCCGCCCGCCGTGCCCGTCAGGCTGCTGATTTCGTCATATGTACGAACCGCCTTAATAAAGGATAGGCCCACGAGCGGCCCGAGGACGACCAGCAGCACCCACCACGCTCGTGACGCGAGCAGCTCGCGCCATTCTTTTTCGAGCAGCCAGAGGATCGGCGCTTTAGGTGAGCGCAAGGAACACCTCTTCGAGAGTGCCGGCCACTCCGGCTTTCGCGCCCAGTTCCGCGAGCGTGCCCTCGCCGCGCACTGCGCCGCCGCTGAGCAGGACGAAGCGATCGCAGAACCGCGCGGCATCGCTGATCTGGTGGATCGAAAGAAAGAGCGTGCGACCTCGTGCCGCATGTTGCCGCAACGCCGCGGCGACCTCGCGCGCTTGCCGCAAGTCGAGCCCTTCGAGCGGCTCGTCGATCAGCAGAAAAGGCTGCGGCGTGAGCAGACCGATCGCGAGCAGCAGGCGCTTCCGCTGTCCTCGCGAAAGCTCGCCTACGCGCCGCGTCAGCAGGTTCGCCAAGTCCATTTGACCGATGACCTCGTCGCGAAGCTCCGCGCGTCCGCCGAAGAATCCGATGGCGTACTCGATCACCCAGCGGACCGATTGCGAACCCCACGGCGCGATTCCTTCCGGCACGTAGAACAAGAGTGACGATCGCTCGCGCGACCCAACGTTCCTGTCGCCGGCGTGAATCGTTCCGCTATCCGCGGGCAGCACACCTGCCAGGCACTCGAAGATGGTGGTCTTCCCCGCTCCGTTCGGACCAAGTAGTCCAAGAACTTCGCCGGGCCGGATTTCAAAGCTGACATCGGCCAGCGCGGCGAGATCGCCGTATTTTTTGGAAAACCGGGCGACCTTCAGCGACGTCGTCATGCCTCTCCGGGAATTAGAGTCTCACGATACCTCATCTTCCCCTGCGAAGACATCCGAGTCCACATCATACGATTTTTATCGTTGATCTACGTTTGCAATCGTTGTATGATCGCAGCGATGGCTTCCCTACCTGATCGTAAACCAGCCTCGACTCCGCTTCCCAGCCCCGCCGAGGTCGATATTCTGGCCGTCCTTTGGCGTCTTGGTCCCGCTACCGTGCGCGAAGTGCACCAGGAGCTGAACAAGGACATCGGCTACACCACCACGCTCAAACAAATGCAGTTGATGGCCGAAAAAGGACTGCTCGTGCGCAGCGAGCGCTTCCGCTCGCACATCTACCAACCGTCCTGCCCAAAAGAACAGACACAGACGCAGATTGCCGCCGACCTGCTGGAACGCGTTTTCGAAAACTCGGCGCGCAGCATGGTGATGGGCGCGCTGTCCGCGCAGCCGGCCTTGGAAAAGGAGATGGCCGAAATCCGCAAGATGCTCACGGATTTTGCCAAACGGAAAGGACGGTCGCGATGAACCCAAGCCCCATCCTCTCGTCGCAGTTGTGGGTGGAACGGCTCGCCTGGGCACTCATGCAGTTCCTCTGGCAGGGCGTGCTGCTCGCGGCTCTGTATGCTGCCGCGCGCCGCTGGATGGCGCGCTCGAGTCCGAACGCGCGCTACGCAACCGCATGTCTCGTGTTGGCGGCGATGGTGACGGCTCCGGTGGCGACATTCCTCGGGCGTAGTCCGGCGAAGGAACCTGTTCCGCCGCCCGATGCGATGGCGCGAATTCTGAACCCGGCTCCGCCGCAGGTAAGAATCGGATGGCTTCCATCCGCTGTCCCAAATGCCGATCAGGCAGATGCATGGATCGCTCGCGCCGCGCCGTGGATCGTAGCGACCTGGCTGTTCGGCTCGGCGTTCTTCTGGATTCGTTTGGCGGGCGGATGGTGGATGACGATGCGGATGCGCTCCAGCCGAATCCAGCCTGCGCCGCCGGAGTGGCAGCGGACCCTGACACATCTGGCTGCCCGCATCCGCCTTTCGCGCCCGGTCCGACTGTTGGTCTCGACGCGAACGAATGTGCCGACGGTAGTGGGCTGGTTCCGGCCCGTAGTGCTGGCGCCATTGGGAGCGTTAAGCGGCCTGCCTCCAGAACATATGGAGGCGCTCCTGTTACACGAACTGGGACATATCCGGCGCCACGATTATCTGGTCAACATACTGCAGACCATCGCCGAGGCGCTGCTCTTCTACCATCCCGCAGTGTGGTGGGTGTCGCGGCAGATTCGCATCGAACGCGAGTTGTGTTGCGATGATCTGGCGGTAGCCGCGAGCGGCGACCCGCTGCACTACGCGACCGCTCTGGCGGATCTCGAAGCTTGCCGCCCGTCCCTTCGGCCAAGCGTTCTTGCCGCGAATGGCGGAACGCTGTCGGACCGCATCGCGCACCTGCTCCGCTCGTCGCATTCCGAATCGCGGGCGTTTTCTGCCGGAGACGCCGCAGCGGGCGTTTTCCTCGTGGTGGTCACCGCTTGTGCCGTCTTCGGCCAATTACCGGATCGTCCGCAATTCGAGGTTGCCTCGGTCAAGCTGGAACGAACCAAAACGCGAAGTTCTGCCGGAATGAGGTTGCTTCCCGGAGGCCGCCTGCATGTCGAGAACCTGGCGACGCGCGAACTGATCATGAACGCTTATCATGTGCGGGATTTTCAAATCATCGGTGGTCCCGCCTGGCTTTTCCAAGATGGATTCGATATTGAGGCGAAAGGCCAAGCCAACGCCACACGCGTGCAGACCATGTTGATGCTGCAATCGCTTCTCGAAGATCGTTTCCATTTGCAATATCATCGCGAAACGCGCGAACTTCCGGTGCTCGCGCTCACAGTGGCGC
Organism: uncultured Acidobacteriota bacterium; assembly: GCA_964601345.1. Taxonomy (GTDB): domain Bacteria; phylum Acidobacteriota; class Terriglobia; order JAJPHL01; family JAJPHL01; genus CAZRND01. Next base: position 1,115 of record CAZRND010000010.1, on the reverse strand, counting down.
GCGGCGGAGCAAAATTGCCTGCGCCCAAGGAGGGCGGATGCCTTACTCCGGACGCAACAGCTCCAGCGAACCCGCCCGGTCCTTTGTCCCTTCCACCGTGCGGTTCCTTGAGCATGCTGGTTACAACCTTAGGAATGAATCTTCGCGGAGGCGCCGTACCCATGTCCGAACTCACTCAGCAACTCGCTGATGTGCTCGGTCGGCCAGTGCTCGATCGAACCGGGATCGCGAAGCCCTTCGACGTCAACTTCGTCTTCACGCCCGACGATACCGCAACGGGTCTTATGGCGCGTTGGACGAACGTGCAGGGCCACCGGGAAACAATGGCAGCCGCCTCCGCGGCGGCTGCCGCGGGTGATGAACGAGCCGCTCCGAGCCTGCTGGTCGCTCTGCAAGAGCAGCTCGGGCTGAAACTGGAATCCACGAAGGGCGCGGTTGAGGTGATGGTCATCGACCACGTGGAGAAGCCCGCCCCGAACTGATCCGTACTGCTACGGAAGACGGCGTGCAACGCGTGCCGGTACCCTACCCCGGCGACATCAAGTCGCCCAGATGGACACAGGATGGCCGGATCCTGGCGGCATGCCGGCCCATCGCAGGGCGTCTCTGGCGCTTCCACCCGACACGAAAAAATAGCGGCCTACTTGGTTCGTGATTCCAGCTTGAGGTTATTGGTTACGCCGAAGACGCCTGGGACCGACCTGGCCTGAATGTTCGCGATGTTCCGATCCATTTCAGACGCCGCCACGCCTTCGAGCGCGACGTTTCCGTTTTTCACAATGATGTGGATAGGCGGCACGGCCTGGATCGCGTAACGCAACATCGCTTGGTGCCCGAACACGGCTCGATAGACCGCCACACGGATGCGATCGTCGTTGGGAGAGAGCGGCAGGACTTCGATACGGTTGACGACGTGCTCCACGCCCTCAATGCTCTTAACCGCGTGCTCGGCGTCGCTCTTCAAGGTCGGCCGAGTCACCTGGCCGAACAGGTCCACGTCGTATCCGCGTACTCGATACGCCAGGTTATCGAAGACGCCGTAGTAGGGAAGCATCACCAACTCATGTCGCACTTCTTTCGACAGTCTTTCAACGGCGCGCGGTGAAGGGGCGCGA
>CAZRND010000009.1:4917-33160 GCA_964601345.1 uncultured Acidobacteriota bacterium | reverse complement strand
GGGTTCAGATGCAGGCACCGTTGAATGACCGTGGCTTATCTCCGACAGGCTCCCGCACTGACCCCGACTTTAAAGTCGGTGTCAGTGCGCCTCTGACACCGACCTCCGGGAAGGCTCATCCGTGCAAGTGAACTGGCACAGTGTCGCGCGCTCTCGTGCATGGGCCGGGTTGATATTGCTTCTGGCGACTCGTTGCTTGGTAACGCAGGTCGCGGAATCTCCCACCAATTTGCACTTCACAGTTCGAAGAGCCACGGTCTTTCCAAAAGGCGGCACTAGCGTCTCCGTAATTGACAATGACCATGTTTGGGTTGGCCTGACATTTACGGCGGATGCCGGCCAAGATTGGTTCCAAGTTGCCCCGCTAATATCGAATGGAAAGTCGCATTTCGAGACCGAGCAACCCTGGGTTCAGAACACCTGGTTTCTGACCCAAGAGCATGGATGGTTGGCACAGCCGGACGGAACCTGGCAGACAAGAGACGGTGGGCGAACGTGGTCGCTCCTGTTTCCAGGAGAAGCCACCGTGATGAGTTTCTCGGGCCATAAGTCAGGTTGGGCCGCCGCATATGAACGCAGCAAACACAAATTGAGGAGCTACATAACCTCAGACGGTGGCGAAAGATGGACTTCATGCGGCAATTCATTTGCCGAGCAACAGTTGTATCCCCTTGCTGCTTCGTTTGCCACGCAACAAAAGGGGTGGGCCCTCGTAGTTGATAGGTCTAAGCCCGCCCTCGACCGCAGTATCGTGCGAACCACAGACGCCGGCTGCACTTGGGAAGCCGTCTGGAGAGATCCGGGAGAGGGTGAAAACGGAATGCTGAATGGTATTGACTTCGCCACGGCGGAAGTGGGATGGACCTGGAGCCAAGGCACCCTTCACGGCACGATCTTAGCAACTTCTGATGGCGGACGGCACTGGTACAAACTAGCTTTTCGCGGGAACCTACGGGGAGCGCGTGCGCTAAGCAGTGTTTGCGGATGGGTTGCAGCGTCGTCAGTAGAAGGCGTGCCGGTGGACGCCGAGAATTCTGGACTATTTTACACGGCAGATGCGGGCAAGCATTGGAGTGCCGTAACCAGGAGTCAGATCCGAAAGAACGAGGGTCTTGCGAGAGCAATTCCGCGCGACTGGGGCATGGGGGCGCTTATGAGGATGAAAGCGTCTCATGAAAACGCACCGCAGTAGATTTCAACCAGCGGCAGCCTCGCCACGTTCCCGAAGTGTTGTTGATTGGGCGTCCGATGGACCCGGGGAGCGCTAGCTGGGAGGGGTCAAATCTTGATGATCATTAGGGGGTCAGTTTTACATGATCGTTGACAGCCGGTCACGCGATTCTTCCATTTTCAGGAAGTGCAAGTCGAAGTGCTTTAGATCGGTGAGTTAGAAAGAAATCGCGAAGTGGCGCTCTTTGACATATATTTGTATCTCCTTTGCCATCTTTGACCTGCGGACCTGACCCCCTTTACCTCCCGGTTGCTCGTGATACGCTTTAATTAGGAGTGGTGGAGAGAGAAATCCTGACATGCGCCTGTTATTTTGCAGCTCGAACATGAGCAAGCGGGGCGGAATCTTGCCCTTAGCGGAGGCGCCTGTTAATCGCCTGTTCTATCAGGCCCGCCTACTCCACTTCCAGCCGCAGATAGTCGTACAGGATGCCCTGCGTCCAGGCGGTCGCCGGGACGCGCAGCTTGATAACGTTCGTGCCCGCCTTGAGCAACCCGGCGTCGAACGGCACGCTGCGCTCGAACCAGTATCCGCGGATGCCGTCGCGATGCATCACGCCGGTCACCGGCAGCGGGCCTGTTCCACCCACCGCCGCGTCGTTCACCACGACCTCGACACCGCGCGGCGCGCCGTTCCCGGCGAACGCCAGGCGCAGCGTAGCCTTGCCGCGCCCCGCCTCCGGCATCTCAAAAGCAATCGACCACGTCGTGGGCGCGACGCTCTTCTCGGAAATCCGCGGCGGCTGCACATAGTTCCAGTCGCGCCGCCAGTCGGACTTGCCGATCACGTAGCGAACGTCGTCCGGAAATTCTTTGGGATATTCGTTGTACAAGCCCCACTGCCAGTAATGATCGCCATGACGAAACTCTTCGGCGCTGCGGTTCGGAACGCCAATCTCCCACACCTGCCGCCCGTTGCGCACTGGCCGCCATTCGAGACGCCCCAGCTCGAGCGATTTTCCCTCCGCGACTTCGACGCCGGTCTTCGCAAACTCGCCGAGGACGCCGTCGGCAATCGCATGCAGCGTGTATCCGCCCGGCCGGACCTTGGGAATGCGGAAGCGCCCTTGCGCATCGCCGCGCACCCAAAACTCGTAGTGCTTGGCATCGCGCTGCCAGTCGGCCGCCGCGTCGGCGAGGCCGACGAGCAGGTTCGTCATCTTATTTGCGCCATCCGCCAAGACAATCTGCCCCGCGACCGCGCCGCGCTGATCTTGGTGCGGAAAGTCGACGCCCTCGACCCAATCGTAAGGCCACGCCGCGGCTTCCCGGGACGCCTGCGACAGGGCATTCTTCCACAATTCGTAGTGTTGCATTTCATGCTGCTTGCCGCCGTCCGGCGCGGAGTTCAGATAAATCAGGAACGGCCCGACGACCTTGGTCCAGGCCTCGCCCTGCGCCACGTCGCAGACGCTGCCGCCGTAGTGGCTGCCGCGCCAGTAATTCAAAACCGTGGGCGCCGCGCCGGCGTTGTTGTCGTTGTGCGCGGTGAGCTCCACCTTGGTGGCGCCGCCACTCAGATATTCGATCGACGGATTCACCAGCCAGAGCCCGATGTGCCGCGCCGTGCTCGACCATCCGAACGCCGGAATCTCAAACTGGATCGCCGAGTAGTCGTACTTGTGCTCGACCTGCCCCGCGTAAATCCCGGTGTTCAGCCGCCGCACCTCTTTCATGTTCAGCTCGGTGCCCTGATCCCAATCGGCCGGCGCGATCATGACCTTGCGACGGTTCTTGTCCACGGTCATGTAATCGAAGACCCGCGGATTCAGCTTCGCGGCGAAGCGTGCCTCGCCCAAAGAGAATGCCGGATACTCCGGCTTGTGCGTGAAGATGGAGTAGGTGTAGACGCCGGAATCGCGACGGCCCACCGCGTAGCGAATCTCGATGTCGGCGATCGCCGAGCCGCCCGGACCGCGTCCCACGGCCTGGCCGAGCGAAAAGAAGCGGCAGGAGATTTCGGCGCGCTCGCCGCCATTCGCCGCGGGATCGATGGTGATGGAGTGCTCGCTCTTCGTGCCCGGCCCGGCGTGTGACCAGTACGCATACGGATGTCCCGACCCGCCCTCCAGCGTCTCGATACCCTTGTAGACGAGCGACACGAGATCGCCGGAGCGCTTCGCGATCTTCGCGGTTACGAATCCGTTCGCAAGCGTGTAGCTCGCGTCGTCTTGAGTGAGCGTTACAGGAAGATCGGCGGCCGCCGCCGCGCACACGCATGACAGCAGAATCGCAAGAAGCAGGCGGCGCATCCGCCTATTGTACGGCGATGGTGACCTGGTTGGAAGTGACGCCGCCGACGGTGATGGTCAGCGGCACAGCGGAATTCGCGACAATGCCCGTGGGCACCTGGATGTTCACCTGATACAGCCCGACGAGCGTCGGCACAAGTCCCGAGAAGGCTGCGGGAATCGTCCTGCCGGCAAGCGTGACGGTGACAGGCTGCTTCGTATCGGCAAGCGGTCCGGACGGGCCGCCCGCTCCGGTCGCGGGCTGGTTGTTCACGGCGCCGAGACCGTTGCTCCAGATCACGAGAAAATCGCCCGCCTTCACCGGTTGCGCGTCCCGGCCCGGGATGCTTCCGGTGGGCGCGGCGAACGATCCGGTGAGCGCGTTGGTGACAATGCCCTGTCCCTTACCGCTGGCATCGAGCGTGAAAATGGCGGGCGAAACCGCAGCGATGCTCACGTTAATCGGCGTGCTCGACTGGCCGCCTTTGGTCACGAAGGCGGTCACGGTTCCGTTGGGCACTTCAAACGGTACCTGGACGCTAATCTGTCCCGAAGACGTGTAGTACAGAGGAGCCTTGAAAGACTGCGAGCCTGCTGCGAAGGTCACCGAGGTGTCGTTGATCGTGGTGGACAAAGGTACGGTCGACGCCGCGATGAGGTTGCCGCCGAGGTTCGCACCGAAGACGGCCGCGATGGTTCCCGGAGCGAGAGCGCCGTTCGGATCGGACGCCGGACGGAAACTGGCCGCGTTGACGATCGCTCCCTGAAGCACTACCGGAGCTTGCGCCCACGCACACGAAGCGAGAGCTGCAATAGCGAGAACCCACCCAAGATGCTTCAGCCTAGCCATTACTCGTATTATGGAACCAAATTCCTCAGCGTGTCAACTGCTCGATCTGCAAACAGCGCTGGGTGATTTCCGGGTGTTCCCTGGCACCCAACAGAAGAGCTGCTCGCGCTTCGCGGGCGGCATCCTGCTTCTGACCCTGTTGCAGAAGCAGCTCGGCCAGCAAATAGTGCGGACGATACCACTGCGGCGCGGCGCGAGCCGCGTCATGCAGCGCGCCGCGGGCCTCGCTGAAGCGATTCGCGACAACGTAGAGCGACGCCAGGCGGACGTCGGTCAACTGCGGGCTGCCCACCTGCGGCACGGCGTCGTGTCCTGCTTTCAGCGCCAGCACCAGCAGCAAGTTGCGCGCGGCCGGATCGACCGTGGGCGACATCAGGACATTTCCAAGAAGATGCGCGGAAGCGGCCGAGTACGATCCGCCCCACGGGAACAGCTCCGTGGCGCGCTGGGCGCTCTTCACCGCGCCTTCGAGATCGCCGCGCAGCACGGCGGCGCGCGCCCGTTGCATCGCGGCATCCGCCTGCCAGAGGCGAACACCGAAAAACAGCGCAACGACGAGCGCGACGGCGCCAACCGCCGCGAAGGTCCACGAGCGTCCGCGCGGCGGGCTCGCCCCGGGCGCGAGGCTGAACGAAAGTCCCGCATAGGTCATGAAGTAGAGGCGCGTCGGCATCGTGTCGGCCGCGAATTGCATCGAGACGAGCGCGGCGGCCGTCGCGGCCAGCAGCGCAAGAGGCAGCGCGCCGCCGGCGCGAAAGAAATTTCGCAAGGCGAGCGCGGCGAGCGCCGCGAAGGCCAGCATGCCGCCGAGTCCGGTCGTGGTCCAGTGGTCGAGCAGCACGTTGTGCGGCGATTCCGAGTAGCGATCGGGAAAGAGCTGCGACAGTTCCTGGGATTGATGCGGCGGGAAGCTGGTCTCGAAAGTGTCGGGGCCTGTTCCGAGCAGGATATGCCGCGACGCGAGCGACGCCGCGTCGCGCCAGAGCAGCAGGCGTCCGCCGCCCGCGGGATCTTCCACGAACCAGCGGATGCGGCTGCGCGTCGGCTGGCCGTAGGCGGAGAACCAGAAGAGCGCACCGGCCAGCGAAAATCCCAGGACGCCGAGCAGAACGGCGCGCCGCTGCGGAATGCCGGCGACCAGGATCGCGACGCCGGCGAGCGATCCGAGCCAGGCGCCGCGCGCCCCCGTGACGAGCAGGGCCATCGCGGCGGCGAGAGCGGCGAGCGTCCAGAAGACGCGCGCCGGCCAGGCGCGGCTCGAAAGCGCGAGGCCAGCGGATGTGAAGAGGATATAGAGGATATAAGTCGCAAGATAACTCACATAGCCGAGCGTCCCCGGCGGACGCACGATGGCCCACTCGCCCTCGCCGATGGTGTAGAGCGCCGGATCGATCCACGGATCGATCCGGCGCGACTGCAAAATCGCGTAGACGGCCACGAGCGCGCCCGCTGCCGCGATCGCTGCGAGCAGCAAGCGGACGCGGGCGGCATCGCCCGCGGTCAGCGCATGCGCGGCGTATCCGATCGCGAGACAGGCGAGCATCGCGGGCAGGCCGAGACGTCGCCAATCGCTGCCGACAAGCGAGAGCACCGGCCGCACCGAGAACAACGTCGCGAGAATCGAGACGGCAGCGAGCGCGCCGAGCAGCGCGGCGAGTACGCCGCGCGGAGCCGGCAGCGCGAGCGCGGTCGCAACAAGCAGCAGCGGCGCGCCGATCCAGAGAATCGTGATCTTCGGAGTGATATCGAAAAAATAGAGGTCCGGCCAGATGGCCAGCGGCACGGCCACGAGGACCGCGGCCAATATCGCGAATGCGGCGTTTCCAGCTCTGTTTGGCGGGACGGAACAATCTGGCCGCATCTTTGGTATACTATACCGGACGGTCAGGTTGTCTTGATGGGTACAAGACGCGTAGAGCTATACGAGTTTCAGGGATTCCTGCTCGCGGAGAAGTCTGCCGCGCCGGCGGAGCGGTGGGCCTATCGCTGCGTCAAGCGGGCGATGGACGTCGCCGTCTCCTCGTTCCTGCTCGTCGCCGGAGCGCCGCTCGCCGGCTTGATTGCCGCGGCCATCAAGCTGACCTCGCCCGGTCCGGTGATCTTCGGCCAGAAGCGCCTCGGCGAAAACGGACGCGAGTTTACGATGTACAAGTTCCGTTCTCTGGCGGTGCACGAGAGCCGTTTGACCGATCGCGAATGGACGCCGGCCGATATTTCTCCGCTGGGCCGGATCCTCCGGCGTTTCCGCCTCGACGAGTGGCCGCAATTTTGGAACGTGCTCCGCGGCGAGATGAGCATCGTCGGCCCGCGCCCCGAGCGCGTGCACTTTGCCGAGGGCTTCCGGCAGGCGCTGCCCGATTACACGCTGCGCCATCAGCTCAAGCCGGGCATCACGGGATGGGCCCAGGTCCACGGCATGAACGGGCACACCGAGATTTCCCGCCGCCTCGAGTACGATTTGTACTACCTGAAAAACTGGTCGCTGTCGCTCGACCTGCGTATCATGTTGCTGACCGCGCTTCGCCCCGTGCTGCTCTTGCTTCGTTCGTTTTAGCCAGCTATGCAAGTTTGCGTTCCCCTGTTCCTGCTTCTGGACCTGCTGTTGCCGCAGATCCCGATTCGAGGGCGCGAGTTTCCGATTCATCCGGCGTTCCTTTTCTTCCTGGCCGCGGCGCCGCTCTGTTGGTTCCGCTGCCGCGCGCGAATAAAGCCCGTGGAATGGAACGGCCTGAACCTCTCGATGCTCGCTTTCCTCGGCGTGCTCTTCGTTTCCATCGCGATGGGCGCGTTCTACTCGGGCGCGGAGCTGGCGGCGCAATCGCTGGTGCGATGGGTGCTGCTGGCGCAGTCCTTCGCGCTATTCTTCTGGATGGTCTACGGACCTACGGACGCCGTTCCCGATGCCACGATGATCTTGAAGCCGCTGCTGATCGCCGGGCTTCTTGGCGGCGTCTTCGCATTGCTCGACTTTCATTATCAATTCTGGCCGGTCGGACGCTTCTCGGCGCAGTACATCTATCTGACGAAGCTGACGCTGCGGCGCGGGCAAGGACTGTTCTACGACTCGGGCGCGCTCGGCAACTTCTGCTCGATGATGCTGGCGATGATCGTCGCGATCGCGCTGAGCCCGGCGATCCGAAAGAGTTGGGGCACGATGCTTCTGTGGACGGCGGAGCCGGTGCTCTTCGCCGCAATGGTGCTCTCGTTCTCACGCGGGGCGCTGACCAACTTCATCACAGTTCTCGCGGCGGTCGCGTGGCTGCGCGGCCGTGGGCTCATCTCTTGGCGGGCGGCGACAGTGACGGCGGCGGGCGTGCTCCTGCCGGCCGCGCTGCTGCTGCTCATCGCGCCGCGCGAAACGCGCGGCGTCGCTCTGCCGCGGTTGCAGCACACCACCACGGAATCGCTGAAGCAGCCGAACCTGGTGCTCTCGCATCGCGTCGAGACCTGGCAGTTCCTCGCCTCTGAAGTCGCGCGGCAGCCGTGGAAATACGTCATCGGCATCGGCTACAAGACGCTGCCTTACACGCACTACTTCGGCGCGCGGCGCACGGCCGACAACATGTATCTCAGCCTGCTCGTCGAAACGGGCGTCCTCGGCCTGGGCGCGATGCTGGCGCTCTGCGGATTCGTGCTGCAAAAAAGCTATGCTTGGAGCCGGGCCCCCGATCCGACGCTTTCGACGCTGGGCCTTTTTCTGTTTCCTGCCTGGTGCGGGGAGATGGTGCAAATGTTATCCGGCGACATTCTCACTTACTGGCGCGTTGTTCCCGTATTCTTCGTGGTGCTGGGCCTGGCCGCGCGCCGCCAGAGTGACACTTGAGCCGAACGCCGATCCTGATCGTCGAGCAGGGCGCGGCGCTCGGCGGCGCGCAGCTCGGGCTGCTCGACGTGCTCCCTGCGATCGCGCGCGAATTTGCGCGGTGCGTCGCCGGTCGGTCGGCGGGACCGCTCGCGGCGCGGCTTGGGAAAGACGCGATCCCGTGGACGACATGGCCGCTCGGCGAATACACCTCCGGCGAAAAGCCAGCCGCCGAGGCGCTCGCGTTTGCCGCGCGCTTTCCAGCGGCGGCGAGCCGGCTGATCCGCCTGATCCGCGAGCACGGCGCGCGGACTCTCTATGCGAATGGTCCGCGCGCTTTTGCCGCCGCAGCCGCCGCGGCGCGCTGGACGAAGATCCCGTCGGTGTGGAGCCTGCAAATCGAATTGAATTCGTGGAAAGACCGCGCGCTCTGCGATCTGGCGGTGCGGACCGCCCGGCCGGTTGTGCTGCCGTGCAGCCAGGCTTGTCTCAAGGTGTTCGCACCGTCGAGCGCGCTTCGCCGGCGCGCCCGTGTTGTCTACCCGGGCGTCGCCGTTCCATCCGATGTCGAGCGGCCGGCGCGCGAGGCGCGTCCGGTGATCGGACTCGTCGGCCGCATTCACCGCGACAAGGGACAAGACCTGTTGCTGCGCGCGGCGGCGCAAGTCGGCAGCGCGTGCTTCCGCCTGCTCGGCAAAGCGCAGGACGCGGACATCCCGTATTTCCGCGAGCTCGAGTTGCTGGCGGCGAAGCTCAAGCCGGGCACGGTGGAATTCCGCGACTGGGTCGACGGCATTTTCCCGGAAATGGCGCGCCTCGACGCGCTGGCTGTTCCCTCGCGCCGCGAGGCGCTGGCACGGGTGATTTTGGAAGCCTTTGCCCTGCGCGTGCCGGTGGTCGCCGCGGCGGTGGGAGGAATTCCGGAAGTTGTCGAGCACGGGAGAAACGGGCTGCTCGTTCCTCCCGACGATCCGGACGCGCTGGCCGCGGCGATCCGGCGCGTGATCGAAGATGCGGCGCTCGCCCGAAGACTTACGGAAGCCGGGTATCAGGATTATCAGTCACGCTGGCGTCTGGAGCGCTATCAGTCGGAGTTACTTGCGGCGCTGGCTGAAACACAAAAGCAAAGGTAAGCGCCGCCGCGGCTCCGAGTGCGGCGAGCCACACGAAGAGCGTGTTGTATCCGTAATTCGAGATCAGGGCGCCCGCGCCTGCCGCAACGGCGGCGTTGGTGAGAAACATCGCCAGCAGGTTCACCGCGTTCACGGCGGGACGTTCCACGGCCGGCACGCCGTCCATCAGGAAATGTTGCAGGCCCGGCTCGCTCATCACTTGCAGCGAGCCGTAGATCATGTAAGCCGCCGCGGCGAGCGGCAGGATGCGAATCGGCAGAAATGCGAGGATGCAGGCCGACGCGAGCAGTTGCGTCCCGACGACCGTGCGGACGACGCCAAGGCGCCCCATGACCCAGGCCATCGAGAGCGCGGCGGCGCCTTGCGCAATCTGCGCGGCGCTGAATACCGTGCCGATCGCCTGGGTCGATGCGCCGATGCGGTTGCGTAAATAGATGTTGAAGAATGGACCGAATCCGGCCAGGAAGCCGTACCAGAGCGCCACGGCGGCGACGTACTTCGCCGTGAAGGCGCGCGACGCGGGGCTCATCCGCAGCGACATCCGCAGGGACAGGCCGTGGCTGGCCACATGCGGAAACCGCGTCGCGGCCGCGCAAGATAATCCGCACAGGACCAGCACGGGAGCGGCGAGCATCGCCGTTTGCGTCGAGCCGACAAGGCCAGGCAGCGTACCCGCGAGTAGCCCTCCGAATGCTCCGACGCTGATGCCGAGCGCGACATTCATGCTGAAGGCCGCGGCACCGCGGCCTTCCGCGGCGAGCGCGGCGATGGCCGGCGAGTTGGTGACGAACCATCCAGCGAGGAACAGGCCGGTCAGGAAGCTGTCGACGGCGAGCGCGTCGAGATCGCGCAAGAGAGCCCGGCCGGTGAGCGCCGCTGCGAGTCCCGTGAGAGCGTACAAGATTGTCGGCTTGAGTCCCCAGCGCGAGGCGAGCGCGCCCCAAACGAGCGTGCCCACCGCGGTCCCGATCGACATGGCCGCGCCGAGGCGTCCCATGACCTGTTCGCTAAGACCGATATCGTCGCTCAGGCGCAGATTGAAAAGGATCACATGGACGAACATGCCCAGCGTGACCAGCGCCACCGCCGCGAGGTAGCGGATCATTTTCCCAAGAACCAGCGTGCCGAGGCGATGGTGAATCCTGGAATCGCGCGGGCGTGAAACCAGGCGCGCTTGGTGAAGTATCCTGCCTGGCGCGCAAAACGCAGAGCGCGGCGGCGAGGGGTGAGTTCCGATGGCGCGAGATGCACCGCGTCAATCGGACCGGGCGCGCGCGTCGGCATCAAGCGTCGGCGCATCACCGCGGCGCGGTCACGATTGTTGTCGATCAGGAGAAGATGCAGAAGCAGCTCGCACTTGGAAGCTTGCTCGCGGTCCCAGAGCGTATGAGAGAAACGTCTCGCCCAAGCCTCGGCTGCCGGAAGGACTCCATGCGTCTTGGGCCGGCGACAACCGAAGACGCGCGCCGCAACGGCAAACGCCACCGCGGTGAGCCGCCCGAAGGCGGGCCACGGCGTCGCGTCGTTCGCGTGACGTTCCATGAAGTAGGCGAGCTCGTAAAGATGAGAGATTCGCAGATTCCCGTGCAGGATGTGCTTGGCGACATGCAGCACTACGCTCGCAAACTGATCGTGTCTGTGCAGGACGGGAAACTTGCGGCCGCGGAACTCGCGCGATTCGATCCGCGCCACGAGGTCGTGGTCGATCTCGGCTTCCAGACGCTCGAACTCCGGATTCCAGAGGCGTTCGTGAATCTCGATGGTCCGCGGAATTTCAGGATCGAAGTAGTCGCCGCGCCACTCCCACCCTTGTTTGCGCACCAGCGCGGGCAGGTGCGACGACGCCACACTCTCGTCGTCGAGAACCTGCTCATATCCCTTCTCGCGAAAAAGACGATGCGCGCGCTGCGCGTCGCCGGGCGCGAGCAGAAGATCGAGATCGTACTGCTTGCGCAGATCGGCGTCCGCCGTGAACTCGGGCTCGAGGGTGAAGCCCTTCAGCATCGCCGCCCGCAGTCCGGCCGCGCGAAGCGTTTCCAGAGCTTCGGATGCCTCGTCCATCGTGCGGACCAGCCGCAGCCTGTTCTTCTCCTGTCTTTCGCGAAGCGCCTGAGTAACGGATTCCGGCAGATGCGACGCGAGCCCGGCGCGTTCGAGCGCGGCGAGCAGGTAGAGCGTCAAACCGGCGGGGTCGGCGTAAGCAAACAACTCCTGCCACTTGCGTTCCGGAAGCGCCGCCAGCCTTTCAAGCGCCGGGGTTGCGTCGACAAACGACAGGGCCCCGGCGAGCAGCTTCATAAGTTGAATCTTATCGCCAATTGGATGCGACGAGGGCTGCCGACCGTGTTGATCTTTCCGAAGTACGGACCGAAGTCCTTGTTGTTTCCCGGGATGCCCCAGTTGGGATGGTTGAAGAGGTTGAAGATCTCGGCGCGAAATTCGAGATTGCGCGTCTCTCCGAGCCCGAACTGGCGATGAATTCCCAAGTCAAAGAAGGCGTCGCCCGGACCCGGAAGAATGTTGCGTCCTCCGTTGCCGAAGGTGTAGGGCGCCGGATCGCTGAAGACCGACGTATTGAAGAATCGATCGATCGTCTGCTCGCCGCGCGGCAAAGCGAGCGTCTTTCCCGGCACGATGTTCGGACGGTTCGGCGTGTCGGAGTTGGCGTAATCGGTGAAGAAGTAGAACGCGTTCGACGGCGTACCGTCCTGCAAGAGCACGATGGCGCTGGTCTGCCAGCCGGAGACGAGCGGGACGAGCGGACCTTGCGCCGCGAAGCGGCGGCCCTTGCCGAAGGGCAGGTCGTAGACCAGGTTCGCGGTGAAACGCTTGCGGACATCGAAGAACGAAAGGCCGCGTTCGAGGCGCAGATTGCGCTCGTCCTGTGCGCCCGCGCCGTCGTACAGACCCGGGATGACGCCGTCCGAATCGTCAATCGACTTGGCCCAGACAAAGTTTCCCTGGAAACTCAGTCCGCCCGAGAAGCGGTGTTCGACGCGCAGCTCGAGCGAATGGTAAATGGAGTTGGCGATGTGCTGCCGCTGAAAGAGCTTGCCCAGCGTGGGGAAGGCGCGCAACGACTGGACGTCGCCGGGGCGCGGCGCGAGATTGCGTCCCAGCTCCACCTGCGCGGGCGTGTTGAAGGCGCGATAGCGTCCAAGGTGCGTGCCCTTCGCGCCGATGTAGTTGGCCTGCAGCAGCCAGCTCTTCACGCCTGCCTGCCAGCCGCCGTTCCACTGCTGCACGTAGGGCGTGCGCGCGTTGCGGTCGAGCCCGAAGTAGGTGGGGAATCCCGTCGATGCGCCGGACGGAAATCCATTGCGGATGCTGAGCACCGGCTTGTTCGCCGGAACATGATTGAATTCGTTCAGCACGCCGTTGCGCACCAGGTCGTAAGTCTCGACGGCGATTTCGGGACTGTAGAAAATGCCGTATCCGCCCCGAAAGACCAGGCGCGGGAGCAACTGCCAACTCAACCCGACGCGCGGCGCGAAATTGTTGCGGTCGGCGTTCACCAGGCTGTCGCCGAATTTACCTCCGGCGCGCACCAGCGCCGGAGTCGCGGGCAGAGTGCTGTAGTCAAGGTTGTAGAAGTTCTTATACTTCTCCGTGAAGGGCGAAGTCGATTCGTAGCGCGCGCCGACGTTCAGCGTGAGTCCGGGTCGAACGCGAATCTCGTCCTGGGCGTAAAGCGAGTAGCTCAGACGCCGCAGATAAGCGAGCGGGATTCCCACGGTCCGCGTGGTTTCCTGCGGCAGTCCCAACAGAAAATCCGCGAAATCGTTGCCGGTGAACGCGCCCGAAAAGTTGTACGTGCCGCGGCTGTTCGAGCGCTGCAGAAAGTTCATCTGGAAGCGTTGCAGGTCGCCGCCGAATTTCAGCGTGTGCCGGCCGCGCTGCAGCGTGAGGCCCTCGGCGACCTGATAGGTCTGATCGCGCTGCGATTGCGGGAGCGTGGGATCGTCCACCACCGTCTGATAGCTGGCCAGAATGAACGTGGGGACGCCCCAGTTGAGCGGATCGCGATCGACGCCGGTGATTCCGAGCTCCCCGATGATGTCGCGGCGAAAAGCGTTCACGGGCAACTCGGCGATGGCCAGTCGTGTGTAACCGAAGCGCAGATCGTTTACGAACCGGCTGCCGGCGTAGGTGTTCCCGATAGCCGCCTGCTGTGCGCGGATGTCTTCGAGATCGGGCAGCACGGGATAGTGTCCCGCGAGCTGCGCGCGATCGGAGTTCGTCGCGTAGCGCGCGAAAAAATTTCCCCAACGGCTGTCCCGATCGAGGCGCAGGCTGGCGGTGTCGGTGTGGCGCCGGTCCGGAGTGTTGTCGGTGTACGTGCCGTCAGAGGTGTTCGGAAAGGGCTGGAATTTCGCCAGGAAATCGCGGGCGATCGGATCGATGCGCGTGGCTGGAATCAAATCGTTCGCGAAGGGTTTTCCTGTCTGCGGATCGGTGATCGGTCCCAGGCCCGCAAAGTTGCCTTGCCGGAGCGCGCTGCCCGGCGCGGGGATTCGCCGCGAGTTCGCCTGGCTCGACCGCAAGCCCTCATAGGCGGCGAAGAAAAACAGCTTCGAGAATCCAGGCACGGCGCCGCCCAACTGCGCGCCATATTGATTCTGCCGGAATGGCGGATTCGCGGCGTCGGGAACGTCGTAGAAGGTGTGCGCATCGAGGTTCTCGTTGCGAAAGAACTCGAACACTCCTGCATGCAAGTACGCCCCGCCCGCGCGCGTCACAAGATTCACGACCCCGCCGCCCGCGTATCCGAACTCCGCGGGCGAGACCGAGCTCTGCAGGCGGAATTCCTGAATCGCTTCGAGCGGCGGATTCACGACCAGCGCGTTCGTGTTCCCGTCGGTGTTCGTGAGACCGTCGAGCAGATAGCTGTTCATGCTCGAGCGCGCGCCGTTGACCGGATCGTTCAGCGCCACCGCGCCGCGGCCGGGCTGAGCGTCGTTATAGTTGTCGTGAACGAATCCGCCGAGGTGTCGCGGGATCGCGCCGGGACTCAGTTGCAGCAGCCCGACGAAGTTGCGGACATCGAGCGGCAGCGCCTGGATTTGCGGACCGGCGAACGCCGAGCCGGTGCTGCCCGGCGCGGCGTCGAGCGGCGTCACCGCGCCTTCCACGTGCACTACGTCGCGGGCCGTTCCGAGCGCGAGCCCGATCTCGAGGTGCACCGTCTGCCGGATCTGCAATTCCTGGCGCGCGATTTGGTATCGCGAAAAACCGGACTTCACCACGGTCACGCGGTAGTCCCCTGGCTCGAGCGCGTCGGCACGGAACGTGCCGTCCGGCCCTGTGCGGACCGCCCGCTCAAAGGCCCTCTCAAGATTCTCGAAGTGCACCTCGGCGTCCGGAACGGGAAGCCGCGAAGGATCGCGGACGATACCCTCGAGAACGCCGGAGGGAGATTGAGCAAAGAGCCATGACATGCCGCCAACCAGGATCGATACTGCCGCCAGAATGAGAGTTCTCATGAAATGGTTTCCAAAAGTTCGAGAGCTTCTTCCAGCGTGGAGTAGCGGATGCGGTAAGCGCCGCATCGCACCAGCCGCCGGATGGCGGCGCGATGCGCCTTCATCACTGCGGCGTCGTCCTCGCGTTCATCCGCGTACAGACGGCGCTCCACTTCGGAGGCCGGCATCGGTGTCACGCGCGGCTGCGCGCTTCCCGGCGGGTAGCGGTCGAGATAGACGACCGCTCCTGCTTCGCACTCGCGGGTCCACAACGGAATCCCCGTTTCCCGGGGCTTGACCAACAGGCATTCCTCGCCGTTACGCCTGAAGCTCACCGGCAATTGTACCATTTCAGGGAACAACGTGCGCGCGTCCGTCGTGAAATGCAGGCGCGAAAAGCACCCGCACACATGCAACGGGCCGGACCGGCGGCGGAGAAAAACGGAGTCCTCGCCCAGCAGCGAGTATCCGTTCCTGCCGCAGAAATACGCCAGGCTCGACTTGCCGGCGCCCGGCGGACCGCACAGCAGAGTGCCGCGCCCGCGGCGGACGACGCACGCGGCATGAACCGGAGTGAAGGCGAGATGCGTCAGGGCGAGGAACGGAAGCGCTTCAAGAAAGGTCCAGTGAAAGAATTCCGCGTCGGCCAGCATCGCCTCCGAGAAATAGCCGGCCACGAAATGGTTGCGGGTGTCCGCCGTTGCCATGTTGTCCGCGCAACGGATCGTGAACAGGTGTTCGGCGTTGCGGTAAACGGCCTGCGGCCACGCGCCGGCGCGGCGCGTTTCAAGGCTCGGATCGCGCAGCAGGCGCATTTGAAAGGCGCGTCCCGACCGTGGGCTTTTGCGATAGGCCCCGAACGCGGCCCGGCCGAGCTCGATGACCCGCCGGTCATTCGACTCGACGAGGAACGGCCACCCGAGCGGATAAAGCGCGGCTCGGAACGGACGACTCACGTTGCGAAAATATGGATCGGGGTTCAAGCCGCTAGTATATCAACGGCTCACCAGCCGAATGGCGCCGAGAAGGCCCGCGGGCTCGGGTTTGATTTTGTCCATATCCTGCGCGTCGAAACGCGAGCCGTAGCGAAGGTTAAGCAGGCGATAGTCGGGAGGCCGGCGGGCAGCCATGTAATTCACCGCCAGGTTCGCGACCTCAATCCGGAGCGTATTTTCACCGGCGCGCAGAAATTCCGTCACGTCGAGCGAATAGGGCGGGCACCACACCGCGCCCGCTCGTTTGCCGTTGACGAAGACCACGGCCGCTTCACGCACCGGCGCGTCGAGCAACGCTTGATAGCCCATGCCCGGCGACTTTGCGATCGGCTTGCCCTCGCCGAACGTAAGTGTTCCCCTCGGACTCGTCGCCTGAAACGACTTTTCGTAGGTCGCGAGGCCGGAGAAATACTGTCTGTCGGCGGGTGCATCATCCGGGTAGGTGATCTTCCATCCGGAAGTCAGATCGATGGACGCCGGCGCGGCGGCAGTCTTGATGGCCTGCGGCGCGGCCTTGCTGAAGACAAGCACGCGCGATTCATATGCGTCGAGATGGAGATCGAGCGCCGAACCGCCGCCGGTCGGAGTGATGCGCCCCGAGAGCGCGTCCCACCACTCGGACGTCGTTCCATCGGTGCGGAAGGTCGCTTTGGCGTTGAGAGGATGATTCCCGGTATTCGCAATGAAGTAAATGTCGCCGCCGTCGATCTTGCGCCGGACGTATCCGAAGTCGGGCGCAGGCGGCGTAAGGCTGACATCAGGAGGCGTGACCGCGGCCATGCTCGACACAAGGTCCGCTCCGTCGTGCACGAGCGGCAGGCCGCCCACGGCGGGCGCTCTCGACGTTCCGGCCGGCAGAACCACCATCTTGTAGGGTCCGCCGAGCACTCGCTCGAGCGCGGCGTCATCGAAGAAATCGAGGCTGTATCCAGCGTCGAGGATGCGCGAGACAAGATCGGGTCCCAGCCGCTCGAGCAGCGCGGCGCGCAGGTCCGCGCGGCCGAGAGCGAAGTGAGACCAGGCGTCGTCATTGGGAAGATAGACCGCCACCGTGTTAGCGGGACTTCCCTGGCGCAGCAGGTAACTGATCCGCTGGAAGTAGAGAGCGATGTCGGGCATCGCGATCCACCAGGGATTCTTTTCGTTGAAGACGCCCGCGGCATAGAAGCGCCAGCCCGGATACTCGATGCCCTCAGGCGTGTAGGGCCATCCATGTCCAATGAATTGATTGACGCCCTGCAGAAAATGCAGATCGGCCTCGGCCTTCATGTCGAGCGGCGAGGCGCGAAAGACGGGCGAGTGCAGCCAGGTCCAGGTTTCCGACGAAACGACGGGACGGCCGTACAAGTGCGCCGACGACGAGGCCCATCGAGTCGACGAAAGCGTTTTCCACTGGATGCCCTCGCCCTCCGGCAGATCGGCGAGCGAACTGGTGGAAAGGGTCGCGGGCGGAGTGCCGTAAGCCTGGATGCGCAGCTTCGTCCCGTTGCGCTGCGCCCATTCGTGAAGCGGCGTGACGAAGCGATCGTTCAGAAGCTCGGTGAGCGTCCGTCCCCAATCGTGGCGATACTTCTCGGCGTCGAGGTCGCGGCCGTCGGCCAGCTCCAGCAGGTGCGGACGCAGATCGTAGCCGCGGCGCTTGCGAAATTCGTCGAGGAAGTCGCCGGTCCAGTCTGAGCCGTACACTTCCAGGCTGTCGCAAAAGACGGCGTAAGGCGGATACGGCTTCAGCGCCTGCATCAACCGGTCTGCGACTGTCTTCAGATGCAGGTCGAGTGCGGCACGGTCGTAATGATCGAGCACGAATCCTTCCGCGCCCACGGCAGGGCGTTTTACCTGTTGTCCGGTGCGACTGGAGATGAAGAACGAGACTTCGGACGCGCTCGGCAACGTCAGGATTCCATCCTTGATCTGCGGCGTGGCAACTTCGCGATCTCCGGCAAAGACGGCCACGAGCTTTTCGCCGTCCGACATGGATGGCACGGGAACGCGCGTGCCCTGGGCGCGGGCGCGCTCCCAACGCAGCCGGCCCGCGGCGAGGGTCGCGGGAATATGCGGACCACCGTACGGCCAGCCGCTGCCGAGCGTCAGGTCCAGGCGAAGCCCGAGTTCATGCGCCTTCTCCGAGGTGAAATGCAGCGCGTCAAGAAACTCCTTCGAGAGATAAGGAAGGTTGTGATCGATCGACAGCGGGTACACAGGCTGCACTTCGAAGCCGCCGATGCCGCCCTGCTTCATCAGGCGCATCTCGCGTTCGAGCTCGCGATTTTGGACCGCGGAGCCGAACCACCACCAGCGCATCATGATGCGTGAGTCATCTGGAGGCTTCTCAAAGCTGCGGCGCAGCGCATCGAGAGTGGCCGTCTGTGCAAATGCGGATGCAGAGAGCAGGAGCAGGAGTAGTATTCGTCGCATATTTAAGCCATTCCTAACAGGCTGTCGTTGGGGTAAAAGTGATCCACGTTTTCAGGCGTGATGAGATGGTGCTTGATGAAGACCGCGGGCGAGAGCGCCTTGCGAGCCAGGATGTCGAGCGCCAGGCGAATCAGGCCGTCGCCGTATTTTTCGGGGAAGAAGCCCACCGAGCCGATGAAGCGCGTGCGCCGCGTGCGCAACTCGGCGCGGGCTTCGGGCTCGCCGTTCTGTCCCACGACGGCGCATTGGGCGGCGCGACCCGCCTCCTCGAAAGCGCGCAGCGCGCCGAGCGCGCTCGGATCGTTCGCCGCACCTACCAGGACGCGCTTCGCTCGCGTCTCGCGCAGGTGCTTGCGCACCCGCTCGAGGCCGGTCTTGAACTGGCCGTCGCCGTCCAGGTGGACGATCGGACAGCTATCAGAGAGATGCAGCACCTCGTGAATGCCCTCCAGCATGCCGCGGATGCGCGACTGCGGCAGCGCGCCCGCGCGGGTCAGCTCGATCATGAGGATCTCGTCCACCGCGCCGTCCCAGTGCTTGCGGGCCCAGCGGCCGAGGTGACGTCCCCCGATCAGGCCGGCCTCATAGTTGTTGGCGCCAAAGTAGGTCGCGCCGGGGTGCGGAATGTCGATGGCGATGAAAGGGACAGTCGCTTCGACGTACTTCGAAGCGATCGCCGGAGCGACCGATTCGTCGGTCTGGAATTCGATGACCAAGTCCACCTGCTCGCGGATCAGGTGATCAGCGTTGCGCAGCGCCACCTTCGGCTGGTAGCGGTTGTCCACCACGATCAGTTCCACCTGTTCTTTTTCGGCGGCGCGCGCGAGTCCGGCGGTGACTTCGCGCGGGAAGGAAGTGTCCTGCCCCTGCGCGGCGTATCCGATGCGGTAACGGCGCTGCCGGCGCATCTGCGAAGTGAGGCGGTAACTGTTCTGTCCGACTTTCTCGACGAAGCCGCACTGGTGCAGCGTGTAGAGCAAGCGGAAGCACATCCCTTTGTTGAACGCGGTGCGCGCCACCACGTCGCGCAGACGCAACACTTCGCCCGGCGTTTCAAAAACCGAGAGCACTTGCGATGCGTGCACCACGGACTTGACCACGTAGCGAGAGTGCTTCGAGGCTTTCAAGACGCGTCCATTATCGGCGGAAACACGTGTTTTGCATAGAGAAACAGGCGTATTCAGCTACAAAACTCTTTGCAGAAGGGAAATCCTTTGGGGTATCTTTCCCCTAGACCCGCATGACCGAGAACATCTTCCAGGCGCTCGACTCCTTTGGCATCGAATTGCCTTCGTGGGGCTTCGCCAATACGGGAACGCGCTTCGGCAAGTTCCTGCAACTGGCGGCGGCCACCACGGTCGAAGAGAAATTCAGCGACGCGGGGATGGTTCACAGCCTGACCGGTGTTTGCCCGACAGTCGCGCTGCACGTGCTGTGGGATCTTCCGAACGGCGCGGGCGATATTCCTGTAGTGAAAAAACTGGCCGCGAAACACGGCGTGCAGCCCGGGTCCATCAATCCCAACGTTTTTCAGGATCAGATTTACAAGCATGGATCGCTCGGCAATCCCGACGCTGCCGTGCGCGATGCCGCGCTGCGCCACATTTTCGAAAGCGTCGAGATCGGCAAAGGACTCGCGAGCCGCGATGTTTCGCTGTGGTTCGCCGATGGATCGAATTATCCAGGGACGCAGAACATCCGGCAACGGCGCGCGTGGTTCGAAGCGGGGCTCGCCGCGACGCACCAGCGACTTGGAGAGAATCAACGGATGCTCGTCGAGTACAAGCCCTTCGAGCCCGCGTTCTATCACACCGACATCGCCGATTGGGGGATGGCGTTGCTGCTGGCCCAGAGCGCAGGTCCGAAAGCCAAGGTGCTGGTGGATACCGGACATCATTACCAGGCGCAGAACATCGAGCAGATCGTGGCCTGGCTGCTCAGTTCCGGCATGCTCGGCGGATTCCATTTCAACGACCGCCGCTACGCCGACGACGATTTGACGATGGGCTCGATCGATCCGTATCAGGTCTTCCGCATCTTCTTCGAGATTCGTTTCTACGAGTGGGAGACCGGGCGGCGAGCGGACATCGCCTACATGGTGGATCAGAGCCACAATCTCAAGGGCAAAATCGAAGCTATGATCCAAACCGTCACGACGGCGAAGGAACTTTTCGCCAAGGCCGCGTTGGTCGATTTCCCGCGACTCGCCAAGCTGCAGGCGTCGTGCTCGCTGGTAGACGCGGAAGGTTGCGTGAAGGACGCCTTTTCGACCGACGTGCGGCCCGCTATACGCGAGTGGAACCGCTCGAAGGGTTTGCCCGAAGATCCGATGGACGCGTTCCGGCAGAGCGGATATCTCGAGAAAATCACCGCCGAGCGCAGCGAGAAGAACTCCGCGACCATTTCCAGTTACGCTTAGGGAGCATGGCCTCCACGTTTCTTGCCTTCGATCTGGGTGCGACGAGCGGACGCGCCATCCTGGGGCGCTTGCGCGGCGGGCTCCTCTCCATCGAGGAGATCCATCGCTTCCCGAACGATCCGGTGGTCTGCAACGGCCATCTGCACTGGGACCTGCCGCGACTCTGGAGCGAGATGCAGACAGCGCTGGCGCGCGGCGCCGGGATCGACAGCGTCGGCGTCGACGCTTGGGGCGTCGACTACGCGCTGGTCGGCGAAAAGGGCGCGCTGCTCGCGAATCCGTTTCACTATCGCGACAGCAGCGCGGAGGTCATGGAGAAAGCGATCGGAGTGCTCGGCCGCGAGCGAATCTACGACGCTACCGGAATCCAGTTCATGCAGATCAACACGCTCTACCAGCTCTATCGCGCCTCGCTCGAAACGCCGAAGCTGCTCGCGGCCGCCGAGCGGCTGTTGACGATCCCCGATCTGATGAATTTCTGGCTGAGCGGCGTCATGGGATGCGAATACACCAACGCCACGACAACGCAGTTTCTCGACCGTAAGACGCGCTCCTGGTCGCACGGACTGCTAAAGGACCTGGGAATCCCGACGCACCTGCTGGGTCCGGTGATTGAGCCGGGCACCGTGCTTGGAAAAGTGGGGCAATCCGCAGCGCTGCTCGTCGCTCCGGCGTGCCATGATACGGGTTCGGCGGTCGCGGCGGTGCGAGCCGGAGGGGACACGGCCTTTCTCAGCTCCGGCACCTGGTCGCTGCTCGGCACGGAGGTCGCCGCGCCCATCGTGAATCCGCAGGCGCTGCGGCTGAACTTTACCAACGAGGGCGGAGTTTGCGGAACGGTGCGCCTGCTGAAGAACATCACGGGAATGTGGCTGCTCGAAGGTTGTCGCAAGTCATGGAGCCCCGAAGTGAATCACGAATTGCCGGAGCTGATGGCGATGGCGTCCGCCGCCGAGCCTTTCCAGCATCTGGTCGATCCGGATCATGCGTCGTTCGTGCGGCCCGAGAAGATGACCACTGCGGTCGATGTGTACTGTCGCGATACCGGCCAGCCGGCGCCATCCGCTCCCGGGGCGTACGTACGCGCCGTGCTCGAGAGCCTGGCCCTGAAATATCGATATGTCCTCGATCAGCTCGAAAGTCTGACCGGGCGCCGGTGCGATACGATCCGCGTGATCGGAGGAGGATCGCAAAACGACCTGCTGAATCAATTCACGGCCGACGCCACCGGCCGGAAAGTTCTGGCCGGACCCGCGGAGGCGACCGCGCTCGGAAACCTGGCTATGCAGATGGTGGGGACGAACGCTGTGCCGTCGCTCGACGCCGCGCGAGATCTGGTCGAGCGATCTTTTCCCGCGCGCATCTTCGAGTCCCGCCACTCGGGAAAATGGGAGGAGGCCTATTGCCGGCTGAAAACAGCAATCCCCCAATAAAGAGAACTTGCTTCTGCCTGCAGGTGAGGCGCGACCGCCTGGAAGAATACAAGCGGCGCCACGCCGAGGTGTGGCCGGAGATGCTTGCCGCTCTGCGCGAGGCCGGCTGGCATAATTACTCGCTCTTTCTGCGCGACGACGGCCTGCTCATCGGCTACGTCGAAACGAACGACTTTGAAGGCGCGCTGCGCAAGATGGCGGCCACCGGCGTGAACCAGCGCTGGCAAGCGGAGATGGCCGGATTCTTCGAGGGCGCCAATGGACGCGCCGCCGACGAGCGTATGTCGCCAATCCCGGAGGTTTTTCACCTGCCATGAAACATGTTCGCTATCTGTGGGAGGACCGCGTTGCCCGCGCGCTTTCCGCCGCCGAGCGCCTGGTGTATCGCTCGAACCTGCTGGGCGCGGACCAGCGCATCACCAACACCGGCGGCGGGAACACGTCGTCGAAGATCGTGGAGCGCGATCCGCTGACCGGCGGAAAGACCGAAGTGCTCTGGGTCAAAGGATCGGGCGGCGATTTGCGGACGAGCAAGCTGGCCAATTTCTCGTCGCTGTACCAGGAGAAGCTGCTGGCCCTGCGGGAAATCTATGCGCGCGCCGGGAAGCGCGGGCCGAAGAGCGAGGCCGAAGACCGCATGGTGGGATATTACCCGCATTGCACCTTCAACCTGAATCCGCGGGCCACCTCGATCGATACGCCGCTGCATTCCTTCATTCCGGCGAAGCACGTCGACCACATGCATCCGAACTCGGTCATCGCCATCGCTGCCGCGAAACGATCGAAGGAGCTGACCGCGAAGATCTTCGGCAAGGAAATCGGCTGGACGCCGTGGCTGCGGCCGGGCTTCGAATTGGGCCTCGAGCTGGAGAAGTTGTGCCGCGCCCATCCGAAGTTGAAGGGCGTAATCCTCGGGCAGCACGGCCTGATCAATTGGGCAGACGACGACAAGGCTTGCTACGACCTGACTTTGCGACTCACGGAGAAGGCCGCCGAATACATCGAAAAGCGCTCGGGGAAGAAAGTATTCGGCGGGCCGAAGTACAAGGCGCTCTCCGAGGCGGAACGCGACACGCTGCTCTTCGAGCTGCTGCCCTGGCTGCGCGGTCAGGTCTCGAAAGAAAAGCGCTTCATCGGCACTGTGCAATCGGACGCCGCGATGCTGCGCTTCGCCAACAGCAACGATGCCGAACGCCTCGCCGCGCTCGGCACGTCCTGCCCCGATCATTTCCTGCGGACCAAGATCAAGCCATTGTACGTCGATTGGCACCCGCAGAAGGAGAATCTCGACGCCCTGAAGAAGAAGCTCCTCGCCGGACTCGATCAATATCGCAAGGACTATGCCACCTACTACAGGGCCTGCAAGCGTTCGGACTCGCCGGCGATGCGCGATCCGAATCCGACGGTGATCCTGATTCCGGGTGTGGGCATGATCGCCTGGGGCAAGGACAAGAGCGAATCGCGCGTCACGGCCGAATTTTACGGCTGCGCCGTGGAGGTGATGCGCGGCGCGGAGGCGATTGACGAATACATCGCGCTGCCGCGGCAGGAGGCTTTCGACATCGAGTACTGGCTGCTCGAAGCCGCCAAGCTGGCGCGCATGCCGGCGGAAAAAGAGATGGCCCGCAGCGTGGTGCTCGTCGTCGGCGCCGGAAGCGGCATCGGAAAAGAAGTCGCGCATCGTGTAGCACGGGAAGGCGCGCACGTAGTGTGCGCGGACCTCGACGGCGTAGCGGCGCAGGCCACGACCGCCGAGCTGATTGCGCTGCACGGCGAAGGCATCGGCGTCGCCGGCACCGGCATCTCGGGATGCGGACCGGCGATCGGTACAGCCGTCGACATCACGAATCGCGAGAGCGTACGCGCGATGTTGAAGCAGGCCGTGCTGGCCTACGGCGGCATCGATCAGATCATCGTCACGGCCGGCATCTTCGTTCCGCCCGATCTGTCGGGGCACGTCGCAGATCCAAAGTGGAAGCTGACCTTCGACGTCAACGTGCTCGGCGGATACCTCGTCGCAGACGAGGCGCGAAGCATCTGGGCTCGCCAGGGACTCTCGGGGAGCCTCGTGCTGACGACGAGCGTCAACGCAGTGGTGTCGAAGAAAGGATCGCTCGCCTACGATGCTTCGAAGGCGGCCGCGAACCATTTGGTGCGCGGCCTCGCGGTTGAGCTCGCGCCCCTGGTGCGGGTGAACGGGCTCGCGCCGGCGACCGTCGTCGCCGGATCGAGCATGTTCCCGCGTGACCGCGTGATGGCGTCGCTGACGAAATACGAGATCCCGTACGATGAGTCGGAGGACACCGATTCGCTGCGCAACAAGCTGGCGGCTTTTTACGCCCAACGGACGCTGACAAAATCGGCGATCACTCCCGCCGACCAGGCCGAGACGGCGTTTTTCCTGCTCTCGAGCCGCTCATCGAAGATGACCGGCCAGATTCTGGTCGCCGACGGCGGCCTGCCGGAAGCGTTCCTGCGGTAGACGGTTTTCGTGTGTCTTGTCCATTGAAGCCGCGGATGATCCGGACGAAGCCGCGCAGAACACGATTTACCGACTCAGAGTCAGGAAATACCTTAGCTATGTCCCGATCCAGGACGACAACATTTGTACCCGCCCGATAGGCCGCATGATGCTTTCCCCTGACTCCGCGGGAGAAGTCGTATTCATCGAGTATGTCGGGATGTCTCATCCTCGCCTGACTCATATTGTCTTCGCTCCGCAGGGGTCGCTTCCCTGGCGCTGATCAGTCGAATGCATTCCTCGTGCTCGGTGTACGCAACCACCAGTATACGCCCGATGTCCGAGACGCCGACGCTTACAAACCTCTCCTCAGAAACCGAGTGGACTGGATCTGGAATCATGACCTCCAGGGGGTCTCCAAAAACGGTACACGCCTCTTCGAAGTGGACGCCATGTTTGGCGACATTCGAGGCCGCCTTTCTGGCATTCCATTCGAACTCCATTGCGTGACTCTACCACGATGGTCGCAGAAGGCGGCCTGCCGAACCTTCCTGAGGAAAGCATGATATACTCAAGCAATATATATGACTCGTACAATCATCAGTCTGGAGACGGAAGATAAGACTTGGCTCGAGCACCAGGCAAAGAAGCAGGGCGTTGCCATGGCGCAACTGGTGCGCCAGGCGATCCGCCGGATGCGCGATGAAGAGAGCGTTTCCTTCCACCGGATCCTGAAAGAATCGAAGGGAACTTGGCGGAAAGGGGATGGCCTCGCATGGCAGAAAAAAGTGCGGAAGGAGTGGTAAGCCTCCTTCTTGATTCGGTGATTCTGATCGATCATCTGAACGGAGTGGAGGCCGCGTCCCGCTACCTGCAGGAAACCAAGTCGCAAGCGGCGATTTCCGTCATTACGCGAGCGGAAGTCCTGAGCGGCGTGGATTTCGCAGCCAGACCTCAGGTCTTGCGATTGCTCGATGCCTACGAGGCTCTGCACATCGATCGCGAAACGGCCGATCTTGCGGCGGAGCTGAGGCGCGAGCACCGCTGGCGCCTACCGGACGCTTTCCAGGCGGCGCTAGCAAAAATCTACGGCTTAAAGCTGGTGACGCGGAACACTCGCGACTTCCCGGCCGGGAAGTTCGATTTCGTGATCGTGCCGTATCGCGTTTCGATATAGCAAACATAGCCGTACGGTGCGACGCCGCCAAATACCCGTAGGAATCCAGGGCCTGCGTTCCGCAATGCATAACCTGCCAGGACGTTCCGAATTTGCTTGCTCGCCGGTTCGGGCAATGCCACGATGAGGTCATCAAGCTTGGGGGAGGGTATTCATGCAATCAGTCAAAACGGCAGTTGTCGTCCTGTTCCTAGCCGGCCTGATGGCCGCCCAGACGAACCGCGGCAGCATCAGCGGCACGGTAAAGGACCAGACGGGCGCGGTCATTCCCGGCGCGTCGGTCGTGGTGACCAACGTCGGCACCAACGAGACGCGACGCACGACGACGACGGACCAAGGCTCGTTCTCGGTCCTCGACCTCGAGCCGGTCACCTACAAGATCCTCGTGGAATCGGCCGGATTCAAGAAGCAGGTACTCGAGGGCGTCAAAGTGGATACGGCCTCGAACGCCGCCGTGGTGATCGAGATGCAGCCCGGCGCGGTGACGACGGAGATCACCGTATCGGCAAGCGCGGTGCAAATCAATACGGAGTCCGGCACCACCAGCTCCACGATTAGCGAACGCGAGATACGCGACGCGCCGCTCGCCAACCGCAGCGTGCTCGATCTGGCGCTGACTCTTCCCAACGTGTCGGGCGACGCGGGCACCGAGAATCCCTCGATCGTCACGGTGACGACCTGCCCGGGCTGCAATCTGAGCGTGAACGGCGGACGCCCGCTGAGCACACTGCTCATGTCCGACGGCACCAACAACACTGGCGTCAGCTTGGCCCGGACGATGGTCAGCTTCTCCCCGGAGACAGTGCAGGAATTCACGGTGCAGACGTCGGTCTACTCGGCGGAGTACGGCGGCACGGGCGGCGGCGTGATCAACGTGACCACGAAGTCGGGCACCAACGACTACCGCGGCACGGTGTTGTGGTACAACCGCAATCCGAATTTCTCGGCCGCGCCCTTCACGCTGGCGGCGTTGAACCGCCCGGTGGCCACGCTGAAGTACAACCAGTTCCACGGATCCCTGGGCGGACCGGTCCGGATTCCCAAGCTCTATAACGGCAAGGACAAGACGTTCTTCTTCGCCGCCTACGAGCCGAACTACCGCCGCGACCGCCTCGATCAGTACGGCCTGCTCCCGACCGACGGGATGCGCAAGGGCGACTTCAGCGGCCTGGTGAACACGGTGAGCGGATGGCTGCCCCAGAGCGTGGTGACGCAATTTGCGTCAATCGCGCCGGCTGCCGTGGCCGCGAATACCAGCACCATCTATCAGAATTACAGCGTGGTCGCGACCAACCAGTTCCAGCAGCTTCCCACTCCGGCGTCGGGATCGAGCTACACGCCCTTCGCGAACAACGTGATTCCGAGCGCCATCCTCGACCAGACGGCGCTGAAGGCGATGAAGTACATCGCGCCGGCCGGCGACTACTATCTGAACAGCAACGGCCTGATCTCGAACGCCTACTTGCCGCGGCAACTGGCGCAGGACGAGAAGCGCTACACCGTGCGCGTGGACCACCACTTTAGCGACCGCGACAACATCTACGGGCGCTACACCAGTTCGCCGATCGTCAAAGTCCAGGGCACGCCGCTGAGCGAAACGACCAACGGCGCCGAGTACAGCTACGCCAAGCAAGCCATGCTGGCCTGGACGCACACTGTCTCGCCGACGCAATTCAACGACCTGCGCCTGAACTACACGCGGGGTCGCTTCAGCAATACGGTGACGCCGAAATACGACGTGGCCACGGGCGAGAACCTGAACGTGGAGCTCGGCCTGCCCACGATTACCAAGGGCGGCCTGCCGATCTTCGGCGGACTCTTCCCCGGATCGTCGCTGGGCGGCGGCTTATCGACCGCCACCGGCCTCGGCACCGGCGGATCGACCAGCGTCGAGGACCGCGAGGAACGGTACGGCGTCACCGACATTTACTACTGGACGCGCGGCAAAGTGAATTGGAAATTCGGATTCGACGGCTCGCGCGCGCTGCAGAACGTGATCCCGCTCTTCGCCGCGTACGGCGGATCGTACTCCTTCGCCGCCAACCAGACCAGCGCCACGGGCGCCGTCAACACGTCAGGCGCGCCCTTCGCCAGCTTCCTGCTCGGCGTCCCGAGCGCGGCGGTGACTCTGCGCAATACCGCGATTCCTTATTACTACCGCTGGATGAACTATGCGGCGTTCGCGCAAAGCGATTGGAAAGTGCGTCCGAACCTGACGTTGAATCTCGGCGTGCGCTACAACCTGGAAAAGCCGCGCACCGAGAAGTACAACAACCAGGGATTCTACGACCTGAGTCAGGCGCAACGCGTGAACCTGCCCACGCCGCTGGCGCTGGTGGATGGCGAAACCATAACCTCGACCCTGGTTCCGCCCTTCATCTTCGCCGGACGCGGCGGGCGTTCGGAGTACTTGACGCCGGTGAGCTATCTGAACTTCGAGCCGCGCTTCGGTTTCGCGTGGAGCCCGGACTTCCTGGCCGGACATCGGGTGACGGTTCGCGGCGGCTACGGCATTTCGCACGCTCCGGTCAGCGGCCTGACGCGGCTGCCGAATCCCGACTTCGGCGCGACCAGCGGATTCCCGGTCGGCCGGCCAAATGCCGACATTGGACACGGCGGTGTGCATCAACTCGAT
>CAZRND010000009.1:0-4907 GCA_964601345.1 uncultured Acidobacteriota bacterium | reverse complement strand
CCGAATTACATCATGCGTCTCGGCGAAAATGCGCCGCTGCTGACTCCCACTTCTGTCACGGCGGCGGTCGGCGCGCCGGATAGCGGCGTCGTCACCACGAACAGCCTCTTCTACCAGCAGGGCGTGGGCGGCTACGCGATCTCGCCGAACTTCCACACGCCTTATGTGCAGAACTGGAACCTGACGGTCTCCTGGCAGGCGAGTAGGAACACGATGCTCGAAATCTCTTACGTCGGCAACAAGGGGACGCACCTGTTCCTGCCGCGTGAGAACGTGAATCCCAAGGACATCCCGCTGGTCCAAGCGCAACTCGCCGCCGGAACTTCGACAACCGCTACGATCGCCGATCCGTTGGGACGCAAGAATCCCGGGACCGGAGCCGCGCTGCAGGTGCAGAACGGCAGCCTGGGAAGCCCGTACCTGGGATTCTCGACGCTCTACGTCCTGTACGACTCGGCGGCGAACAGCATCCGCCACGCCGGGTACGTCAACATGGTGCACCGCACCGGCAAGGGATTGACGCTGACGGCCAACTATACGTACGCGAAGTCCATCGACGATGCTTCGAGCGCGGGCGGCGACAAGAATGTCCTGACGCCGGTAGGCGGGCAGACCGACGGGCAAGTGGCCTTCGGCGGCACGCGCAAGAACGACCGCTCGGTCTCGACCTTCGACCAACGTCACGTCATGAACGTCACGTCGCTTTATGAGCTGCCCATCGGGCGCGGCCGGAAATACGCCTCGCACATGTGGAAGCCGCTCGACTTTGTGGCGGGCGGGTGGGCCACGTCCGGAATCCTGCGGGTGACCAGCGGCATCCCGATTATCGTCTCGATCAGCGACGCCAACCAGCTCGGCGACCTGACACACACGACGCGTCCGGATATCGTGGCGGGCGCTCAGCTCGTCAATCCGCTGTGGAGCCGGAGCTGCCCGACCGGCTCGAACTGCCAGCCGTACCTCAATCCATCGGCGTTCATGCGCCCGGCGCTCGGCGCGCTCGGCACCGCGCCGCGGACGCTCGACGGCGTGCGCGGTCCTTTCGATCAGTTCTTCGACATGTCCATCCAGAAGAATTTCCGGATCGGCGAGAAGCGCAACGTCCAGTTCCGCGTGGATTTGCTGAATGCGCTGAATCACCCGATCTTCCGCGTCTTTCCGAACAACGCCGGCGGCACGGACCTGTTCAACAACGCGCCGACGGCGACGAATCCAACGGCTGCGGAGTACAACAACTGGGCGGCGGCAAACGGCCAGCCCGCGCAGACCACGGCGGCGGGCCTGGCGATTTACAACCAAGTCCTAGCGAATCTCAATGCGTTCCGCGTGGGCGGAGCGGCGACCGGCGCGCTGCCGGCGAACTTCTTCACCGTGCCGCTGCCCGCCAATTTCTACGGGACGAACATGAACCAGTTCGACATCCGCACGATTGACGGCTACAAGCTCTTCCGCCTGCGCCAGCAGTGGAACAACGCCGGCGGCGACCTGTACCAGTTCGGGGTGGCGCGCTACATCCAGTTCGGGATCAAGTTCACGTTTTAGACGAGCCCTAGCGCGAGAATCCGGTGGCTCGTCTCCTATTGTTCTACAATGTAGCAAATGAGAAAGACCCCGAACCCCAAACCCCACAACCGTACATCGGAACTGGTGCGCGAGGCCGCCGCGGGCAGCATCATTGTAATCGAACGCCGCGGCGAGCCGGTGGCTGAGTTGCATCCCCTCACTTCGCCCGCGCGCATGTCAGCCGCCAAGAAGGCGCGGATCTTTTCGTCCATGCGGAAGATCTGGGCCCGGAAGCCGCAGGGCACGGACACAACGAAAATCCTCGAAGAAGATCGCCACCGCTAGCCTGAGAAACCCTTTGTACTTCGACACGTCCTATATTGCGAAATTCTATATTCCGGAACCGGAAACTCGCGATGTGTGCGAACTGGTAAAAAAAGCGGACGTGGTCTATTCCTCGGCATGGGCATTGGCCGAGTTCCACTCGGTTCTCCATCGCCGCCTTCGAGAGGGCTCGGCATCGCCGCAGGACATACGTGACTTGGCCTCGCGTTTCGCCGAGCAGGCCGCCGCCGGGCTGTGGAACCTTGTTCCGGTGACCGAAGCCTTGCTTCGGCGAACGAGCGCGCTGATCGTTTCGGCCCCACGCGATCTCTTCCTGCGGACGGCCGACGCAGTGCATCTGACGACGGCACAGGAAATCGGTGAACGGGAGGTTTGGACCAACGACCGCCACATGCTAGCAGCCGCCTCCTACTTCGGACTTCTGGGCCGCTCCGTCTGACTTATAATCTTTCCGATGGAAGCTCTGGACCAGCGGGAGGGCCTGTACTGGCTGATTCGCTTCCGGTTCGTCGTCATCACCTTCATTCTGGGCATCCAGCTTGCCGTGGTCCGTTTCACCGGGTCGAGCACCACGCCGGTGAAGTGGTTCGTGGCGGTGATCGTGGTGTGGTACATCTTCACGATCTTCTTCAGCATCCTGCTGCGCATCTGGCCCGATCTCACCGCGCAGTCCTACGTGCAATTTCCCTCCGACGCCCTCATGGTCCCGGCGATCGTTCACCCTACGGGCGGCGTCGAGTGCCACTTCATCTTTCTGTACGCACTGGTGGTGATCGTCGCCGGGATCTCGCTGACGCGGCCGGGCACGTACCTGGTGGCCAGCCTCAGCTTCATCATGCTCGGGACGGTTCTAGCGCTGGCTTACAACGACAAGATCACCGTGTTCTGGCAGGCCAAGCCCGACCTGCGGGTGATGCTGGTCAACATCTTCACCAACCTGTTCGCGTTCATCGTGGTCGCCTATCTTTCGACGACGCTCGTCGAGAGCCTGCGCAAGACCGGCACAAAGCTCACGCAGACCAGCGGCGAGCTCGAAACGCTACAAGCGTTCAATCAAAACGTGCTCGATTCCATCGGCGCGGGCGTGATTACCACCGATCTCGACGGGCGCATCCAACTGCTCAATCGCGCGGGCGAGGGCATCTTGGGAAGGTCGCTCGCCAGCTTGTTTGCCCGCCGCCTGAGCGACGCGCTGCCGGAACTCGCCGCGATTCGCGGCGCGCCGGACCAGGAAGTTCGCCTGACTACTCCCACCGGCAAGGATCGCGTGCTCGAAGTCACCGTCTCGCCGCTGACCGCCACCGACGGCAGCTCGCTCGGCAAGGTCTACTTCATGCAGGACCTGACCGAGGTGAAGCGCCTCGAAGGCGAGCTCCGCCTGCAGGACCGCATGGCCGCTCTGGGACGCATGGCCGCGGCCATCGCGCATGAAATCCGGAATCCGCTGACATCGATTGCCGGATCGGTTCAGGTTTTCACGTCATTTGGCGATCTGAGCGAGGACGAGCGGCGGCTGGTGGAGATCGTGCGCAAGGAATCGGAACGCCTGGACCGCATCCTGGCGGACTTTCTGAGTTACTCGCGCGAGCGCAAGTATCAATTCGAGCCCGCAAACCTCGTGGCATTGGCCGAGGAGACGCTGACGCTGATGCGCCACCGTCCCGAGGCGGAGCGGTGGAAGCTCGAGAGCGCCATGCCCGCCGAGCCGCTCATGGCGCAGGTGGACGTGGACGCCATCAAGCAGGTTTTCTGGAATCTCTGCGACAACGCGCTCAAGGCGATGCCGGACGGCGGAACCTTGCGCCTGGAAGCGAGGATCGAAGGGGAGTACGGCGTAATCCGGTTTGTCGATACCGGCTGCGGGCTGAGCCCGCGACAGCTTGAAAAATTCTTCGAGCCGTTTCAATCGAACTTCCGCTCCGGCGCGGGATTGGGCCTGGCGATCGTCTATGAAATCGTCAGCGCGCACCAGGGAACCATCACGGCGCGCGCCGCTCCCGAAGGCGGAAGCGTGTTCTGCTTGAGCCTACCGCTCGTGCTGCAACCCGTTGTATTGTAGGACGCATGGCCAACCTCCTCGTGGTGGACGACGAGAAGTCGATCTGCGAGATGTTGGACATTTCCTTTCGCAAGGACGGCCATAAGGTCGAAACCGTCACGACCCTCGAGCAGGCCCGCAAGCGGCTCACCTCCGGCATCTATGACGTAGTCATCAGCGACATTAAGCTGGGAGAGAACGCCACCGGGCTCGATGTCCTGCGCCAGGCGCGCGAGACCGACGAAGATGCGAAGGTCATTCTGATGACCGCTTACGGCGCGCTGGAGACCGCGATCCAGGCTCTCAACCTGGGGGCGTTCGGCTACATCATCAAGACTCCGCAGCTCGTGGAAGAACTGCGCCTCAGCGTGCGGCGGGCCGTCGAGGTGCGCGTCATCCGCCAGGAAAATCGGGCCATGCGCCGGGAGCTCAAGCGCGGCCTGGAGAACCTGCTGGGCGATTCGAAAGCGATGAAGACGCTCAAGGAGCTGGTGGCCACGGTCGCTTCGACAGGATCGACGATTCTGATCAGCGGCGAGAGCGGAACGGGAAAAGAGCTGGTGGCGCGCGCGATTCACACCTGCAGCCAGCGGCGCGACGGCCCGTTCGTCTCCATCAACTGCGGCGCGTTCCCCGAGACGCTGCTCGAGAGCGAGCTTTTCGGATACATGAAGGGCGCGTTCACCGGCGCGTCCAGCAATCGCCAGGGACTCTTCGAAGCCGCCGCCGGCGGGACGCTCTTCCTCGACGAGATCGGCGAGACGAATCTGGCGATGCAGGTGAAACTGTTGCGCGTGCTGCAGGAAAAAACGGTGCGGCCGCTCGGCGGCAACGCCGAAGTGCCGGTGGACGTGCGGCTGATCGCGGCGACGAACCGGAATCTGCAAAAGGCCGTCGAGGACAAGACCTTTCGCGAAGACCTTTTCTACCGCATCAGCGTGATTCCGGTGGAAATTCCGACGCTCCGCGAGCGCCGCAAAGACATCGCGGTGCCGGCCATGCACTTTCCTCCCCAGTTCAT
>CAZRND010000008.1:0-33978 GCA_964601345.1 uncultured Acidobacteriota bacterium | reverse complement strand
TCGGGGGGCCGGCGGTGCAGCAATTTGATCCCACCGGCCGAATTCTGGCGGTGGTGAACGAAACGGTTATGGACAGCGTTCGAATGCGGGTACCCAACTAATATGGCGCAGAGAATTCTCATCGACGTCAAGAATGTCAGCAAAGCCTTCCATCGCGATAGCGCCAAAGTGGTGGCGCTCGACGGCGTCTCGTTGCAGATTCCCCAAGGGGAATTTGTCGCCCTGATGGGGCCGTCCGGCTCCGGCAAGACGACGCTGCTGAACATGATGGCCGGCATCGACCGGCCCACCGGCGGCGTCCTTCAAGTGCTCGACGCAGAGCTCGCAGGCATGAGCGAAGGCGAGCTGGCTCGCTGGCGGAACCGGCACATCGGCTACGTCTTCCAGAGCTTCAACCTCATCCCGGTGCTGACCGCTTTCGAAAATGTGGAACTGCCGCTGCTGCTCACCAAGCTCTCGAAGGCCGAGCGCAGCAAGCACGTGCTCGCCGCCCTCGATCTCGTTGGGCTCTCCGACCGCGTCAAACACTATCCGCGCCAGCTCTCGGGCGGGCAGGAGCAGCGCGTCGCCATCGCCCGCGCCATCGTGATCGATCCGACGTTTATCCTGGCCGACGAGCCCACCGGCGATCTCGACGCGCACTCGGCCGAGGAAGTGCTGGAGATCTTCAAGCGCCTGAACCGCGACTTCGGTAAGACCATCGTGCTGGTTACTCACGATCCGCGCGCCGCGCACTACGCGCACACGCAATATCATCTCGACAAAGGCGTATTGACGAATACCCCGGCCCCTCATGCCTGAACGCGCGTCCGAAGACGATCTTGCCGGACTCCGCGAGCGTATCCTCGACTTCATTGCCACGTGCAGGCAGCCGGTTCTGAAGGAACCGGACGCCGAGCCGCTGCCCGTATCTCCTGAACAACTCACCCTTGAGCTGAAGGGCAATCGCCTTCTGCTGCAAGCGTGGGACGATCGCCGTTCGCTGGTGCGGCGCGTCCTGCGGATGCGAAGCTCATCGGTAAAGGGAATGACTCTCGCCGTACATCGCGTCGGCGCTGCTGAAGGGACGCTGACGATCGCCGACACCGCTTTGCGCGAACGCGATCTCGATCGCGATTTGGTGCGCCAGCGATTTCGGGAACGATTTCGGAAGTTCCTCGCTCAACGTTTTCACGGGTGGAAGATCGAGCGGCTCACAACCGAGCGCGACCTGCATCGCACTTTTTCCGAGCGCTACACGCGCGCCGTCTTGCGGCAGGGACAGAACGAGTGGGCAGCCATCGGCGTGCCCGAGACCGAAGGCGAAGCGGTACATCTCCAGATTCTCACCGACGGCCTGCTGTGGCTCGATCATCTGCGCCAAGGAGCGGCGCGTCGGAAGAGCGTAGTCCGTGGACTCAGGCTCTTCGTCCCCGAGGGAAGCTGGCGCATCACGGCGAACCGGCTCGCCTTTCTCGATCCGGAGCTGGGCAGCTATGAACTGTATTTCTTCTCCGCCCAAGGCGACGCGCAACTGGTCGATCCCAAGGATTACGGCAACGTGCAAACAGAGCTGAGCGCGCCGCGAGCCGCCGCCAGCGTCAACGCGCCAGTGCGCGAGATGATCAAACCGCTCGCTCAGTATCCCGGCGTGGAAGAGGACATCACCCCGGAGGGCGCGCTCTCGCTCCGCCTGCGTGGCCTCGAGTTTGCGCGCGCCGCTTTCGACGCGGCGACTTTTCTCGACCAGCCGCTTCACGCCGACCACATGCTCACCGCCTTCTCCACGCTCGATGAGATTGCCCGCATCCGCGCGCCCGACTCGGCCGAACCGAGTCATTCCTTTTACACGCGCGCTCCGGAACGGTGGCTGGAGTCGCTGCTGAAGGAACACCTCCCGGCGCTCTCGCTCGATCTGGCTGACAGCGCCGTCTACTCCCAGACCTTTTCCGTGGCTGGCCCCGCGCGCGGCATCATCGATCTGCTCGCCATCACCAAGACCGGCCGCCTGGTGGTCATCGAACTCAAAGCGGATGAAGATCCGCAGTTGCCGCTGCAGGCGCTCGATTATTGGATTCGCGCGAAGTGGCACCTCGAGCGCGGCGACTTCGAGACGCGCGGATACTTCCGCGGCGTCGTTCTGCGCCGCGATCCTCCCCTGCTCTGGCTGGTCTTTCCGAGCATCCGCCTCCATGCATCGAGCGCGATCGTTCTGAAGTACCTTTCGCGCGCGGTTCCGGTTTCCCTGCTGGGAGTGAACGAGAATTGGAGAAAAGGAATCCATGTGGTCTATCGCGGGTAGTCTCCTCTTGACGGCCTTCGGGATTCTGGGTGGACGCGACTCGTCCTACTGTCCGGTGTTGGCCTCGGTGGAACTGCCCTGTGAGCCGGCCGTCGAGGCGGCTGCCTTGATCGTACCCGCGCGTGTTGCGCGCGCTCTGGATCAATCAGAAATCCATCGCCTCGGCAATACCGTGCGGGCCGGGTCGCTGCTGGTCACGGAAGAAGATACGCCGCTATCGCGCTCGCTGGGGATTTCCTTTGCCGATCAAAAACTGGAAGTGGCGCAAGTGGAGGATGTCCTCTATCCGCGCGTCCCCATCATCTGGGAGCATCCGGCGAAAGTCTCCCTGCCGAACGCCGTAGGAAAAGTCCTCGTGAAGGAGAAGTGGTCCGGCGCGCCGTTGATGATGACCTTTTCTCTCGGCAGAGGCCGCGTTCTGTTTCTCGCCGCGGAACTCCAGGGTTACTCCCGATTCCCTTATCTCATTCAGGCGCTCACGAAGGAGTGCGGCGTCGCGCTTCCCTTCCGGAGTCCGCGGCTTCAGGCCTTCTTCGACTACGGTTACCGCGCTGCGGTGGACGTCGATTACTTCGCGCGCCGCTGGCGGCGAGACGGCGTCCAGGCGCTGCACATCAGCGCCTGGCACTTCTTCGATCGCGAACGCGACGATTACCTTCGCAAACTCATTGCTGCCTGCCACAGCCAGGGAATCCTGACTTACGCGTGGTTCGAGTTTCGCAACGTCAGGGAGGCTTTCTGGCTGAAGCACCCGGAATGGCGCGGGAAGACGTCGACACTGGCCGACGCCAAGCTCGACTGGCGCGCACTCATCAATCTGCTCGATCCCGCGGCGTTCGAAGCCGTTTCGAACGGCATGCTCGGCATCCTAGCGGACTTCGACTGGGACGGCGTCAATATCGCTGAGCTCTATTTCGAATCCCCACAAGGGCCCGACAACGCAGCGCGCTTTACGCCGATGAATGGGCAGGTTCGCAGGGAGTTTCAGAACCAGTCCGGCGTCGATCCGCTCGAACTGTTTCGCCGCAAAGACAGGGCCGTCTGGAACAAGTTTGTGGATTATCGGACCGGGCTTGTCGCGCGCCTGAATGAAAGAGTATTGACGGTCACCAGCGGGCTAAGAAGACGAAGCCGTACCTCGACGTGGCCGTCACTTTCGTCGATAACCTCTACGATGAGCGCATGCGCGAGGCGATCGGCAACGATGTAAACCGCATTCTTCCCTTGAGCAAGCGCCTGCCTTTCACCCTGATGATCGAAGACCCGGCGACGATCTGGTCGCTCGGTCCATCGCGCTACCGCGTGCTCGGGGAACGCTACCGGTCGCTTGCGCCCGGCGCGCGGCTGGGCATCGACATCAATGTCGTGGACCGGTATCAGGACGTCTTCCCTACCAAGAAGCAGACTGGATCGGAGTTTCTGGACCTATTTCATACGGCCGGCGAGTTCTTCGAGAACGTGCTCGTCTACTTCGAGCAATCCGTCTATCCGCAGGACTTGGAGATGGCCTCACACACGCTTGCTTCCGGTGCGCGCCTGACGGACGGCGCCGTCGAGTCGCCGCGCCCGGTTCTATATCGCGCGACCGGTCGGATCTTCGTGGACGGCGCGGAGTGGCCGGTCCGCGACGCCGACGAGGCGATGCTGCCCGCCGGAAAGCATCGAGTGGAAACGAGAGATGGCACCCCGTCGCCGTTCGCCTTGCAGCGCTTGACGGGCGAGTTGCTGAGCGCCACTCTGTCGGGACGGACCTTGCGCTTCCGCTATCGCTCGCAAGCGCGAGCGATCGCGATCTTCAACTCCACTCCGTCCGGTATCACCGTCGACGGGTCTACCGTCCGCTTCGCCGGAGACTTCATTCTCCTTCCGCCCGGCGAACACGAAGTGCTGGCGGAGAAATAGGCTTTCACGTATCCTCATTTGTGCAGCATGAAAACGCTTCTGATGATCCTGGCCCTCTCGGCAACGGCAAGCGCCGCCGAGTGGACCTTCACTACGCCGCGTGATGGCGAAGTCGGGCTCACGATCCATGCCGTCGCGGCTGGAAGCAATTGGGGCCGCGCCGGCGCCGAGGCCGTCATTCTGACGCTGTCGCTCGACGGATCCTACAACCAGGACGTCACGCTCTTTCTGGGCGAGACACAGCACGACTACAAGATCCTGCTCGGTCCGCTGAAGCGGGGCGCGCATCGTCTCGACTACCAGCGAAATGAGAGATTCTCCGCGGCGGGCGCGCGCACATTCGAGGCGTCGTTCCGGGCAGAGGTCCTCGACGATCCGGCGCTGGCTTACGCTCCGATGCTGTACCTTCGCCCGAACACGGTGGGCAAATTCTCGGACATTCCCCTGCTCGCCTGGTATGAATGGCTCTACGAGCCGGAGGGTCGCGTGCTTCAGTTCAGCGTGATCTTCACCAATGAAGACGGCGGCACGGCCACGGATGCCCTCATCGCCCGCTGGGGCCGGACTCTCGATATCGAACATCTCTATCGATGGACTCCGCGCGGCGGCATTTACCAGGGCAGCAATCACAAGGAAAAGCCGTTCAACGGACGCAAGATCGGCGAGCATCCCCTGCTCTATGACGTGACGGACAACAACAATTTCGAGGATACCGGCGACTCCCCGCTGCGAATCGCCCTGTGGCCTGTTCCGGCCAACCTCTCGCATCATTCTCGGGAACAACTGGCCGATGAGGCGCCCTGGACCTATCGCCTGATGGCCGAGGAACTGGCCCGCGAAGGAAAAATGGACAACGTAGGTGACCCGCGCGACTATCTCTACGTCGAGGCGCGCCTTACCGCGGCAAATGCAGCGGCAAGTTTTGCAGCCAACGGCCAGCCTTTCGACCTGGGCCGCGCGGCGCTTCGCATCACGCGCGATGGCTGGATTCGTACGGCGATGCGGCTGCCTGAAAAGAAGCTTTCATCGCTGGAGTTTCGGTGTCACCCGCCCGAACGGCCGCGCCTAGGCCCCACCTGCTCGATTGAAGAGATCAGCAAGGCGTTCTTCCTCGACCAGGACTACCGGCCCGGTCCGAATCTTCTCGAATGGCATGGTCCCACGGTCCAACTGAAGACCGGCGAGCGCAAGTTCTTTCTAGGAGGCTTATGAAACGACGATCTTTCTTAAAGGTGATTCCGGCCGCCGGACTCGCTGGTGTATCGGCGGCCCAAGGACCACAGCAGCAACCCGCGGCAACCCGGGTCAAGAAAGAATCCATGCACGCTGCCGAGCAACTGATCGGTATCGAGCTCACCGAAGCTCAGGAGACGATGGCGTTGCCGGGTGTCGATCGCGCGCTGACCGGCTACGAGAATCTGCGCAAGATCAACGTGCCGCTCGATACGGAACCGGCCTTCGCCTTTCATCCCGCGCCTCCCAGCAAGAAGACGGATTCCTCGCTCCGCGCCTTCAAGCCCGGCAAGGTCGAAGCGCCGGCCTTCAAGAACATCGAGGACCTGGCCTTCTGCACTACGCTGCAGCTCGCGGAACTCGTGCGCACGAAGAAGATCACGCCGGTCGCGCTCACCAGGATGTATCTCGACCGGCTCAAACGCTTCGGACCCAAGCTGATTTGCGTCGTCACGTTGACGGAAGACCTGGCGATGCATCAGGCCGAGGAAGCGACGAAGGAAATCGCCCGCGGCAAGTATCGTGGGCCGCTTCACGGCATCCCATGGGGAGCGAAGGACCTGTTCGCAACCAAGGGAATCCCGACCACTTGGGGCGCCGAGCCGTACCGCAATCAGGTGATCGATTACGACTCGACGGTGGTCGAACGGTTGAACGCCGCGGGCGCCGTGCTCGTGGCCAAGCTCTCGATGGGCGCGCTGGCGCAAGGCGGCAAGTGGTTTGCCGGGGTGACGCGCAATCCTTGGCAAGTGGATGAGGACCGTATCGGATCGAGCGGCTCATCAGCCGGACCCGCATCGGCAACCGCGGCGGGCCTGGTGGGATTCTCGATCGGCACCGAGACGCTCGGCTCGATCGTTTCGCCGTCGTCGCGCTGCGGCGTCACCGGGTTGCGTCCTACCTACGGGCGCATCAGCCGCTTTGGCGCGATGGGGCTCTGCTGGACCATGGACAAGATCGGCCCGATTTGCCGCAGCGTCGAAGATTGCGCCGCCGCTCTCCACGCGCTCTACGGCCCCGACGATCGGGACATCACCGTGCGCGACGTTCCCTTCCACTGGAGCGGAGGCGTGCCGCTGTCGCAAATGCGCATCGGCTACCTGAAGGCCGAGTTCGATCGCGCTCAGGGGGACACGAAGACGATGTACACCGAGGCTCTGGCCGTCCTCACCAAGGCCGGAGCCAAACTCGTAGAGACGGAGCTGCCCCAGTTCAACACCAACACCCTCCGGGTGATTCTGAATGCCGAGGCCGCGGCGGCCTTCGACGACATCACACGCAACGGTGAAGTGAACCAGCTCTCCGGACAGTCGCCCAACGATTGGCCGAACTCATTCCGCACCGCGCGTTTCATCCCGGCGGTGGAGTACCTGCGGGCGCAGCGCGCACGGACTTTGTTGATGCGCGAGATGGAGAAGTTCATGTCCAATTGGGACGTCTTCGTATCCCCCGCCCCGGGCAGCGCCAGCCTCACCGTGACCAATCTCACTGGACATCCGGCGGTGGTGGTTCCTTGCGGCTTCATCAAGGATCTGCCGCAAGCGATCATGTTCACCGGCGGACTATACGATGAGGCTGCGCCGTTGAAAGTGGCGCTGGCGTATGAGCAGGCCACGAAGTGGCACACCATGCGTCCGAAAATGGATTGGGCTTAGAACCGAACCTTAATTCTTGCCGGCTTCCAACTTGGCAATCGCGGCTTTCGCCTGCTCGGCAGCCGTACCCGTTGGATGATCCTTGAGGTAGAGCTTGTACCGGTTGAGAGCATTGCCCGAGTCCCCGCGCGCTTCGTAGATGCGCCCCAGCAGCCAGTTCACCTGCGGAACTTTGTTCTCTTCGCTCTGATCCGCGGCCAGCGCGGACTTCTCCGCCTCCTCGAGATTGCCCATCGTGGCCTGCGCTATCGCCGTGTAATAGTGCGCCGGAGCGAGCCGGTTATCAAGCGCGAGGACCTGTGACGTAGTCTTCAGCAATTCGGGAAGCTGGTTCTTGGTGAGTTGCAACTGCGCCAGGTTCAGATACGCATAGGTCCACTTTGGATCGACTTCGATGGCCTTGCGATAGGCGGTCTCGGCTTCGGCGGGATTGTTCTGCCGCATGTAGACCATGCCGATCTCGTTGTAAGCTTCGGCATAGGATCCGTACAGACTCACGGCCTTCTGCAGATGAGTGAGGCTTTCGTCGTATTTCTTCTTCTCCTTGAGCTCCTTGCCTTTGGAGAATTC
The DNA here is from genome assembly GCA_964601345.1 of uncultured Acidobacteriota bacterium. GTDB lineage: Bacteria > Acidobacteriota > Terriglobia > JAJPHL01 > JAJPHL01 > CAZRND01. Next base: position 26,337 of record CAZRND010000008.1, on the reverse strand, counting down.
TTTTTCCGCGGCCTTCGGGACCTTCAAACTGGCCAGGCTGATGATGGTGCCGCTCGGCTTCTGGCCGTTGCCGTTGCGGCTCGATCGGATGTGGCGCTCGTTGATGTGGATCATCGTCGGGAAATTCCCGGTGAACTCCACTTCCTCCACATACTCCTGGTCGGTGCCGAGCTGGATGTGAAGCTCGTAACGCTGGCCGTTGCGCTGACGCGGAAACTTGAAGGTGCCGTCCATGTCCGTAAACGCCTGATCGAGGCGGATGCCGTCCATGTAAAGCTCGACTTCGAGCCGCTGTCCCGGCGACGGAACAATGCGGCCCTGGATGCCGATCGGACTCTGGTTGAACGGATCGTTGTCCATGGTCGGACGTTGCGTCGTTCCCGTGCTGGGGGTGGTTGGATTGGTCGGCGTGGTAGGAGCCGTCGGCGTTGTCGTTCCCGTCGAAGGCGGACGTGTCTGAGCCGCCAAGCTAAGAGACAAAGCCGGAATCAGAAGGAACGATACGAATGTCCACCGACGCATAGGCACCCTCCACCCTGCCCCCATCATACGTAGGTGTCCCGGCGGATACAACAGAAAAGCGGACGGGTGAAAAAGCGGCTCTATTTGGCCCGCAGGCGGACGTGACCGTTATGCGAGTTGATGCGCAACTCCGGGCCACCTCCGTTTACAGAACCTTGAAAGTTCGAGTTGTGCCGGCCCATCGCGCGGGTCAGCAGAGGAAAATCCGATTGGATGCCGGTGGAGTGCGATTCGGTCCGCAGGTCGAACTTGCTGGAGCTGGGCATCGCCAGTTCCACATCGCCGTTATGCATGGAGATGTGCGCGCCTTGAAAGCGCGTGATGTCGGCGTTCACCGTGCCGTTGTGCATCTCGAGTTCCAGGGGTCCGCCGAGCCGGGACACGTTCGTCGTCCCGTTGTGGGAGCTGACGCTCAATGCGGCGTCGAGGCCGGCTATGTCGACCTTACCGTTGTGGTCGCTGATCGACCATCTGGCGGTGCGCGGCGAGTTTATTGTGTAATGAATGCTGGGATTGCCGCCGCTCCCCGACCACGACCAGTTCCACGTGAAATCCGGGTATACGGACTTGATCCGCACCGAGTCCGATGTGTTATCGATCCGCACGTTCGTCTGGTCGAAACGGCGCATGTCCTCGCTCGAGGAGCCTGCCGCTTCAATGCGGGCGTGGATCTCAATCTCGGCGCGGTCCCAGGTTCGGACCTCGACCGTTCCGTTATGTGTTTCCAGCGTTACGGACCCGGTAGCACGGAGCGGAAGCGTCCGGTCCACATTTTTCGTGGCGGCGGCGAATAGAGCCGTCGAAGCGAGCAGCAGCGAAACGAGGGTTGCCTTCACGTGATTCATCCTCCTAAGCAGGATACGGAGGTCGGCAGGGAAGGTTCCACTTTTTTCTACTGGAACGTCAAAAAGGCGTTGTTCTGGGACGCCACCCCGTCGATCGTCAAAACAATGGGCACGTTCCCTTTGCCGATCCCGCCCGGAATCTGAATATTGATTTGGAAAACGCCGGCAAAGGTCTGCCCCACGAATTGCACCGTCGCGGGCACGCCGGCAAATGTCACGCGCACGCGCGCGGCATCGATTGGATACGCCGTGGTCAGCACTTGTCCGGTGGGCGGCGCGGGAGAGGGTATTCCGAGGCCAGTGGCATATAACACCACCAAGTCGCCCGTCGTCGCCGGACGGCTGGTGACGCCCGGCAGCGCGCCGGCGGCTGCGACATACGTAAACGAGTTTGCGAACAAGGCCGCCGGATAGAAGACGCCGCCCAGCGTGTATCCGAAAAATCCCGGCAAGAGCTGCGACATCAGTACATTGGCAGTGCGGGTTCCGGAGCCGTTGGTCACCTCGACCGGCACGGAGCCGGTGAGGGTATCGGGAGGCGCGAGCACGTTGACTTGCGTGGGCGCGACGAAGTTTACATAGCACTGTTTGCCGTTGATGCGCACGCGGACGCCGCCGAGTTGAACGGGCAGCGTTTTGTTATCGAAGATGGCGGAATCCCAGCTCGTCTGGACGTCCGTAAAATCCGATCCGTAAATCGCGACGAAAGCTCCCGGCGCGACACCCGCGAGCCCGCTCGCACCATTCACTACGCCGCCCGCGGTGAACGAGGGCAGCGGTGGAACGATGACCAGCGCGCCGGAACTGGCGGTCATGTCGGACCCATTTCCAACGGCCACAACCACCGGGGCGCGCGAGGTGCGCGCGGCAACGTCCACTGTGACGCGAAGCGGCACCAGTCCGCCGACTGCCGAGGAGGCTTGCGTCCGAAGGGTTCCGGGGCGCATGGTTACGCCAGGCCCGAGCACGCGAATCTGGCTCTGCGTAATGGAACTATCGAGGCCGTTGCCCCAGATCAGGATGTCGGCGGCCGTACCAGCAACGAGTGCTTTCACCGAAGCGAACAAATAGTCGGTTCCATTGGCCGATCCGACGCCCATGTTGGTGATGTGAAATGAGGAGACCGAGCCGGCGGAAATGTCCACCGTGCGCGTAGCCCCCGCGGCGACCGAAAACGTGCCCGGCGAACTGTTGCCTCCAGCGAAGGAGGTCAAAAACGTCGTATTGGCATTCTGGATGTTGGGCGTGTTGAGATTGCTGGTCATCACCGGCCCGTTCAGCGGTTGCGCATACACCTGGTAGTTGCCCGGGGGTACTGCGGAGATCGAGTAAGTGCCGTCAGTAAGGTCAGAGAGCCCGCCGACAACGACTCCGGCTGTAGGATCGACGGCGATGATCAGCGCGCCGGGGAGCGGCAACCCGTTATCGAGCCGGGCCGTCCCGCTGATCTTGCCGTACTTGGCGGCTGCCGTGGAATCCGGATACGCCGCAATGAGAAACGCCTTGTCGTCGCTCGAGAGTGTGCTCCACGTCGTGGATTCCGCTGGAGTGGCGAAGGAAAAAAAGCCGCTCGTATTCTGAAACATCGTGGCGCAGATCAAGCCGGAATGGCCCGCGCCCAAGGCGTGCCCGATCTCGTGCGTAGCGACGGCTTGAATGTCGTAGGTGTTGGCGGAGCGATCGGTGGAAAAAACGATCCCGGGGTTGAAAATGATATCGGTATCGACAAGGGTTCCGTTTCTGTCGAATTGCCACAGGGTGATCGCCAGGAGCGAGCCGACCACACTGCGATCCTCGAGCGAGTCGGTAATGCTGATGATGTTCTGCTGATCAGTGGGGATATGCTCGGTCAGCGTGGTCTTGAGGGGCAGAAAGCGGACCGTCGAGCCGCTGACGGCGCTCCAGGTTAACGTAGCGGCCGTCAACGCCGTGAGGGGATCGCTGCCGTTTGTGACGATGACCGTGCCGCTGCTGTTGGTGGCGCCAGCCCGGAAGCCCTGCGTCACTTGGAACTGGATGTTCGCGGCGTCCCCACGGACGAGAGGCGTGCCGGTAGTGGAGACGTTGCGGACATAGGCCCCGGCGGACACGGACCAGATCAGCAACAGAATTGCGAGAAGAGTTTTCCGCGGCATCGGCTAATTCTCCTTCGGAGCGGTGCGCGTGCGCGTCAGGACGCGCATCCGCGTCTTGAAGTCGCGGGCGCTCAAGCCGTCCACGACGCTCAGCGACGTTCCCCGCGCTTCCGGGCCAACGAATTCCAGGCCCTGCATGTTGGCGCGGGCGCGGCCGTCTTTGCCGACGGTGAATTTACCCTGACCGGCGCCCACGGTCCGCAGATATCCGATCGGCGTGCGGTAGAGAAACAAAATCACATCCTCGCCCGTGCTGTAGGGAACCGTGCCGCTGGTTCCCATGTTCACGCCGTCGACGCTGCCTCCGGGCTCGCTCACGGTGATCGTCTGCGAGCGCGGGCCGCGCAGCGTATCGCTGACCTGGATCTCGTAATGCGTCCAGATGTACTTGTGTTTGGAATCCCACGCGCTCCACGACCGGCCGACCTTGCCCTCGACGACGTAGAGCGAGTTGTCGATCAACTCCTCGACGGAGAGCCGGGGCAGGATACCGGCGATGAGCGCCGTGGGTAGCGCCAGAAGTAAGAAGACCCGCCTGTTCATGCGGGTATTATACGCCGAACTTACTGGTTAATGTCCTGCCCTGCATTCAGGCGCCTGAGCAATCCCTCCAGGGCCGCAGTCTGCGGCGCGTTCGGCGAACCGGCGATCGCTTGCTGCATCTCCTTGACGGCCGCGGGGAAATTCTTTTCCGCCGAGTAGACGCGTGACATCCCGATGTGCACCACCCAGAACTCAGGATTCCGCTTCGCGTTCAGGCGGAAAACCTCAAACGCCTCAGCCGGTTTCCCTTGGTTCTGCAGGCCGCGTCCATAATTGTGAAGCTGCAGCGGGCCGGCCTTTGCAAATGCCTTCTCCTTGACGGTCTTCCCTTCGCTTTCCTTCCCCAGCGCGACCAGGAGGCGCGACTTTGTCTCCAGATTCTCGAAGCGCTCCTCAATAGTGACCGAGCGATCGATCCAGCGTGAGGCCTCCTCATAGTTAACCTTGTTCTCCAGGCACCATTCCGTAGCGTCGTTGTGGCTCATCCAGTTGAACGCGGCCGCTCCGCGCAACTGGTTACGGATCGAGGTCAACGCCGACTCGACGAAATTCACCTTCACCGGGAACGACACCGCCGTGCGATCCCAGCGCAGCGTGACGCGCGTGGAATCCTGCTTCAGATCGTTGAACTCGTAGACCAGAGCGTCCTGCTTTTCGGAGCTCGCAGGCGTTGTCGTGATGCGCAACGCGTCTTCCTTCTGGTCGTAGAAGAAGCTGCCCCATTGCGTCGAGTTGTTACTGAAGATGATGGTCCACTCCTTCTCGGTCGGGATCATATGGAGCCCGTAAATCCCTTTCTCGAGCGAGTGCCCGTCGATCGACACTTTGTCCGAGAACTCGATCGTGGTGCTTTCGTTGGCGCCGGCGCGCCACACCTGCCCGTAGGGCACAATCCCGCCGAAGACCTTGCGCCCATAAGTCAGCGGGCGATGATACGTGATGGTCACGTCGACGGTGCCCAGCCGCTGGATCGCGACCGCCCTCTGGCTGGCTTCGGGAAGATTCACGAAGACCGACTGGACCTGATTCGGAGCTTGAGCCGCGGCAAGGCCGGCGGCCAAAAGGAGCGCAAGTTGCTTGATCATGCCGGGAAGATAGCAGCGGGCGCGGTCGGTACTCGTAATAGGTTGTGAATGTTTGTGTATGATGAAGACATGCGGCGCCTGCTGGTGGTGCTCCTGAGTATCTCGCTCCTTGCCTTTCAGCGGCGTGCGACCGAAGCGGACTTTCCTCCCGCGCCTGACGCGAACAAGGCGGTGGAATTTGTCTTTCCGCGCCTCCGTTACGACATGGACCAGTCCTTTGGACGCGGCGGATTTCGCCGCTTTCAACGCTGGGCGGCCGATTACCCCGCATCCGACATCCACTTTCTCGAGGGCGTCAAGCGCCTGACGCGCATCGACACGCGGTCGCGGGGGATCATCGTCGATCTCGACAGCGACGCGATCTACAAATGGCCGTGGATCTATGTGGAGAACCCGGGCGCGTGGCATTTGAGCGAGACCCAAGCGGCGCGCCTGCGCGAGTACCTCCTGCGCGGCGGCTTCCTCATGGGGGAGGACATGCACGGCGACTATGAGTGGGAAAACTTCATGGTCGGCATGCGAATGGTCCTGCCGGATCGTCCCGTCGAAGATCTAAAGGATAACGACGAAATCTTCCACGTCGTTTACGATCTGGGCGACCGCGTTCAGATTCCCGGAACGCGCTACCTCTGGGGCGGGCGGCAATACACTCCCGATAGCGCGGTTGCAAAATGGCGCGCCATTCGCGACGAGCACGGGCGGATCGTCGTAGCCATCTGTCACAACTCCGATGTCGGGGACGCCTGGGAGTGGGCCGACAGTCCCGATTATCCGGAGCGCGCCACGACACTCGCCTATCGCATCGCGATCAACTACATCATCTACGCGATGACGCACTGAGAACTAGAGGATATTGAGCGATCCCTGGCGGTATCCTTCGAGGTCCAGTGCCACGTAGCGGAACCCGATGTACTTCAGAGCTGTGGCGATTTTCGCAGCCATCTCCGCGGTGAGCGCCTTCGGCAGTTCATCCGCCGCGACCTCGACGCGAGCGATCTCGCCGTGATGGCGCACCCGGCACTGGCTGAATCCAAGAGCGTGCAGCGCTTCCTCGGCGCGTTCCACCATGCTGAGACCTTCCACCGTGACCTCCGTGCCGTGCGGGATGCGGGAAGAAAGGCAGGCCGACGCGGGACGATTCCAGGTGGGCAATCCCGCCTCCTTCGAGAGCGCGCGGATTTCGTTCTTGGTCATGCCGGCGTCGAGCAACGGCGAGCGGACCCGGTGCAGCTCGGCGGCGCGATGTCCCGGACGAAAGTCGCCCGGATCGTCGGCATTCACACCGTAACACACGCTCGAGATTCCGCGAGACTCCGCTAGCGCATCGAGGCGCGTGAAGAGCTCGTCCTTGCAGTGGAAGCAGCGATCCGGCTGGTTGCGGACATAGAGCGGATTTGAAAACTCTTCCGTCGCGATGACTTCGTGGCGAATCCCAAAGGCGTTCGCGAATTCTCCCGCCTCGCGAAGATGACTGCGCGGCATGCTGGGACTATCGGCGGTGACGGCCAGCGCGCCATCGGCGAGCGCCTGCCGCGCCGCCCAGGCGAGATAGGCCGAGTCCGCGCCGCCCGAGAATGCCACGATCGTGGAGCGCATCTCACGCAAGGATTGAAGAAGCGCGTCTTGCTTCGCGTGCATTCGTTCGAGAATAACACACTTGATATAGAGTAGAGACCATGCGAAGCGACCAGCGGCAACCGAACCAGATGCGTCCCGTGCGCATTGTTCCCCATTATGTGGGCCAGGCCGAAGGGTCCGCGCTGATCGAAGTCGGCAAGACGCGTGTCATCTGCACCGCTTCGATCGAGTCCGGCGTTCCCGCGTGGATGCGCGGCAGCGGCAAGGGCTGGATCAGCTCGGAGTACGGGATGCTGCCCCGCTCCACCAACACGCGGACGCCGCGCGAGTCTTCGCGAGGCCGAGTTTCGGGACGAACCCACGAGATCCAGCGCCTCATCGGGCGGTCATTGCGCGCCGTTACTTCGCTCGACGCATTTGGAGAGCGCACTGTTTGGCTCGACTGCGACGTAATCGAAGCTGACGGCGGCACCAGGACCGCTTCGATTACCGGAGCGTTCGTGGCGCTGTTTCTGGCCTTCCATCCGCTCGTGAAGTCGGGCGACCTGAAGGCTGTTCCGTTGAAGGATTATGTCGCCGCCACCAGCGTCGGCATTGTGGGCGGCCAGCCGATGCTCGACTTGAATTACTCGGAGGATTCCCAGGCCGACGTGGACATGAACCTGGTGCTCACCGGCGCCGGCAAGTTCGTGGAAGTGCAAGCCACCGGCGAGCGCACCACGTTCGACGCCGGGCATCTCGAAAGCATGCTGGCACTGGCGCGATCTGGGGTCTCGCAGCTCATCGAATGTCAGAAGGCCGCGCTGCCCAGCGTCCTGTGATTCTCTACGCCGCTACCGCAAACCGGGGCAAGCTCGCTGAATTCGCGGAACACGCCGGACCGGGCATCGAGATCCGGCCCATACCCAATCTTGAGCCTGTGGAAGAAACAGGGGCAACCTTCGAGGAGAACGCGCGTCTCAAAGCCGCGCATTACAGTAGTGCTGTAAGTGGCCTGGTCTTCGCCGACGATTCGGGAATCGAGGTTGCCGCACTCGGCGGCGCGCCCGGTGTCTTCTCGGCGCGCTATGCCGGTCCCGAGTGCGATGACCGGGCCAACAACGCCAAGCTCCTCGCGGAGATTGCGAATCACAAGAATCGCCAGGCGCGATTCGTCTGTGTCATCGCGCTGGCCGAGAGTGGAAATGTCGTCGCTACGTTTGACGGCGTTGCTGAAGGGGTCGTGATCGATTCGCCGAGAGGCGCGGGCGGGTTCGGCTACGATCCGCTCTTCTACTTCCCTACTCTCGGATGTACCTTTGCCGAACTCCCGCCCGACCAGAAGTGGATCCACAGCCACCGCGGCGCAGCGTTTAGTAAGATGCGCGAGTACTTGCTCCGTCCTTAGGCACAGCACAGCCCGGCCCCTGCGCCTTGTGGAACGCCTGGCTCACGTCGCTTACCCGATACGGCTGCCCAGGATAGACGCGCCTGAGAAGCGGCTCGAGGAAACGCTCATAGGGCTCGACCGCGGTCCAGTCGTGACGCGCAATCGCCGACTCCAACGTTTGCTTTGTCACGGGCGTTACCAGCTCGATGCGGCCGACGAAGACCCGGACGGTCTGCGACGGAGCGGGCGTGATCTGCAATGGGAGAATCGCGTGGACCGCCGCCGACGGCACAATATAGATCAGGCGCGAGCCCTCTTCGAACCAGGAATCCTTCCACGTCTCGACCATCGCGCGCGCTTCGCGAGCGTACAGTCCATGCTCAATCAAAGTGGTTTCGAGATTCCGGCGCAAAGTGGCGAGCGAGCCATCGAGTACGGGAGGCTCGAGCGTCACGGACTTAGCTATCGATCCGGCGACGCGGTAGCCGATGCGTCCGTGCCGGTTCTCAAAGAGGATCACGCCGGGGACCGAGTCCGCGCCGCGATTCTCCACCAGAATCGCGCCCTCGCCGGAGACGCGCGCGGCGAGCGGCACCGGGAACCGTCCCACACCGCGATAGAAAAGGAATTTTTCCTGCTGGCCGCCGGCCGTCACGGGAGCAGCGTCCGTCGCGCGGGCTGCGTAATAGCGGCTTCCGTCGTGATCCACGGGAAAGACGGGGGCCGTTTCCGGCTGGACTCGCACATTCTTCCATTCGATCGCGCCGGTCACGCTTCGCAGCGAGGTGTCGAAGCCGTTGAGATTCGCCGATACGGGACGCAGAGACGCGCCGGAGTCCGGTTGATAGATGTTGTTATCGGCACGCGGATACCATTCCGTGATGACCCCCTTCGGAAAAGAGACTTTCACCTGCGCATCGAGTTCGCGAGGGCTGTAGAAGTAAATCACCGGAGTCTCCATACGCACCGTGCCCATCAGGCGAAACTTGAAGCCTCGATAGCCGTAATCGTTGACGAATGCCGGAAGGTCGTTCCGGCACCCCAGCGTATCCCAATCGACGGACAGGCCGTCCTCGCCCGCGATCGACGTAAACGTCCCCCATTCGTGAACGGTGAGGTCCTGTGGACTTGGAGCAGCCAGGACCAGAGTCAGAACCAGAAGCGGAACGATGCGCATCAGGATCTTCATTTCTTTTCTCCTTTTGCCAGATTCTTCAAAGACGATTCGACTTCAGAGTCCTTCGCGGGACGGTCAAAGAACTTCGCCGACTCCCGGACGAACCCTTTGGGTCCGATCGGGATCAACGCGCCGGCGGCGCCCTCGGCGCAAGTTCCTTTGATGTTAACGAGCCAGGTCCCCTCCGAAGGCCAATTCTGGAAGACAGCGTAGACGCCAGGCTTCGACGAGGTCATCACCTGGAGGGCAACGGACTTCCGCTCTCCCTTGAGAAGACCTTCGGCCGAGGCGCTCACCTGGACCTTCGTCAAATCGGCGCAGTTATCGGCCCGAAAGACAAACGCCGCGCCTTTGGTTCGAAAATCCTGGGCAGCCACGGGACTGCCGATCGTGAACGCAAACTTGTCGGAGGACAGCAGCAACAGCGCAAGACCAAGTTGTAAGACCATACGCTCCCTTCCATTTCCTTAGACGCGGGTCCGAGGATTTTCTTCCCTTCTTTCTACCAAGTCCAAGCCAGCTCTTCCTTCCACTTCTTCAAGGTCGCCTGATCCAACTGGAGAACCTTCTCGCGGGAGACCCCTTGCGGCGCCGGCGTCAGTGCGACCATGCGATCGAAGACGCGGCCCCGGTCGGCAGCCTCCACGCGCGAGACAAGGTGCCATAGCGTCAGCGTATCGCGAACGCGGGCTTCGGTGAGGATGGTGCTCAGGTCGCCGTCCTCCAGCGCTTGCTTGAACTTTTCGGAAGCGTCGTCGAAGTACGGGACGCCCGGCCCCTGCTTCGGGCGAGTCTGGCAACTCGCGCCTGCCGGCACCAGCGACTCCATGCCGTGCCACTCAAACGCGACCCAGCCCCTCGTGACCTGCAGAAGGCCGAGGCCGTCCTCGGTGGCGTGCAGCTTGTATTCGCAGCCGAGATCGACGGCCGTTCCGGATGCGGTGTCGACAAAGAACAATCGCGGCGGCGCCGTGATCTTGGCCGAAATCTCCCCGCGCTCCAGAGCCAGCCGGTGCTCGCCCGGGCTCGTCGTAACCACACGCACTCGTGTGTTCGGCGCGACCTCGACGGATCCGATCGCGCCGATCTTCACGCGGGCGCTGGACGCGGCGCCAGTCTCGATCCATTCGCCGGCCCCAACGGTTCCGGTCCGATTCTGGAATGCCACTTCCCAGCGGCCGCCCGCTGGTTGCATCGTGCGCCAAACGAGTCCCGCCGCCGCAGCCAGCATGATTACCGCCGCCGCAAAGGCCCAGCGCCATTCGAACGTCCGCGGCTTCTCTTCTCGAAGAGCGGCTTCGATGGATGCCCAGACGGCCGGCGGCGCCTCCACCAACTGGAGGCCCTTGAGCGCGGCCATTCCGCCTTGCACAAGGTCACGCTCGGTCCGACAGCGCTCGCACTGCGGCAAGTGAAGATCCACGTACCGGGCCTCGCTCGGCGTGAGCCGCCCGTCGAGGTGAGCCGCAAGCTGGTCGGAGATGTGTCGTGTGAAGATCACCGGGCCAGCTCCTTCAGTTTCTCCGCCAACAGTTTATGACCGCGGCTCAGTCGCGAAGCGACCGTACCGAGCGAACAATGCAATGCCTCCGCCATCTGCTCGTACGACATGTCCTCGAAATATCGCAGCAGGACGGCAATCCGAAACAGGGGAGGCAGAGCAGAGACCGCCGCGCGTACCGAGCCGGCCATTTCCTTGCGCGCGTAGTCTGCTTCGTGAGAACCCGGCGCGGCGACCGTTTCGAGCAGCGACGCATCCACCGCCAGAGCATCGGCCTTACGTCGACGTGTCGCGTCCATGCAGGCGTTCACCACCAAGCGATGGAGCCACGTGGTAAACTCCGCTTCGCCGCGAAACTGTTCAATCGTCGTCATCAATTTGAGAAAAACCTGCTGCGTAACGTCGCTTGCCGCCGTCCTGTCGCCATGGAAAAAATAGAGCGCGATGGAGAACACGCGGTCTTTATAAAGGTCGTAGAGCGCACGAAAGGCATCCCGGTCGCCCGAGCGGCAGGATTCGACAATTTCCCTGCTGAGCTCGTTGCTCAGATTGACCACCAGTCCATGAGACGCCCCATGGCTGGATTTTCTTCCATTTTCCGCCGAGGCGGACCTATTGTTTGGCGATCTTGACGAGAACGACGTCGTTGCTGGATTGGCCCCGCACCATCGCCAGTTGCTTGCCGTCCTGCGAAAGAGCGAAGTTGAAGATGTTGTCGAACTTGAAGTCGGTGATCTGCTTGAGGGGTTTCATCTCCGGCGAATAGACCCAGAGATTGTCGACTCCCTGCTGGCTGCGACTCAACAGATAGCCTTCTTTTACGGGAAAACGCCGGAAGCTGATATCCCGCCCGCACTCCACGAGCCGTTCCGCGCCACCGGCTACGTCCAGAGTGCCGAGCATGGGGTGGAATCCATCGGGCTTCCGGATGGAGACGCGGAAAGAAATCGATTTGCCGTCGAGAGAGAAGACGCCCGCTGTAGGGCCTTCACCCTGCGTGGTGGCGAGATGCTCCGGCGCCCCGCCCTGCGTGGAGATCTTCCAGAGCGAGTTCTTGTCCTGATAAGAAGCTTCAAAGACGACCGTCTGGCCGTCCGGGGAACAATCGTCAAGAATCCCGTCGGTGAGATATCGCGGGTTTTTGCCGTCGAGTCCGGCCAACCAGATCTGATCCTTCTCTTGCCGGTAGGACATGTAGGCGAACGCGTTATCGCCGCAAGGCCTCGGGCTGTAGGTCGGAGTACCGTCGTTGAGGAGGGTCGTCTTGGAGCTTCCATCCGAGTTCATGGCATAGATGCCCATGTTCGAGCCGGCCCGGAGAATTCGACCGTCCAGCGTCCAGGAGACCAATCCGCCTTCTCTGCCGCTCTGAGTAATCTGTACCGCAGGTGCTCCATCCAGGCGAGCGGTCCAAACGCTTGCTTGAAACGCGTTTTGCGTGAGGGCAAGCATCGCGCCGTCCGGCGTCGCGCTCAATGCGTTCGGATTGTACCCGTTGAGATCGGTGGTGACCTGCTGCCATTCGCCGCCCGGAACACCGTAGCGCCAGATCTGAAACCGGCCCTTCCTCCCGGTAACCAGGAACACTCCGCCGCCGCGTGCCGGCCACGCCAAAGCGTTGGTATAGGAATCGAGCGTTGCCAGTGTGCTGACATCCCCCGTGCGCACCGAGATAGCCGCCAGCGAAAACTTGTTTGTGAAGTTGTCTCCTGCGAGGGCGGCGATCTGCGATCCGTCGGGCGACCAAGCCACGTTCAGTTGATAGATCTCCTTGCCTTTGCGGGCCGTGAGTTTCCGCTCTCCGCTTCCATCCGCGTTGGCCAGGAAGATGCCGCTTTCGTCCACGCCGCGTCGCCTGACGAAGGCGACATTCTTGCCGTCGGGAGAAAAGGCGATGGGTCCGTCTACGTCTTGTATGATTTCCTTCTCCCGGCCGCCGAGAACCGGCAGTTGATAAACCACTTTGTATCCAGGGCGATCCGGCAATCCCCGAACCACATAGATATAGTCGCTCTCCGGCGAGAAGGTCAGGCCAACGATTGCGCGCTGGCTGGGCGGCAGCACCTGCGTGCTGCTGTCGGTGGAAATATGACGGATCCACAGGCCGCCTTGCCCCCTCTCAAATTGAACGTAGGCCAAGTATTTGCCGTCGGGAGAAAGCGTGACCAAGCTCGTTCTGACGCTCTGCGTGACCTGTGTGACCGCGATTTCGCGAAGGTTGAGCTTCGTCGTGAAACGGAATTGTCTCCACAAAAGGAAGCCGACACCGGATAGCAGAATCAGCGCGGCGAGACCCGTGGCGAGCCAAACGATGCGCCGGTTGCGAGGCGCGGCCTGCTCGGACGCTGCGGGGGTCGCGCCGGAGACCGGCGCGCCGCTGCTCGTGTCGCGTCGCAGACGTTTCAGATCCGCGCGTAACTCTGCCGCTGACTGGCAACGGATATCGCGGTCCTTTTCCAGGCATTTATTGATGATCTCTTCGAGCTTCGCGGGAATGTCCGGATTCAGCCGCGAAGGCGGCGCCGGCGCCTTGTGCAGGATCGCGTCGAAAATCGCGCCTGACGCCGCGCCCGTGAACGGCGTCTTGCCCGTAGCCATGGCGTAGAGCATCACACCGAACGAAAACAGGTCGGAGCGGTGATCGAGTTCCTTCCCGAGAGCCTGCTCGGGCGACATGTACGCCAGCGTGCCCATCGCCGCGCCCGGTGTCGTCAGCGGGCCGTCGTCGGCGGTCAGGCCCTCTTCTTCGCCTACCGGCTTGGCCAAACCGAAGTCGAGCACCTTGGCGTGGCCCCGTTTGGTGATAAAGATGTTGCCGGGCTTGATGTCGCGGTGAACGACGCCCTTCTCGTGGGCAGCGTCGAGCGCGTCCGCGACCTCGATGGACCAATCGAGCAGCGGCTCGAGGTCCAGCGGACCGCCGGCGATTCGGCGATTGAGCGGGTCGCCTTCGAGCAGCTCCATGGCAATGAAGTGGCGCCCTTCGTGCTCCCCGATCTCATGCACCGTGCAGATGTTCGGGTGATTCAACGACGACGCCGTCCGCGCCTCGCGTCGAAAGCGCTCCAATTTGGAAGGGTCCGCGCCCAGTTCGGAAGGGAGCATCTTCAGAGCGACGCGGCGTCCGAGGTTCACGTCCTCGGCTTCGTAGACGATGCCCATACCGCCCCGACCGATCTCGCGCACGACGCGATAGTGCGATATGGTCTCGCTGCTCATGGATTTCGGTGATGGTACTTCACGGGTCGGACGAGGTCAAGTTTTCCGGACTTTATTCCTTGATTTACGTCCCAATCGGGAATACGCTCACCGGCTATGAACACTCGAAAAAACCACGCCAATATGTCCCCAGCCGAGAAGACAGCCTTTGTCTCCGCGGTGCTGGCCTTGAAAAACAACGTGCCCAGTGTTTTGAAGCCCGGCAAGATGAAGCGTTACGACGACTTTGTCCAGGTCCACAAGAACGCGATGCTCGGACCGGACATGATTATGCCGATGCCCCACGGCGGCCCGCTTTTTTTCCCATGGCACCGTGTCATGCTCCGGCAGTTTGAACTTGCCCTGCAGTCGGCGGCAGGCGATGCCACCATTGCCATCCCCTATTGGGACTGGGAGCTTTCCGGTACGAACAGCCCGTTCACCAATGACTTCATGGGAGGGGATGGAGATGTTGCGCAGGGACACCGTGTTGTGTCCGGCCCGTTCGCCCATGCAACGAACAAATTCAAGATTCGCGTGTGGGACGCCGCCTCCGGAAATGTCGGACTCTTGAGAGAATTCGGAACCGACACGCACTCGTATCTGCCGCCACAGACACAAGTGGCATCGGCGCTGACGACAGCGCCCTATTGGCCGGGAACCAACAGTTGGGAGAGGACCTGCGAGGGCGAACTGCATAACCCAGTCCACAACTGGATCGGGGGTAATATGAAAGATGCAACCTCTCCCAATGACCCGATTTTCTTCTTGCATCATTGTTACATCGATCTGCTCTGGGAAAAATGGAGAAAGCAACATCCCACAAGCGCCCCCTACCTGCCGGCTTCCGGCGCGCCCGGCTATGATCTGGGTTCCAAACTAGCTTTCAACAAGACAGGTAAGCCGGCGCCTTGGGCCGGCTCGTGGAAGGTGCAGGATACACTGGACACAACCAGCCTTGGGTACACCTACGCCTGATCGGTTCGGTGGGAGAACGCAAGTTCGTCGACTGAATCGAAAACCGGAGCATCGAGACGCAAAGTTGCGAGCTTACGAAACAGCAAGGCATCTTCCCAGGATGCAAAGAGCGATTCGGCCAGGCGCTGGGCGCGGCCGATAGAAGCAGGCCACTCGCGCCAATTCCTCGGAATGTCCTCGAGGTGCGGATAGCGTGATAGGACCGAGGCCGCTCCCTTTTCTCCCCACCCTTTCACGCCGGGATATCCATCAGCCGTGTCGCCGACTACGGCGAGATAGTCGGGAATCGATTCCGGTCTCACGCCGAATTTCGCAATCACGCCGGCCTCGTCGCGCACGATATTGCGGCGGCGGTCGAGCTGCACGATGCGCGTTCCGGAGACGCACTGCGCGAGGTCCTTGTCCGGAGTACAGATGATGACCTTTGTCACGCGCTTGTCCTGCGCTGCTTTCGCCGCGGCGGAAGCCATTGCGTCATCCGCCTCGAACTCGATCATCGGCCAGACGACGATGCCGACTGCTTGCAGACTGTCTTCAAGAATCGGGAATTGCGAGAGCAGGTCGCGGGGAACGCCCTCGCTAGTCTTGTAACCGGGATACAGCTCATTCCGGAAGGACTCGACGACGTGATCGGTCGCGACCCCCACATGAGTCGCACCCTGATCGATCATCGAGAGCACGGACCGCACTACGCCGAGCACTGCTCCGACTTCCCGACCCTTCTCGTCCACTTCGGAGGGGACGGCAAAGTAGTGGCGGAACAGCTCATAGGTGCCGTCCACCAGATGCACTTGCATCAGGCTTCGCTAAAGACGTACTCGTGCTGTCCGTCGCGGATGATCAGGGCTTTCTTGCCGTTGCGCTGCGCGACCACGAACTCGAATCCCAGCGTCGAAGGATCGATCGTCACGAACGAGATCGTGCCGTCGTCGTTCTTGCGCGAGGCGACGGTGCTCTTCCATTCGCCGAAATCGAAGACAACTGACGCTTTTTGCCGGATCACGGTGAGCTCGCCGAGCTCCTTGCTCTTGTACAGGCCTGCCAGCTTCACAACCTCGGTCTCCGCTGCGGGAATCTGGAGCCGTTCGCGTTCTTTGGCCACGACTGCCTTGCGGCGCGCGACGCGCGCGTCAATGTCGCCCATGGCTTCAGGACGCCCGTCGAAGACCACTTCGAGCAGCTTGCGCAGGAACGGCCCCAGGAGCTGGCCGCCGTTGTCCGAATTCGTGAGCAGGACGGCGCCGATGCCCGACTCCGGCAGGATCACCCAATCGCTCTTGAAGCCAGCCAGACTTCCGCCGTGGTGAACTACGCCGACACCGCGCGTATTGTCCACCATGAGGCCCATGCCGTAGAACTGGTCTTCGCCCGTGGGGACCTGCGGTTTGCGCCGCATCAGCAGGTTCTCCTCGGAGACGAGGCGCTTGCCGTCCGGCAGCTTGCCTTTCAAAATCTCGAGTTGGACGTATTTGGCCAGATCGTGCGCCGAAGTCCAAACGCCTCCGGCCGGGCGATGCGGAACGACGGAGTAGTTGAAGGCCATGTGGGCGATGGAGGGTTTGCCATCCACATCGTCGGCGTGCGGCGACGCGTGGTTGCCCCTCTGCGCGCGTTCCATGTCGAACGTGGTGGACTTCATTCCGAGCGGCGCGAAAATCTTTTTCTCCATCGCGTCGTCGTAGGCGGCGCCCATCTCGCGCGACGGATCGACCAGATGCCCGCCGATGTATCCCGCCGCCGAGGCCATCAGGTTGCTGTACTGAAAGACTTCGCCGAAGCGGCTGGTCGGCTGCATCGTGCCGAGCAGCGCTAGCGAGGAGGCCGCCGTGGCATTCTTGCTCTCGAAGATCCATTCCAGGTCCTGCCGCGGAAGACCCGTGCAGGCGCAGACCAGATGCTTGACCAGCACTTGGCTCGTCGTTTTCGCGTCGCCGAGCTTGAAGGTCGGAAAGATTTCCGTCACCGGCTGGTCCCACTTCAGTTTCTGTTCGTCGGCGAGCATCGCCAGCAGCAGCGTGGACATTCCCTTCGTATTCGACGCCGCCATGAAGAGCGTGTTCTCATCAACTTTGGTTGGCTGCCCGAGCCGGCGCACGCCGATGCCGCCTTCGTAAACGACCTTGCCGCCATCGAGGAAGGCGATCCCCACGCCTGGGATGCCAAGCTTCTGCATAGAGGCCTCGGTGAAAGCCTTCATCTCCGCAATGCGCTCCGGATTCAACGACTGCGCCTTGCGGCCCGCGAAGGTCTCCCGCTGGTAGCCCTTCGGACGCAGGCTCTGAATGATCAGGTTGAATTGCGAGCCGCGCTTCTCGAAGGTCTGCTCCGTGCCGTCGAGGATGACCACCGTCCAGGATTGTCCGGCGCGCCACGCCAGAGCCTGGATGACAGCGCGTTCGTTCGGCGAGGTCTCGTAGTCGAACGTGACGCGCTCGTCCCATCCGTTGCGCGCCGCGCCCGGCGTCGAGAGCTTAGGTGTGCGCTTCGCCGCCGGCTTATACACTGCCCACGCCGCGTCGACTGCCGCGGCGGCATTCGCCGCCTTGACGTCCACGATCGCGACGCGAGAGTCCTTCTCCGGCGCCTCGATCACCACGGATGATGCGCGGGATGTCACGGTCCATGACGCGGGGACAGTGAACGTCGCGCCGCCGGGCGTCGAGCGCTGTGGATCCTGCGCCGTAGCCAAAGCGATCGAAAAGACGAGCAGCAAGCGTGCAATGGTTTTCATAGGACCGATTATACGAGAAAAAGGCTCTTATCCAGCCTTGGCGTAGTTGGCCACGCCGATGGGCCGTGGCTTGAGGGATCGCCTGGACGAGCGGATTTTCTGGATTCGCTGAGCAGTTTGCGCTGTGAGGTAGGATTCGCCACAATTGAGACAGGACACCACCGGCACGTGTTCGATTACCAGCAGACCCTTACCTCGCCCATAACACCGCGATGTCTTGCGGACACGCGCCGCTCGCTTGCCGCAGTTGTCGCAAATCAGTACGTCGTTCATAGGTCCAAGTATGCCGTTAAAATCACAACCTTGCCAGTTGCGCCGAACTTCACAACAGCCTGCGCCGGGTCGCCACTTGCCGTCCTACCCGACAAACGATACTTGCGCTCACCGGTGTTACGGTCAACCTGACGCTCAACAATCTCACCATTAAGGATAACATTTTCTACATCCACAAGTAGAAGGTCGTCTTCTGCCATTTGTTCGTCGGCATGGAGCGTGACCACATACGCTAGAGTCCTGACCTTTCGGCGGATGCGGGCAAGGGCCTTCGGAAACATTAATTACGGGATTATATCTCCCAGCGCGAACACGAGCAGCAAGCGTGCAATAGTTTTCATGGGACCGGTTATACGGCAACCCCCCTGAAACGGGCGGCGGAACGGAAAAGTCTAAGTAAGTATGAGAACACACACAGGGCTCTTACTGGCATCTCTCAGTCTGTCCCTCTTCGCCTTCGCCGACCGGGACCACGACGAACGGCATATTCCTTCCCACGGGCCTGGTCATGTCAAGCACGGCGTCCCCTATGAGGAGGGCCGCCACTATTCCGACCGGCCGGGGCACCCGGACGCGCCGCACGTCGATGAACGGAATCACTGGGTCGGACATGACTCGGGCCGCGACGACCGGCGTTTTTACGTCGATCGTCCCTTCGAGCATGGACGTTTCGCGGGCGGCTTGGGCCGCAACCACGTGTGGCGGATGGGCGGCGGCCACCGAGACCGGTTTTGGTTCAACGGCTATTTCTTCTCGGTAGCGCCCGTTGACTACCGCTATTGCGATGATTGGTACTGGGACCGCGATGAAGTGGTCATCTACGACGATCCCGATCACTTCGGCTGGTACCTGGCCTTCAACGTCCGCTTGAACCGTTACGTTCACGTATCGTTCATCGGACGCTGACCGGTCCTAACCTCCGAGCAGGCGTGAGAGTTCCGTGAGTTCAGCGAGATTGAGATCGGAGACAATCCACCAAACCGCGCCTGCTCTGCTCCAATGGATGAGATTGTAGCCGTTCTTAATCGCAGGTTCCGCAGCCAGAGTGAGGTCCGACGGCCAAATGAACACATTGATGGTGTGCTGGCGGCGTTGATAAACGAGCGCCGCCACGCGCCGGTTCTCGAGATATTCGATTCGCCCGCCGACGAGCACAAATCCCTGCGCAGCGAAATCGCGGACGTCCGGCGCAAAATCCAGTTTGCCGTTGAACCAAGGCTTGACCGTGTGCTGATCGGACGAAGGCACATCCACGAGATGTGTCCCAATCAGTGAGCGCACATGACTGGCGACGATCGTATCGGCCAGGAGCTGCGTTGGGGATTGCCGGGACCGCAGCAGCACAATGTTCCCTGCTAGAGAGAGTACCAGCAAGACGGTTGCCGCCGCCGCGCTCCACCGCCAGACGTTGCCCGAAACCGTCCAACGCCAAGGACTTTCAGCCGGACTCAATGACTGGCGGATTTTGGCGGAGAGGCCGGCGGGCGCGCGATAGTAAATCGCCTGCCGCCGGATCGCAGCACTCTGATCCAGGAGCTCCTGACGACGCGACGCACACGCTGGGCATTCGCGAAAATGCTCGCGTAAATCCGCCTGCCGGTTAGGATCGAGCTCGCCATCCACAAGAGGCTCGAGCAGTTCCCGCGCCAGTTCACAATTCATGGGATTCATCGGACCTCCCCCAGGCGGGCCGTTAAGCAGTCTTTCAGCCGTTTCCGGGCGCGCGACAACCGCGACATGACGGTACCGATCGCCAAGCCGGCCGCGGACGAGATCTGCTGATAGCTCAGCTCCTCCAACTCGCGCAGCACGATTACCTCGCGATACTCGCCAGGAAGGGCTTGGAGGCAGTCCGCCAGCGTGCCCTCGCGCTCTTTACTGAGCACTTGCCGCTGCGGACTGCGCTCAGCGGGATCCTCAGGCTCTTGATCGAGCTCATGGAGCGACGTGCCGGGGCGCTGGCGGCCCAACCATGTGAAACAGACATTCCGCACGACGGCCAAGAGCCATGCCTTGCCATCGCCTTGTTCGGGGCGGAAGCTGTGAAAAAATCGGAGCCCGCGCAGATACGCTTCCTGCACCAAGTCCTCGGCATCAGCTTCGTTGCGAACCAACCAGCGCGCCAGGTTGTAAGCGGCATCGAGGTGAGGCAGCATGATCTGCTCGAATTCCTGAGTTTTATCCGCGTCGGGCATGCGAGCGCCGTCTATCGATACTACAACGGGCCGCGATGCATAAGGGAGGCCGGATGTCATTGCTTTAAGCGCCTCCGCTCGGCCCGCGTCCAAGCTTCGATCCAGGCCACGTCCCCGGCGGACATCCGGGCTTCAGGATGCAGCAGCACATACCTGCTGAGGGGCATCCTGCCATTGCGAATGTCGGACGCCAGGGAACCCAGGATTTCGCGCTTTCGCTCCGCGCTGTACTCTTCCCACCGCGAGAGGTTCATCTTCCCTCGGGCCGCCGTGACGTCTCTCTCGATCAACCATCCGGCGGGCGGAATGTGGCTATACCAAGGCCATTCCGTTTGCTCGGAATGGCAATTGGCACACGAGCGCGCCAGCACCTCTTTCGTCCGGGGATCGGCGGCTGATCCGGCCAGCAAGGGCTGGGCGGAGGGGACGGGGCGACCGCGGTTGGAGAAGGCGTTCGCGACCAGTGTTAATGCTACGGCAAGGGCGGCGAGGGCGGTAATTTGTTTCACAACTTCCTATACTCACCGGCCTTCCGATTTATTCCCGGGAATAAACGCCCGCCCTCGGCGGTACTGCACTGTGAAAGGAGAAACAACAATGGCTCGATACATTCGAGACAATCACAACCACGACGGCATTGACCGGCGCGGATTCCTGGAGTGCATGGCTTGGGCGGGGACCGGCGTCGTCTGGACACTCGCCGGAGGCGTGCCGAAGTCCCAGGCCTTCGGGCAAGGCAGGAACGTAAAGGGCGCGGGGGAATTCAGTTTCGTCAAAATCAGCGACAGCCACATCGGCTTCAACAAGCCCGCCAATCCCGACGTGGTGGGAACGCTCGGCGCAACGATCAGTAAGATCAACGCGCTGCCGGCAACTCCCGACTTCATCATTCACACGGGCGACTTAACGCACCTGGCCAAGCCCGAGGAGTTCGACACCTTAGAGAAGGTGATGCAGGGATCCAGTCAGAAGCAAGTCCACTATGTGCCGGGAGAGCACGATACGGCTATCGACGACGGGAAGGCCTACATGGAACGGTATGGCCGAGGGACCGAGGGCCGAGGCTGGTACAGCTTCGATCACAAAGGCGTCCATTTTGTCGGACTGGTGAACGTGCTGGCCCTCGAAGGCCTCGGAAAGCTCGGCGGCGAACAGATCGAGTGGCTGGCGAAGGACCTGAAGGACCGCACCGCCAGCACGCCGATTGTCGTGTTCGCTCACATCCCTCTGTGGGCGGTGTATCCGGAGTGGGGATGGGGCACGGAGGATTCGGCCCAGGCTCTCGCGTATCTGAAACGCTTCGGATCGGTGACCGTTCTGAATGGGCACATCCACCAAGTCCTGCAGAAGGTGGAGGGTAACGTAGCGTTTCATACCGCGATGTCGACGGCGTTCCCGCAGCCGAAACCGGGATCTGCGCCATCGGCTGGACCGATGAAGGTTCCCGCCGACCAACTGCGCGGCGTCCTCGGCATTACCGACGTTCATTATGTGGTTGGAAATCACAGTCTCGCCGTCGTGGATTCGACGCTCCAATCATGATTCCCCGACTCGTTCTCGCCGTCCTCGCTCTCACGGCGTCCGCCCCAGCCCAGGACGCTAATCGCGGCAAGGACCTCTTTGAGCGCCGCTGCAGCGGGTGCCACGCCTCCGACAAGGACAAGGAAGGGCCGCGCCTGCGCGGGGTCTTCGGGCGTCCGTCCGGCAGCGTGAGATCGTTCCAGTATTCCGATCCCCTGCGCAAGTCGCGTCTTACCTGGGATGCGGAGACGCTGGAGAAATGGCTCACCGATCCGGAAAAGCTAGTACCCGAGACGGACATGAATTTTCGGGTCGTTCAGCCGGAGGAGCGCGCCGCCATCATTGCGTACCTGAAACAGCTTCGCTAGCCGCTCCACATCCGCCTGTTGTACAATGCAGGCATGGCCGAAGCGGACGGGATTCTTTTTTCCACGCTGGACAACGCCATCAACTGGGCGCGCAAGTCGTCCATTTGGCCGATGTCGTTTGGGTTGGCCTGCTGCGCCATCGAGATGATGTCGATGAGCGCGTCGCGCTTCGACATCGCCCGTTTCGGCGCGGAAGTCTTCCGCGGCTCGCCCCGGCAATCCGATTTGATGATCATCGCCGGGCGCGTCTCGCAAAAGATGGCGCCCATCATCAAACACCTCTATGAGCAGATGCCCGAACCGAAATGGGTCATCTCCATGGGAGCGTGCGCGACCTCGGGTGGGGTCTTCAATAACTACGCCATCGTGCAAGGGGTCAACCAGGTCATCCCCGTGGATGTGTTTGTCCCCGGCTGTCCGCCGCGTCCCGAGCAATTGATCTACGCCATCACGCTGCTGCAGGACAAGATCCAGAAGGAGCGCGGGACGTTCAAGAAAGCTCTCAACATCGCTTAGGCCTCTTCCTGTTCGCCGCGGCCGTAGCCGTTTACGCCAATTGCCTGGCGAACGATTTCACGCAGGACGACTTCCGTTTCGTCGTCAACAACGACAACCTGCATCTTCCCTACTGGCGGCTCTTCCTCGAGCCGTACAGCCAGATCGGCCTTTACCGTCCGCTCGCCGTGCTGACGTTCGCCCTCAACTATGCTGCGGGCGGATTGAATCCGCCGGGATTTCACCTCGCGAATATCCTGCTGCACGGCTACGCCGCGGTTCTGCTTTTCTTCCTGCTGGATGAACTTCTGAAGCGACGACAGGCAGCGTTCGCGGCGGCGCTGCTCTTTGCCGTGCATCCGATTCATGCCGAGGCGGTGGCGGCGGTCGTGGGACGCATGGAGATCCTGGCCGCGGGCTTTCTGTTCGCGGCGTGGCTGTTGCACGCCCGCGGACGCGCATGGGCCGCGGCCTTGTGCTTTCTGTTGGCCGCGCTGTCGAAAGAGACTGGGCTCGTGTTCCTCGCGCTGGCGCCGGTGGGCGATTGGGTCCTTGGACGCGCTCGCGCCTGGCGCTCGTACGCGATCTACGCGGGGGCTGCGGCCGTCTACCTGATTCTGCGGCAGAACGCCGTGCCTCTGTCGCTCAACGCCATCTCGACGCTCGACAATCCGCTCGCCGCATTGTCTCCCGTGTTTCGCATCGCCAACGCCGTGAAGGTCGCCGGATTGTATCTGGGCTTGCAGGTCTTCCCCGCCCGGCTCTCGGCTGATTACTCAGCGAATGGAATTTCTCTGCATCAGTCGTGGGCCTTCGCGATCGCCGCGCTGGCGATCGCGGCCGCGGTCATGGCGGCGTGGCTCGCGTGCATCCGCCGGTATCCGGCGATTTTCCTGGCGGGATGCATCTACGGCGCGGGGTTTGCCCTGACGGCGAATATTCTTTTCCCGATCGGAACCATCCTGGGAGAGCGCCTTGCGTATCTTCCGTCGGCAGGATTTTGCCTGCTGGCGGGACTGTCGCTCGAGTTGCCGAAGAAGAAAGTCGCCTATGCCATTCTGGCGGTCGCGGTGATCGCGCTCTCTGCCCGCACCGTCATCCGCACTTTCGATTGGCGCAACAATCTCACTCTTTATACATCCGCGGTCGAAGTCATGCCGGAGAGCTCCGGCGCCCATGCGGGCCTTGGAGCTGAGTACTTGAAGCGTCATGAGCCGGACAAGGCCTACCGGGAATTCCAGAAGGCGGCGGCCATCTATCCCCAGAATCCCGAGCTCGGCATGATGATGGGAGTGATCGCATTCCAGCAGGGTGACCGCGTCCGCGCGACCAACTTGCTGAAAGGCGTAGTCACAGCGAGCGAGGGAAGTCCGAACCAATGGGAGATGCTTACGACCTACGGCGCCCTGTTGCTCGAGATGAGGCAGTTCGACGACGCCATCGCGCAGCTCAACAGCGTCATCGCGCACGCGCCGTCTTCGCGCGCCTATGCCAATCGCGCCGTGGCGCAGTATTTCCGCGGCGACATGGTTGCCGCGAGAAGCGACGCGCAGCAGGCGCTACGGATCAATCCTTCAAACGAACAGGCTCAGAATGTTCTTAAACGTTTGCCCTGAGAGCTTAGCTCTCTGCCCAGCTCTGCGAATTCCCGGCGGACATAGCCCAGCGCCACGAAAACGTCTCTAGTCGGAGATCGCGCGGCGCTGGTGATCCGGCCGATCTCGCGTCCTTCCGCCTCGATCGCGGCGCCCGGTTCCAGGAGCTCCGAGGATTCGAGGCGCACCAGCATCCGGTTGACATGACCCCGCGAGCGTATGCGCTCCACAATCTCCTGCCCGATGTAGCAGCCCTTGTTGAAATGGATGGCGTGTAGTTGCCCGGTCTCCTGCGGCAGAGTGGTCTCGTCGATATCCACGCCGTAGCGCGGGATCCCGCGTTCAATCCGCAACGCTTCCATGGCTTCCGACCTTGCCGGAATCGCGCTCGGGCTGATGTCGGCGAGTTCCACATCGTCCATGATGATGTAGTGATCGAGCCACTTGAGCAGCTTCGCTGTGACCTCCGGCTCCACGTAGACGAGGATCCGCTCGGCTTCCACGAGCACATGAGCGTCCGCGAGGATGTGACCTTGGGCGTCGAGGAAAAAGCAGTAGGTCGTTTGTCCCGGCGCGAGGCCGGCGATGTCGTTCGTGACCATCCCTTGTAGCCAGCGAGTCCGGTCGGCCCCAAGGACGGCGATGATGCCGTGGTAGGAATGATCGACAATCACTTGGGATGGTGGTGCGGCTGCGGATTCGCCGGCGGCGTGTTCATTTCCTTCCACTTCAAAAACTGCTCGGGCGTCAGGATTCCGTGGAAGCCCGATTCCTGTCGGGTGCGGAAGGCTTCTTTGGCTGCGGCGGTCGCGGCCTGGTCGGTCCCGGCCGACGCCTTCACGATTTTCTTGCGCAAGATGTCGAGATCGTCGAGCAGCTTGTCGACGCGCTTCACCTGCGCCGGGGTCAGTTTCAAGTCCGTCGCCAGCTTCGAGAGCTGTAGCTCGCGCATGGTCGCTGCCGCGATCAGCGCCGTCGCGAGAACCGCAAAAGTAGATTTGCGCAGCATTCCTCTTGAATATAACATGCACTCTGAGAGGCCGCGTGATCCATGAAATCCTTCCCGTGGGGCTGTTGCAGTGCAACTGCTCCATCTTCGGCGACGAAGCGACGCGCGAGGCGCTGGTCGTCGATCCCGGCGATAACATTCCGCAGATCCTCGAAGTTGTCCGCCGTCACGGCCTGACCGTGAAGATGATCGCTATCACGCACGCCCACATCGACCATATCGGCGGCGCGAAGAAACTCCGACTAGCCACCGGCGCGCCGGTTTACATGAATCACAACGACCTCGAGCTTTACGATACGATCGAGACGCAAGCCACGTGGATCGGGATGCGGCAAGCGCCGGAAAAGTCCGAGATCGACGCCCCCTTGAAAGATGGCGACACGCTCCGGATCGGCGGGGCCGAGGGCAAAGTGATTCATACGCCGGGTCACACCGAGGGAAGCACGTCGCTCTACTTCCCGCTCGCGGACCGCAAGACGCTGTTCGCCGGCGACACGCTGTTTCAAGGAAGCATCGGCCGCACCGATCTTCCCGGCGGAAACACGCGCAAGATTCTCAGCTCGATTAAGGAGAAACTGCTGTCACTGCCGGATGACACCGTGGTCATCCCAGGACACGGCGATTTGACCACCATCGGAGAAGAGCGTGACTCGAACCCATTCCTTATCGGATGAGCTGCGAGCCATCCTTCGCGAAAGTGGGGGCGAAGGCGCGGTTCTCGACACTCCCGCGGACCTGCAGCTCTACGAATACGACGGCGGTCTGACCAGGTCCACGCCTCAGGCGGTCGTCTTCCCGACGACCACGGAGCAGGTCGCGGCCATCGTCAAGCTCGCCGCGACGCTCGGACTGCCCCTGCTGGCGCGCGGCGCGGGCACGGGATTGAGCGGCGGAGCGATCGCCGTCAGCGGCGGGATCGTCCTCAGCACGGCGCGCATGGACCAGATCCTGGAGCTCGATTTTGAAAACCTTCGCGCCGTTGTGCAGCCGGGCGTCGTGAATCTCGATCTCACCGTAGCGGCTTCTCCTCACGGATATTTCTACGCGCCCGATCCTTCGAGCCAGAAAGCCTGCACGCTCGGCGGCAACGTGGCGGAGAACGCCGGCGGTCCGCACACGCTAGCCTACGGTGTGACCACGAACCACGTGATGGGCCTCGAAGTCGTACTGCCCGACGGTCGCGTGATCCGCACCGGCGGCAAAGCTCCTGAATCCGGCG